>NZ_JAMYKW010000030.1:0-72028 GCF_040317555.1 Mesorhizobium sp. M1406 | reverse complement strand
CCACCCAAACACCGGGTGCCTGTCCCCCACCCCACCATGAAACTGGGGCCCCGGCGCCCCACTCAAACCACAATGCATTCGCGGGGCCCGGCCGGTCCGGGGAGGATGCTACTTGAACATGTCCTTGAACTGGCCGACATTTTCCTTGGTCACGATGGTGATCGGAACATTGATGATCGGATCGATCTTCTCACCCTTCTTGAGCTTGCCGAAGGCTTCAACCGCTGCCTTGCCTTCACCAGCCGGATCCTGCTGGACGACGGCGACCACCCAGCCCTCTTCGAGACCTTGCACCGCCGACTTGGTCAGGTCCCAGCCGAACACCTTGACATCGCCGGTACGGCCCTGGCTGGTGACGGCGGAAACCGCACCGAGCAGAGCCGGCTCGCCGGTTGCGTAAAGCGTCGTCATGTCGGGATTGGCGGTCATAAGGTTCTCGGCGGCGGACAGGGCTACGTCCTGCACGTTCTGGCCGTCGACCGTGTCGAGGAAGGTGACTTTCTGGCCGCTGTCGGTGACGGCCTTCTTGAAGCCGTCGAGCCGCTGGTTCTGGATGAACGAATTGAGCGCGCCGACAACGCCGATCTTGGCGGTTCCGTTCAGCTTGGTCTTGACGTATTCGGCGTAGAACTTGCCGATATCCTCGCCGGCCTTGGTGTTGTCGACGCCGACGAAGGCGACGTTGTCGCCGTTCGGGATCTGCGCGTCGATGGCAATGACCGGAATGCCGGCGGCCTTGGCCGCGGTGATGGCCGGCTTCACACCGTTGACATCGATGGCGACGAGAATGATGCCGTCGACCTTCTGGGTAATGTAATTCTCGATCGCGTCGTTCTGCGCGCTTGGTACATTGTTGGCGTTGAAGATGACGAGGTCGACGCCGGCGGCCTTTGCAGCAGCTGTTGCACCGTCATTGATCTGGTTGAAGAACAGGGCCTGCTGGTTGATGGTCACCAGCGCATAGGTCTCGGCCATGGCGGAAGCAGAGCCGAGGGCGAGGGTCATGGCGATGGCTGCGGTGCAGCCTGAAAGGATCTTGGTAAGACGCATTCCGGTTCCCCTTGGTTTTACGGAAAAGGCCCTTGATCGGGCTCACCTGGCGACTGAGCGCAGAGGCATAATTCAAGGTACTTGATTTCTTGTCAAGTGACTTGAATTAGCGCCAACGAAAAGAAATGGGCGGATGCGCCGGATCAGAATGTCGCTGGCGTGTTCACCCAGAAAATGCTGGCGCGTTCATCTCCGACATTGCGGTACCAGTGCGGCAGTTCGGAGTTGAAGACGAAGGAATCGCCGGCGGACAGGCGAAACGTTTTTTCGCCGACCATCAATTCGATCGCACCTTCCAGGAGATAGCCGACTTCCTCGCCGGCATGCTGGATCGGGCCGGCGCTCTCACCGCCCGCTTCGATATGATGGATGTTGCACTGCAGGAGATGGCCGGGCGAATACGGGATGACACGCTCGAGCGAAATACCTTCGCCGCGCCGAAGCGGATCGAGCGCTATCAACGGCCGCGATCCAGCCCGAAAGACGATGCCTTCCTCGCCATCCGACTCCTCGAACATCCAGCCGATGTTCGTGCCGAGCACCTCGACAAGCCGGTGGAGCATGGGAAGCGAGGGCGAGACCTTGCCGTTCTCGACCTTGGAAAGCAGGCTTTCTGAGCAGTTCGCGGCAGCAGCGAGCGCCTTCAAGGTCAGCCCGCGCGTCTGCCGGGAAAGTTTCAACCGCGTGCCGAGCCGCAAGAGGCTGGTGGCGGTCGAGCGCTCGTCGCCCTTGCTGTTGTGGGTATCGATCTTGTTCATCTGGGGGCGCGAACATCTCCGCTGGTTGGGCTGACTCGTAAAACTGATCCTATGCGATGTCCATCCTATGAAAAATGGAGGAATGCGCAGGATCGCAATCACGGACCCGTCCATGGCAAGCGCCGGGCCCGCCGTTTCAATGCTCGCGAATGGGGCTCCGCCCCTCAGGCCGGTTCGCGCTTCAGCGCCTGTGCCATGCAGTGGATGCCGCCGCCGGTCTTGGAGATCTCGCTCATGTCGACGGCCGCGACCTCGAAGCCGCGTGCCTTGAGCTGACCTATCAGCGTCTGGCTGGAGGTCGGCGCGATCACCCGGTCCTTGCCCAGCGACATGAAGTTGCAGCCGAGCGCCATCGTGTCCTGGAACGGCACGTCGATGATCTCGTGCCCCTTGCCCTTCAGCCAGTCGACGATGCCGGGTTCAGTGCAGGCGAGGCAAACGGCGGTCAGTTTTTCGGCGATCGGCACCACCATCAGGTCGATATGGACATAGTACTCGTCGATAAAGGCGATGCGGGTCTCCCAGCCTTCCTTGTCGAACCAGGCCTGCACCTGGCGAGCGCCTTCCTCTTGCGTGCGGGCGCCGCCGCAGCCGATCAGCACGACGCCATCCTCGATGACGTTGAAGTCGCCGCCCTCGAAAGTACCTGCCGTGACCATGTCGTAGATCGGGATGCCGAGCTTTTCGTAGGTGCGGATTGCGGCGTAGTTCTCGCCGCGCCGCCACCAATTGGCCATCGCGGTGATGACGGCGCCATAAGGCGTCATCACACTGGAATCACGGGAATAGACCTGCATCGGCAGTTCGGGTGTCGGTTCGTGCCAGTGGATGTTGACGCCGAAATGTTCGTAGGCGGCGACGAGGTCCTTGTGCTGCGCTTGCGCGATCTGGACGTTGCAGGGCGCCTCGCGCAGATGCTTGCGCGACAGCGAGCTGGTCGACAGGTGACGCAGGAAATTGGGCGAGCCGAGCAAGACTTCGGTCAGGACGTCGGTCTCGTTGGCGAAGCCCCAGGCGGTCAGCGGCTTGGTGCCGCCGGCCGGATTGCGGCGCTGCAGCGAAAACGGCTCGGCGACAATACGGTCATGAACGGTCATGGGGTGCTCCTCGTGAGGTGGCTTGGGGTGACTGATTGTTCGGGATCCACCAGTCCCGCCCGCGTGGGGTGGTGACATATTCCGGCCAGCGGAATCCAATCGGCGGCTCGTAGTCGCAGAGCGGCGCGATCCAGTTCGAACCGCCGATGCCGCCGCCGGTGCGGGTGACGAACTCGTCCATCGCCGCACCGCGGGCGGTTTTGTCCTCCAGCAGGCGAAGGGCTGCCAGCGCGATGGTCTTCGACGCGCAGACGACCATTGGGTCGATGGTGGCAGGAATGCCGCCCAGCGCATTCATTACCCATGACGGATAGGGGTAGCCGGTCTCCGAGCGCAGCGCCGGGCGGGCGACATAGAAGCGCGCAGTCGGCGCATGCCAGCTCATATCGGTGTAATCGTCCGAGGTCGAATTCACCTGCGAGGGCGGCAGATCGCGGCGCAGGATCGCCTCCGCCGCCCGCGGCTCGATCAGGCGTTCGAGTTCTTCGATGAACGGCTCGTCACTCGCCATTCGCCCGGCATTGACCTGTATGTCGCGCGCGACTGCCTTGGCGTCCTGGTCCCAGCGCGGCGGCCCGACGGTCGACAGCGCTTCATAAGCGATTTCGGCCATGGTGTGATTGGCCAGCCCCGGCCGCGACTTCGACACCCAGTGCCGCTCATGGCGGCAGCCGCTCATGCTGGCAGCGGCCTCGGCATTGCGGTCGAGCACGGCGGTGATCTGCTCGGCCATCGCCAAGGTCGGCACGCGGATCATGTACTGGATCTCGGCCAATCCTGCCGGCAGGTTGTCGGCGGTCGCCTGGCCGGCGGTCAGGATCGCCTCACTGATCGACCAGCCACCCTGGTGCGGCAGCATGGAATCGCGCAGCGCCTTGGACGCCATGTACATCATCATGAGCGCATCGTTGGCGCCGGGCGCGCGCACCGCCGAATGCGCCTGCGGAATGGGCGCTGCGCCGCCCGCCAACCGCAGCCAGCGCTCCGGCTGGTCGCAGACAAAGCGATAGATCATCGCGTAAGCCGCGCCGCAATGCGTGTCCCAGCGCGCCGTGTTGCAGAGCGGCAGCATGTAAAACGGATGGAAGGAGATCATGCCGGCAAGGCCGTCATAATAACCCTTGGCGGCATGGATCGGCTTTGATCCGCGCACCTTCTCGGCCGGTTCGCCGGTGAAGCGCAGCGTGCCCGGTATGCCGTGGCGCTGCATCGCCGCCTTGGTCGCCAGCAGCCCGCCGAGGCTTGAAATGCCGAGTCCCGAATGCGGGTCGGTATGGCCACCCGCATGTTCGCCAAGGCCCGGGCGAGGGCGCCTGACGGTCGCCGCATCCTGGCAATTGCCCGGCACGGCGTCGTATTCGGCATACATGCCGATGGTCGGACCGGCGCCGTTTGTCCAATGCGCGCAGAAGGCTGTGGGCATGCCGCCGGAACCTTCCTCGACGGAAAAGCCTTCGCGCTTCAGTCTCTCCACATACCAGGCAGAGGATTGATACTCGCGCCATGCAGTCTCGCCGAAGTCGAAAATGGTGCGCGTCCACGCCGACAGCAGCGGCCGGATGTCGTCAAGACAGGCAAGCGCTGTTGCTTGCGCCGAAGTGGTGACCGCTTTCTCCATGGCCTCAGAAGAAAGCAGTGAAGCGGTCCGCCAAAAAGTGATATGTTTTTCCGGCTCATGCAAATTCGGTTCACCTGAGGTCTCTTGCGCATACCATCGACACAAGCACTGCGTGCGCTCGACAGCTTCGCTCGTCACGGCAGCGTCTGGCGCGCCGCCGACGAGTTGCACCTGACCCGCAGCGCCGTCAGCCACCAGCTTCGGCTGCTGGAGCGCGACCTCGGCTTCGACCTGCTAGAACGCATCGGCAAGGGCGTGGCACTGACGCCGCGCGGCCAGCGCTACGCCAGCGATGTGCGCAAGGCGTTGACCGTGCTGGGCGACGCGGTGACGCGCCATGCTGGCACGGGCGTTGGCGGCTCGTTCAGCGTCAGTTGCACGCCGGGCTTCGCCTCGTTGTTCCTGTGCACCCATATCGGCGAGTTCCGCCAGATGTACCCTGACGTGGCGCTGCGCGTCCTGACGCCACGCCGGCTGGATGATGTCAGCAATGCCGACGCCGATGCCTTCATCGCATTTGGCGTCGGCAACTGGCCGAACCGCGCGGTCGAGCTTCTGTGCGAGATTTCGTTCACGCCGCTGTGCAGCCCGACGCTGCTCAACAAGGTCGGTGGATTTTCGAAGCCAGCCGACGTTTTGCGCGCCAACCTCCTGCATCTCGGCGATACCGAGGACTGGGCGCGCTGGCTGGCCTTGTCGAAGGTCGAGAACCCCGACCCGGAGGGCGGCATATTCTTTTCGGACATGAATCTCGTCTTCTCGGCCGCGATCGCCGGCCAGGGCATGGCTATGGGCGACGAACTGACCAGTGGCAAAGCGCTGGCCGAAGGCAGGCTGGTGCGTCCATTCGATATCGCGATCAAATCGCCGCGCTCGTACTTCCTGGTCTCCGAACACGCCAAGGCCACGCATCCGGTGCTCGACGCCTTTGCCAGATGGTTGCGGTCGAAGCTCGCGGAGAGCAATGCCAAGGGCATGGCGGACCACGGGCGCCACGCCCGGGTATAGCCGACCACGGCCGCCATCGATTGGATAGATGAATCAAATTTGCCGATCAGGCGAAAACTATTCGGTTGCGGTGAGGCCGCGCGCTGCCCTACGATTTCTCCTGAACCGAGGAAACAGGCAGGATGCAGCAACCCGGCCGGGCCGCAGAGATCAAGGCAATTGGGATCGGCAAGAGCTTCGGCTCGTTCCGTGCATTGGACAATCTGTCGCTCGATATCGGCCGCGGCGAGTTCCTGACCCTGCTCGGACCGTCCGGTTCGGGCAAGACCACATTCCTGATGATCCTTGCCGGCTTCGTGCAGCCGAGCGAGGGCCGGCTGTTCAGCGACGGCGTCGACATCGCCGACCGGCCGGCCGAGCAACGCGCCGCCGGCATGGTGTTCCAGGGCTACGCGCTGTTCCCGCATATGAGCGTCGAGGCCAACATCGCCTTTCCCCTCAAGGTGCGCAAGAAATCGGCGGCCGACATCAAGCGCCGTGTCGGCGAGATGATCGAACGCGTCGGCCTCAAGGGCCACGAGAAAAAGCTGCCGGCGCAGCTTTCCGGCGGTCAGCAGCAGCGCGTGGCACTGGCGCGCGCGCTGGTGTTCGAGCCTGGCGTGCTGTTGCTCGATGAACCGTTCTCGGCACTGGACAAGGGTCTGCGCGGCCAGATGCAGGCCGAGATGAAGCGGCTGCACCAGGAGACCGGCACCACCTTCGTCTTCGTCACCCACGACCAGAGCGAGGCACTGGCGCTGTCGTCGCGCGTCGCCATCTTCAACCATGGCAAACTGCTGCAGGTCGGAGCGCCCGACGAGGTCTACGACCGGCCGGACAACCGCTTCGTCGCCGAGTTCCTCGGCGAGATCAACATGCTGCCGCTGAAGGGGGTCCGCCCGGCCGACAATGGCTTGACCGGCCTCTGCGAAGACCGTGCGGTCTCCGTGCGTTGCAAGGCCGAGGCGGTGCGCGGCGATGCGATCCTGGCGATCCGGCCCGAGTACATGTCGATATCAGGGGAGGCGGCGGCCGGTGAGAACGGCATCGCCGCGACAGCGACCAACTCCACCTATCTCGGCGCGGCAACGCGGCTTGACCTGACGACGCGGCAAGGCGCCAAGGTCACGGTCTCCGTGCCCAACGAGATAGCGGCGGCCGCGCTCAGCAAGGGCAACTCCGTCTGGCTCACCTGGCCGGCTGAAAAGGGTTTCCTCCTTCCGCATGGAGGACAATGACCAACGGTGTGGCGAGACACGTGCCCACCACTTTGCGGTACTATCAACGACAAAAAAGGGGAACTGACATGACACACGATACCAAGAAACAAGCCATCGAGAGCCTGTCTGCCAGGGCAGGTCGCGGCGAAATCTCGCGCCGCCAATTCACGCAGCTGGCAGCATTCGTGCTGGCCGGCACGCCGATGATGCTGCGCTCGACCGGTGTCTTTGCCGCGGCCAAGGAACTGGTGCTGGTCAACTGGGGCGGTGACGCCATCACGGCTTACGACGCCGCCTACGGCCAGCCCTTCACCAAGGAAACCGGCATCACCGTCAAGATGGATGGCTCGGGGCCGACCGAAGGCGCCATCGCTGCGCAGTTCAAGAGCGGCGCGCCGACCTGGGACCTCGTCGACGTCGACCCGTTCTCGGCCATCACGCTCGGCGCCCAGGGCGCCCTCGAGCCGATCGACTATGCGATCGTCGACAAGAAGAAGATGCGCGAAGGCTTTGGCTGGGAATACGCCGCCTCGACCTATTTCTTCTCCTATGTCATCGCCTACGACTCCGAGAAGTACGGCAAGGACGCGCCGACCGGCATGGCCGATTTCTTCGACGTGAAGAAATTCCCCGGCAAGCGCTCGCTCTACAAATGGGGCGTGTCGAGCTGGGAAGCCGCCCTGCTGGCCGACGGCATCGCGCCGGCGTCGCTCTATCCGCTCGATCTCAAGCGCGCGCATGACAAGATCGCCGCCTTCAAGGAAAACGTCGTCGCCTATTGGGGCGGCGGTGCCGAAAGCCAGAGCGTGCTGCTCAATGGCGAGGCCTCGATGGCGATCGTCTGGTCGACGCGCGCTTCACTGATCGAGCAGGACTCGGGCGGCAAGATCAAGTTCATCTGGGACCAGGGCCTGATCTCGCCCGGCGCGCTCGCCGTGCTCAAGGGCAATCCTGGCGGCAAGGACGCGGCGATGAAGTTCATCGCCAGCACCCAAGACCCGCAAAAGCAGCTGGTCATGTTCGACAAGCTCGGCCAGGGTCCTGCAAATCCAGCTACCGACGCGCTGATCCCCGCCGACAAAAAGCGCATCAACCCGGTCGATCCCGAGAACATGAAGAAGCAGATCGCGCTCGACATGGACTGGTACGCCAAGAATTACGGGGCAGCGCTCGACGAATACACCAAGATCATCTCGGCCTGACCAGGGCCGGGATGATCGGGTCGAAATGAGATCCTATCTCTCCGACAGGATGGGCGCGGCGCTGTTGATGGCGCCGCTGCTCCTGTTTCTTGTCCTCGCCTATGCCTGGCCGTTCCTCGGCGTCGTCAAATGGAGCTTTACGCTGCCGACGCCCGGGCTCGGCCAGTATAACGCACTGCTCACCGACGATCTGGTGCAGTCGGTGTTCATCCGCACGCTGCGCATCGCGGCGATCGTCACCGTGGTTTCGGTGGCCGCTGCCTACGCCATCACCGTCGTCTGGGTGCGCGGAACCCCGGCACAGCGCCTGATCGCCGAGTTCTGCATTCTAGTACCCTTCTGGATTTCCGTCCTGACCCGTGCCTTCGGCTGGGTGGCGCTGCTGTCCAATCGCGGCCTGATCAACACGTGGCTGCAGGCGATCGGCTTCATTTCCGAACCGCTGGCGCTGGTGCGCAACGAATTCGGCGTCATCGTCGGCATGACGCATTTCCTCATTCCTTTCGCCGTCTTCCCGCTGGCATCGGCCATGCGCAGCCTCGACGACCGCGTGCTGCTGGCCGCGCGCGGCCTCGGCTCCAGCCGCATGCGCACCTTCTGGACGGTGTTCGTACCGATGACGCGCTCCGGCATCATCGGTGCGGCGATGATCGTCTTTGTGTTTTCGCTCGGCTTCTTCGTCACGCCGGCGATCCTTGGCGGCGGCCGCAGCGTGATGATCGCCGAGCTGATCTATCTGCGCATCTTCCAGAGCCCGGACTGGGGCCTGGGCGCTGCGATCAGCGTGGTGCTGGTGCTGTTCGTCGGCGCGCTGATGGCGCTGCTGTTCCGTTATGTCAGACCGAAGCAGCTGATCTGATGCCGACCTATCGGCCCGGTCCCGTCTCGCTGATCATCGCCGCCTTCGTCGCGCTGTTCCTGTTGATGCCGCTGCTCGCCGTCATCCCGGTGTCGCTGACGCCGAGCCGCATGCTGGCGATGCCGTCGGGCGAACTGTCCCTGCGCCACTACCGGTCGCTGGTCGAGGATCCGCGCTGGCTCCAATCGATCCTGCTCAGCATCCGCATCGGCATCGTCAGCAGTGCCTTTTCCACCGTGCTGGCGCTGTGCTTCAGCCTCGGCGTGTGGATGTTCCAGCCGCGCTTCACCGCGGCACTCGTCGGCTTCGTGCTGCTGCCGATGGTGGTGCCGCCCGTGGTCTCGGCGATCACGCTCTACTTCCTGCTCACCTCGATCTCGGGCTTCAGCTCGTTCTTCGGCTATGACACCTGGCTGGGTGTCGCCATGGCCCACTCGGTGATGACCGTGCCGTTCGCCACCGTTCTGATCCTGGTCTCGCTCAGCCAGCTCGACCGGCGCATCGACCTTGCCGCGCGGGGCCTCGGCGCCTCGGTGTGGGAGCGGGCCACCCGCATCATCATGCCCAACATCAAGTTCGGCATCGTCACCGCGGCGCTTTTGTCGTTCGTGCTGTCCTGGGAAGAAATCGGCGTCACGCTGTTCATCACCTCGGTCAACGCCATCACGCTGCCCAGGCTGATGTGGATGGGCCTGCGCGACAACATCGACCCGGCGATCGCCGCACTCTCGGTGATCCTGATCATCATCACGGTGCTGGTGCTGGCGGTGCGCAGCTTCGTGAACCGGATGAACGCGGGGCAGTGAGAAGGCAAAGCGTGGCGCAGGCCCGCTTAAGACCTTCGGGCAAAGCTTTCCTCCCATCCCGCCGGACATCTCGCCCACAAGGGCTTCGGGCTACCCCATCGCGCGGCGGATTGTCCTGGACAGGCGGGCAAGGAATGTTGGTCGGGACGATGCGTCGAGCTTCCACGACAGCACCGCCATGGCCATTTGCCGCGGCAGCATGCCGACCGACAGGAACCAGGCGGCAAGCACGGCACGGCGGCGCAGGGACGCCGTCATTTCGAGGCTGGCGACAGCGCCCGCGGCCGCTAGCGCCAGGCGGGAATCGTCGGCCACGGGGTGCCGGTGCCTGTCCGCGCAGAGCGATGCCAGCCGTTCTTCCAGATGGACCGGATCATGGCGAACAATTTCTGCCGGCACGACGGTCAGGCCGGCCTGCGATGCCTGGTCCGACAGCGCCTCCATGCGGTGGAAATCGTGCTCTACCCGCCAGCGTGCCCGTTCGGCGAGCTTTTCACCGAAAACCGAATGGTTGGCGCCGTGGATTCGGTAAGCGCCGACACATTCATCGATGGACTGAACGTGACCATACAGCGGCGCCAGCGTCGCAAGATAGCCGTCGGCGCCCTGGCGAAAATCCGATTCCGGAATCGGCATGATCGATTCCAGGGTCGTCCGGTCAAAGGCCAGCCCGCTGGTTACGGTCGTCTGGTAGCGCCCCTTGCGCATAAGTTTCGGCATGACATCGCCGCTGTCGAAGGGCAGTTCCGGCGGCGGAAAGACGTCCTTGATGCGTTGCCGGTCATCGACGATGTGCAATCTGGATTGCACCTGGGCGGTTGCCTCGTCCCAGGTGTCGACGATCCTGGAGACGGCTTCCGGATAAAGATAATCGTCGGCGTCGAGGAAGAGGACGATTCGGCCCGAGCTCGCGGCAAAGCCGGTGTTGAAGGCGGCCGCGTGCCCGCCATTCTTTCGTCGCGGACAAGCGAGGATCCTGTCGCCGTAGGATTTCATGATCGTCGTGGAATTGTCCTGCGATGCATCGTCGACGACGATGACTTCGACATCGTCGTGGTCCTGCTCCAGCGCGCTGTCGATGCTACGTTCAAGGAAACGCGCGTAATTGTAGTTCGGAATAATGATGGAAACTGGGATTTTGTGGGGGGTGGACTGCATCGCATTCGACCTCGCATCTTGCTTTGTTTTTGGCAGACCCCGCTCGTGGGCTGCCTCCTCTTCAAGCTCGCTCCGCGAATTTGCCGAGGAAAAGCCTCGCCTTTTCGTCGGGTGACGGACCACGTCACTCTTTCACGACTTGATGAAAAGCCGCCATCGCCTTCGAGGATCGCGGTGGCTGACTGGGGTACGCCGGCCAGCCCAAAAGCTCCGACGCTCTTGGTTATCGACCAAGCCCGACGGAAATGGTGTCGCGTTTGGTCACAGTGGGACCGCAGCGGACGCCTTGAAGGCACGTTAGATACTGGCCTTTAAATGCGGCTGGAACAAGCCGCTATCCGAAAACTGATGTCCAGGGGCGTGGCCAGAGGCGTGGCCAGATGGTGTCAGACAAAACAAACCTCACCGAGACGCGGCCAATCCTGCCTAGATCGCAAGGCTGCTCGGCGCCCCCTGACGACGTTGTTGGCGAAGTCGTATCAGCATTCATCAGTTCTATGACGAATCGCCATCGCCTCCGCGCGTCGAATGGTTATATCTGACACAATATGCAGAACGCAGGCAGGCTTCCGAAAGGCAATGGTCGGCAGCGCAAAGGCTAGAGGAAGAGGACGATGACCGCGCCCGGCGATTTGCAGCAGGCACTGTTTCTGAGGCTCAAAAGCGATGCAGCCCTGTCGACCTTGCTGGGCGGCGCGGGATTGCTCGAACGGGCAACCGACAATGCCGCTTTTCCCTACGTGACTTGTGGCCAGACCTCTGCCTTTGACTGGGATACGGGCGCGGAGAACAATAACGATCAGCTGGTCACTCTGCATGTCTGGTCGAAAGCCCAGGGGGAAGCCGAAACACTTGCCATCATGGACGCTATCAAAGCGCGGCTCGCCAATGCGGCGCTGGAGATTGGCGCCCACGGCCAGACACGACTGTCGCTCGAATTCAGCGAGGTTCGCCACGACGAGGATCTGCTCGTGCATCACGGGCTGCTGCGTTTTCGCGCGATAACGCAGGAAAACGCCTGATACGCTTTCAATATGGTCGAAACGGAGTCTAGACTGGACTCTCGCGGGATTTCACGGTTGACGCGGTGAAATCCCAGGTTGACTGTCTCGCGTTGCAGGGGTGTGGCGAGGATGTTTTCGGCGCCGTTCACTGTTCATTTCACGTTCAGCACCGATGCGTTACAACGTCGACCATGAAAACGCTTCGCTCCCACTTCCGAACCGCGACACTGGCGCTCTGTGCTGCCGGGCTGTTTGCGTCGCAGGCGATGGCGATGCCGGTCATCGCGCCCGACCAGGCCAGCCCGATCCTGCTGGCGGCGTCCGATTGCTACGCGATCGGTCAGCAGGTGGCCGAACAGAATGGCGGAACGCTGGCCAAGGCCTCGCAATCGACACGTGGCGGCCAGCCTGTCTGTGTCATTGTCGTGCTCGTTCCTGGCAAGGACGGACAACGTCCGCGCCGTTCCGAAATCGTCGTTCCGCTGAACTGACCCACTCTTCCATTTTACAGACCTCCGTTTCCCAGGCCGCCGGAATCGGCCTATACCTGACCCTAGCTCTTCAACAGGTATCGAACTCCGCATGCGCGTACTCGTCGTCGAGGATGACAAGGATCTCAACCGGCAGATATCGGATGCGCTGGTCGATGCCGGCTACGTCGTCGACCGCGCCTTCGACGGCGAGGAAGGCCATTTCCTCGGCGACACCGAGCCCTACGACGCCGTCGTGCTCGACATCGGACTGCCGCAGATGGACGGTATCAGCGTGGTCGAGCGTTGGCGGCGCGGCGGCCGCAAGATGCCGGTGCTGATCCTGACGGCGCGCGACCGCTGGAGCGACAAGGTCTCCGGCATCGATGCCGGCGCCGACGACTATGTCACCAAGCCGTTCCACATCGAAGAGGTACTGGCGAGGCTCCGGGCCCTGATCCGGCGCGCCGCCGGCCATGCCTCGTCCGAACTGACCTGCGGACCGCTGCGCCTCGACACCAAGGCGTCAAAGGCCGATGTCGACGGCGTGCCGCTGAAACTGACATCGCACGAATTCCGCCTGCTTGCCTATCTGATGCACCATATGGGCGAGGTCGTCTCGCGCACCGAACTGGTCGAGCATCTCTATGACCAGGATTTCGACCGCGATTCCAACACCATCGAGGTGTTTGTCGGGCGGCTGCGCAAGAAGATGGGCATCGACATGATCGAAACCGTGCGCGGCATGGGCTACCGCATGCGTGAGCCGGAGGCGTAACTCGGAACCGCTCAAATCAATCGCAAGGACGCCGCTTTCGCTGCGTTTGTGGCCGCGTTCGCTGACGTTCCGCGTCATCGCCTTTTCCACGGTCTGGGCGATCGTGACGCTCGTCGTCATCTTCACCCTGATCACCACGCTCTACCGCCAGGCCAGCGAGCGCGGCTTCGACAGCCTGCTTTCGGCGCACCTGTTTAATTTGATCGGCTCCATCGGTATTTCCGACAACGGTGCACTCACCGGCGCTCCCGACCTCGGTGATCTCCGGTTCTCGGAGCCGAATTCGGGCTGGTACTGGTCGGTGGAGCCCGCCTCGGAAGGCGTACATGGCGATCTCCACTCGTCTTCGATGACCACGACGATACCGTCGCCGAGCGTTGCCGATGTGCCGTTCAACGCCAGCTTCCAGCGCAGCTATGCGGCCGAAGGCATCGACGGCGAGCAGCTCGAAGTGTTCGAGAGCGAATTCGTTCTCGATTCCAAGAACCGCGCCGCGCGCTTCCGCGTCATGGGCAACCAGAGCGAGCTCGAACAGGAAATCGCCACCTTCCAGCGCCGCCTGCTGACTTATCTCAGCCTGTTCGGCGTCGGCATGATCGCCATCAACGCGATCGCCATTCTGCTCGGCCTGCAGCCGCTGCGCCGGGTCAGGAACGCGCTTGCCATGGTGCGCGAGGGCACAGCGCAGAGGCTCGACGGCCGGTTTCCGGCCGAGATCGAACCGCTTGCGAACGAAACCAATGCGTTGATTGAAAACAACAGGCGCATCGTCGAGCGATCGCGAACCCAGGTCGGCAATCTCGCCCATTCGCTGAAGACGCCGCTCGCGGTGCTGCTCAACGAGGGCAGGGCGCTTGGCGGCGCCAAGGGACAGCTGATCACCGAACAGGCCGCTTCCATGCAGAAGCAGGTCGAGCACTATCTGCAGCGCGCCCGCGTCGCGGCACAACGCGACAGCGTCGTCTACCGCACGCCGGTGACGCCGCTGGTGCAGCGCATGGTCCGGGTTCTACAGAAGCTCAATCCGCGGACGAACCTGTCGCTGTCATTGCCGGCGACCGAAATCGTCTTCGCCGGTGAACGCGAGGACCTTGAGGAATTGCTTGGTAATCTTCTCGAAAACGCGATGAAATGGGCAAAAAGCGCGGTGTTGGTCTCGGTCGTGCCTTTGACCGGCAAGGACGATCCGACCGGCCTGTTTGAGATCAGCATCGAGGATGACGGCCCGGGCATTCCCGAGGACAAGGCGCGCGAGGCGCTGAAGCGCGGACGGCGTCTGGACGAGACAAAGCCCGGAACAGGTCTGGGGCTGGCCATTGTCGCCGACCTCGTCAACGAGTATGGAGGCGTCCTGGCGCTCGAACGGTCCGGCATGGGCGGATTGAAGGCGGTGGTGCGATTGCGGAGCCTTCAGTGATGTTCAGCCACGGCCATTCGACATCGATGGATGGGGCATGTTATGGCGGCATGTCGATTGGTCCCGGATTGGCCGGCAGCGGCCAAATTTCCGACAAATACCAATACTATGGCCACGTCAGCTTCTCCGATGACGCAGCCCCCGGCTCATTCATAACAGGCTCCAACTCAAGAAAACCGGTTGTTGGCATGAAGATTCGCGTCGCGCTTGTTTCCGCATTGCTGGCCGTTTCCGGCTGCACCACCTTGAGCGGCAAGGGGCCGACCGTAGCAGTGACACCGGCCTCGACGCCTCCTTCCAGCGGCAAGGTGACCACGACGATCATTTCGGCGATGGGCGGCGGCCTCATCGGTGGGTCGATCGGCGCCGGCCTCAGCGAGACCGAGAAGCGCAGTGCGCTCGAGGCTGAATACAAGGCGCTCGAGTACACGACCAGTGGCCAGAAGGTAACGTGGAAGGGCGCCCAGGCTTCGCACTATGGCGAGGTGGTTCCGGCACAGCCCTATCGCGTCGGTTCGCAGGATTGCCGCCAGTACACGCAGACGGTGTTCACCGGCGGGGCCGGAGTGACGGCGCGTGGAACCGCTTGCCGCAACACCGACGGCAGCTGGACACCGCTGACCTAATCAAAGACGGGTCCGGTTGGTATCCGGTCGGTTGATGTCGATCAAGGACATGTGGCGCGCCTGCCGTCAAAGCGTCGCAGGAAGCCTGTGTTGGCACGGCAGAACTCTGCCACTATTGGAAGAACCATGCTGTTCTGGGTCATAGCCGCAATTCTCACGCTGGGTGCAAGCCTGGCGGTGCTGCTGCCGCTGGCCGCCAGCTCGAAGGGCGCGTCGTCGAGCGGCGATCACGATCTCGAAGTCTATCGCGACCAGTTGTCCGAGCTTGACCGCGACGCTGCGCGTGGCTTGATCCAGCCGGCGGAAGCTGCCGAAGCGCGCGCCGAGATCGCTCGCCGCATCCTTCGCCTCGACAATGCGGCAACGACGGACCAGGCGTCCGTCGGCCGAGCCTCGGTCGCGGCAAGGCTGGTGGCAACCGCGGCCGTGCTGGTAGTGCCGCTGGTCAGCTGGGGCCTTTACAGTCAGCTCGGCTCACCCGATTTGCCGTCGCAACCGCTCAGCGAGCGGTTGGCCAAGAACCCGGCCGACAGTTCGGTCGACGAATTGGTGGCGCGGGCCGAAGCCCATCTTGCCGCCAATCCTTCCGATGGCAGGGGCTGGGATGTGCTCGCGCCAGTCTATCTGCGCATGCAACGCTTTTCCGATGCGGCGGCGGCCTATCGCAACGCTATACGCCTCGATGGCGACAGCGCCGTTCGCCAGGCCGGTCTTGGCGAGGCGATCGCCGGTGCGGCAGGCGGCATTGTCTCGGCCGATGCACAGAATGCCTTCGAGGCGGCCTTGAAACTCGACCCGGCCAATGCGAAGGCGAGCTTCTACCTGGTCATGGCGCTGGCGCAGGAGGGCCGCACCAAGGAGGCGGCCACGGCCTGGCAGGCAATGTTGGACAAGCTGCCGCCGGAGTCGCCATGGCGCAGTGCGGTCGAGCAAGCGCTGGCTAGGTCCGGCAGTTCCGCAGTCGCTTCCGGCGGCGCCACCAACGGTCCCGATGCCGGCGATATCGACGCTGCATCCTCGATGTCTCCCGCTGATAGGGAAGCCATGATCAGCACGATGGTCGCGCGCCTCGACGACAAACTGCGGCAAAATCCGCGCGATCCGGAAGGTTGGATGCGGCTCGTTCGTTCCTATGTCGTGCTGGGCAAGGCCGATCTGGCACGTCAGGCGCTCGGTCGCGCCATTGCCGTCTTTGGGGCCGACAGTGACGAAGCGAAAAAAATCACCGCCTTTGCCGCCACGCTTGGTCTGACGGCGACGGAGTAGAGTAAGACATGACGCGCAAACAGAAACGATTGTCGGTGATAGCGGGCGGGTTGGTTTTCCTCGGTGTCGCCACCGGGCTGACCTTCTACGCGCTTGGCCAGAAGGCCTCCTATTTCTACATGCCGGCCGATCTTATCACCGCCAGTGTCCAGCCTGGCCAGCGCATCAGGCTGGGCGGGCTGGTCGAAAAGGGCACGATCCAGCGCGGGCAGGGGGCGACGGTCGGCTTTTTGGTCACCGACACGCACAAATCGGTCAAGGTCACCTATACCGGCATCCTGCCCGACCTTTTCCGCGAAGAGCAAGGCGTCATCACCGAAGGCACCTTCGGCCCGGACGGCGTCTTCGTTGCCGACAGCGTGCTGGCCAAGCATGATGAGCGCTATATGCCCAAGGAGGTGGCCGACGGCCTGAAGGCCAAGGGCGTCTGGCAGGAGAGCAAGAGCGAATAGCTCTGGCAGGAGAGCAAAAGTGAATTACAGCCATGGTTGAAACCGGACATTTCGCCTTGGTCCTGGCGTTTGCGCTGTCACTGGTGCAGGCGCTCGTGCCGCTGCTTGGCGCACGCCTGAACAACCAGCGCCTGATGGCGGTCGGTGGGCCAGTCGCGGTGACCGGCTTTGCCCTGACGGCGCTGTCCTTCGTGGCGTTGGCGAGCGCTTATGCAAGCTCCGATTTCTCGGTGGCGAGCGTGTGGGAAAACTCGCATTCGCTGCAGCCATTGATCTACAAGATCACCGGAACCTGGGGCAATCACGAAGGCTCGATGCTGCTCTGGGTGCTGATCCTGACCTTCTTCGGCGCCCTTGTCGCCGCTTTCGGGTCAAATCTGCCGGCGACGCTGCGCGCCAACGTGCTTGCCGTGCAGGGCGCCATCGGCGCCGCCTTCTTCCTGTTCATCCTGGTGACATCCAATCCGTTCATCCGGCTCAATCCGGCGCCGATCGAGGGCCGCGATCTCAACCCGATCCTGCAGGATCTCGGCCTCGCCATCCACCCGCCCTTCCTCTATCTCGGCTATGTCGGTTTCTCGATCTGCTTTTCCTTTTCGGTCGCCGCCCTCATCGAAGGACGCATCGATGCGTCCTGGGCGCGCTGGGTGCGGCCGTGGACGCTGGTCGCCTGGATGTTCCTGACCGGCGGCATCGCCATGGGATCGTACTGGGCCTACTACGAACTCGGTTGGGGCGGTTTCTGGTTCTGGGATCCGGTCGAGAACGCCTCCTTCATGCCGTGGCTGTCCGGCACTGCGCTGCTCCATTCGGCGATCGTCATGGAAAAGCGGTCGGCGCTGAAGATCTGGACGCTGCTGCTCGCCATCCTGACCTTTTCGCTGTCGCTGCTCGGCACCTTCCTGGTGCGCTCGGGCGTCTTGACTTCGGTGCACGCTTTCGCCACCGATCCGACACGCGGCGTCTTCATCCTGTGCATCCTGACACTGTTCATTGGCGGCTCCCTGGCGCTGTTTGCGTTGCGCGCCTCGCGTCTGACGGCCGGCGGCCTGTTTCATCCGATTTCTCGCGAAGGCGCGCTCGTCCTCAACAATCTGTTCCTGACCACGGCCACCGCGACCGTGCTCGTTGGCACGCTCTATCCGCTGGCCGTCGAGGCCTTTTCCGCCGACAAGATTTCGGTCGGCGCGCCGTTCTTCAACCTCACGTTCGGACCCTTGATGGTGCCGCTGCTGCTGGTGGTTCCGTTCGGGCCGCTGCTGGCCTGGAAGCGCGGCGATGTCTTCGCCGTCGCGCAGCGCCTGATGGTGGCGTTCGCCGCGGCCCTCCTGGCAACGCTGGTCACCGCTTTGTTCATCGACGGCGCGTCGGTGTTTGCGGCCCTGGGCGTCGGCCTCGCCGTCTGGCTGATCCTCGGGGCGCTCACCGACCTTGCCGTCAAATCCGGCTTTGGCAATGTCGCGCCGGGGATCGTGGTCAGGCGCCTGCTCGGCTTGCCGCGCTCGGTCTTCGGCACCGCCTTCGCTCATCTTGGCCTTGGCCTGACCACGCTCGGCATCGTCGGCACGCTTTGCTTCGGCACCGAGAAGATCCTGTCGATGCATGCCGGCGAGACCGTCGAACTCTCCGGCCATACAGTGCGTTTCGTCGGGCTTTATCCGGCCCAGGGGCCGAACTACAGCGAGGATCGCGGCCGCTTCGAACTAATCGGCGTCAGCGGCGGTCCCGTTGCCGAAATCAGCTCCGCCAAGCGGTTTTATCCTGTGCGGCAGATGACGACGACGGAATCCGGCATCAAGACGATCGGCCTCTCCCAGCTCTACATCTCGCTCGGCGACGAGGGCAATGACGGTTCCGTCGTGGTGCGTCTGTGGTGGAAACCGCTGGTGACGTTGATCTGGGGCGGCGGCCTGGTGATGATGGCGGGCGCGGCGATGTCGCTGATGGACCGGCGCCTGCGCGTCGGCGCGCCGTCGCGGAGGAGAAAGCAGGCGAGCGCGGCGACATCTGCGGGTCTGCCATGAGCGCAAGATTTTCGCTGACCTCGCTTGTCCTGCTGCTGGCGCTGTTCTTCGCCGGCACGGCCCTGGCGGTGAAGCCTGACGAGATGCTGCCCGATCCGGCGCTCGAGGCGCGGGCACGGGCGCTGTCGGAGGGCCTGCGCTGCATGGTCTGCCAGAACCAGTCGATCGACGAATCCGACGCCGACCTTGCGCGTGACCTGCGCATCCTCGTGCGCCAGCGCCTCGTCGCCGGCGATACCGACCAGCAGGTGATGGATTACGTCGTCTCCCGCTATGGCGAGTTCGTGCTGCTGAAGCCGCGTTTCGATCTGCGCAATGCGTTGCTGTGGGGCACGCCTGTCCTGCTGTTGCTGGTGGGAGGCGTTTTCATCGTGCTGACCGCGCGGTCGCGCCGCACGCTGGCGACAAGATCCCTGTCCGCCGAAGAGCAGGCATCGTTGGATGCCATATTGCGCCGCGATTGACGCCGCGGTCACTGCCAAACATTACCAAAGTTTCATGTGTCGGAAATGGCGCCGTAATGTGCGCTTCTCTAATTCTCTCTTCCCGAGGATGCCGATCGAGCAGCATCCATTTGAAAGAGGATACGAGAACCATGAATATTGCCCCCAATTCATATTCCCTCACCCGCAAGCGTCTGCTGGCTGCCGTCGCGTCCATCGCCGTGGCCGGTGCGATCGGCGTCGGCGCGCTGACCAGTGGAACCAGCCCTGTTCTGGCCGACGCCGTGCGCGTCGAGGCGCCGCAGGTGCCGGGCTTCGCCGATGTCGTCGAGCGCGTTTCTCCCGCCGTTGTCAGCGTCAAGGTCAAGGCCAAGATCAGCCCGGCGGCCGATGATGGCTCCGACCAGTCCGACGATCCGGACGGCATGAACAACATGCCCGATAACCCACAGCTGCGCCGCTTCTTCAAGGAATTCCGCGGCTTTGGCGACCAGAACGGTCAGGACAGTAACAGGCGCTTCAGCCACCGTGACCACAATAACGGCCAGCCGCGGCCGGTTGCGCAGGGATCCGGCTTCTTCATCTCCGATGACGGCTATCTCGTCACCAACAACCACGTCGTTTCGGAAGGCTCGGCCTTCACCGTGGTGATGAATGACGGCAAGGAACTCGACGCCAAGCTGATCGGCACCGACCCACGCACCGATCTCGCCGTGCTCAAGGTCGAGGGTGTCGGCAAGTTCACCTACGTCGACTTCGCCGACGATTCCAAGGTTCGTGTTGGCGACTGGGTGGTGGCCGTCGGCAATCCGTTCGGCCTCGGCGGCACCGTCACCGCCGGCATCGTCTCGGCCCGCGGCCGCGACATTGGCGCCGGCCCCTATGACGACTTCATCCAGATCGATGCGTCGGTCAACCGCGGCAATTCGGGTGGCCCGACCTTCAACCTCAACGGTCAGGTCGTCGGCATCAACACCGCGATCTTCTCGCCGTCCGGCGGCAGCGTTGGCATCGCCTTCGACATTCCCGCTTCGACCGCCAAGCAGGTCGTTCAGGATCTGATGAAGAGCGGTTCGGTGCAGCGCGGCTGGCTCGGCGTCGAAATCCAGCCGGTCACGTCCGACATCGCCGAATCGCTCGGTCTGATGTCCAATAACGGCGCGCTGGTTTCCAGCGCCCAGGACAATGGCCCCGGCAAGAAGGCCGGCATCACCGCCGGTGACGTGATAACCCAGGTCGACGGCAAGGACGTTGCTTCGCCGAAGGAACTGGCACGCCTGATAGGCGCCTTTTCGCCCGGCAAATCCGTCGACGTCACCATGTGGCGCGACGGCAAGAGCCAGACGGTCAAGGTCGATCTCGGCACTCTACCCACCAGTGACAAGCAGGCATCTGCCGACCAGCCGCAGCCGCCCGCTCCGGCCAAGCCCGACACTCTGGCCGATCTCGGACTGACCGTCACCAAGTCCGAAAGCGGCAAGGGGCTGGTGGTGACCGACGTCGATCCCGACAGCGATGCCGCAGATCGCGGCATCCAGCCAGGCGACGTCATCACATCAGTCAATTCGACCGAGGTGAACGGCACAGACGATGTCACCAAGGCGATGACCGACGCAGTCAAATCCGGCCGCAAGGCGGTGCTGATGCAGATTAGCCGCGACGATACCAATCGTTTCGTCGCACTGCCCGTCGCCAAGGGCTGACGCTGTTCGACTTTTCCGGTGCGGCCGTTTCAAACACCCCCGAGCCGCCGCACGGGAAAGCATGGAGGAGCGCGCGTTAGTCAGTCATCGTGCTCTCCCCCGGCGGCAGCGGGCCTCCCATCGCCCGCTGCCGCACTATCGTCTGAAAGCCTGCTTGTCGTCTGAAAGCGTTTCGGCGGTCTTGGCGCAACCACATCGGGGACAAGGACTTTATCGCACACGGCTTCGGATGATCTTGATCGCGATGGCAAAGGCCACAATGCAGATGTCTGCCACTCAACCTTCCGGCGAAATCGCGTATAACAGTCCGATGAAGATTCTCGTCATAGAGGACGATCGCGAGGCCGCGGATTACTTGCAGAAAGCCTTTACCGAGGCCGGTCACACCGCGCATGTCGCCGGTGATGGCGAAACCGGCTTCGCGCTCGCCGATGCCGGCGACTACGACGTGATGGTCATCGACAGGATGATGCCGCGCCGTGATGGCCTGTCGGTCATTGCCGGTCTGAGATCCAGGGGCAACACCACCCCGGTGCTGATCCTGTCGGCGCTGGGCGAGGTCGATGACCGGGTCACCGGCCTGCGCGCCGGCGGCGACGATTACCTGACCAAGCCCTATGCCTTTTCCGAGCTTCTGGCCCGCGTCGAGGTGCTGAATCGCCGCGCCAGCGCCAAGGAAGCCGAAACCGTCTACCGCGTCGGCGATCTCGAACTCGACAGGCTGTCGCATTCGGTCCGTCGCGCGGCGCGCGAGATCACGCTGCAGCCACGTGAATTCCGCCTGCTGGAATATCTGATGCGCCATGCCGGCCAGGTGGTGACGCGCACCATGCTGCTCGAAAATGTCTGGGACTATCATTTCGATCCGCAGACCAATGTCATCGACGTCCATGTCTCGCGGCTGCGCGGCAAGATCGAGAAGGGCTTCGACAAGCCCATCCTGCATACGGTTCGCGGCGCCGGCTATATGCTGAAGAGCAGTTAGCGGCAGCATGGCTCTTTCCGTGCCAGCCATCATGAAGACGACGGCAGCGCGGCTTTCGGCGCTCTACCTCCTGCTCTTCGCGCTCTGCGCGGTGGCGCTCGTCTTCTACATGACCTCCCTGTCGGCGCGCATGCTGACGGCGCAGACCCAGGACACCATCAACGACGAGGTGCTCGGTCTGGCTCGCGCCTATCAACGCGGCGGCCTGCCGGTGTTGGTCCGTGTGGTCGAGGCGCGCTCGCGCCAGCCCGGCGCAAACCTCTATCTGATCGCCGATGCCAACGGCCAGATTCTGACCGGCAATGTGCAGAGCCTTGAACCGGGCGTTCTCGAAACCGAAGGTTGGACCAGCAGCCCGTTCTCCTATCAGCGCTTTGGCGAAGGAGAACTCGAGCGTCTGCGCAATCTGCCCGCCGAGCAGGGTACCAACCAAACCGAGCAGAACGACGCGCAGGCCCAGGGCGAAACGGGCCACAACGCCATTGCGCTGGTGCTGCGGCTGCCAAACCAGATGATCATGCTGGTCGGCCGTGACCTCGGTGAGCCGGAGCGGTTTCGCGCCGTCATCCGTCGCGCCCTGATGCTGGCGCTCGGCATGATGGGGCTTGGCGGGCTGCTGATCTGGTTCTTCGTCGGCCGCGCGGCGCTGAAGCGCATCGACAGTGTGTCGGAGGCCAGCCGCCGCATCATGGGTGGCGACCTGTCCGGCCGGCTGCCGGTGACCGGGACCGGCGACGAGTTCGACCGGCTTTCCGAAAACCTCAATGTGATGCTGGCCAGGATCGCCACGCTCAACGAAGGCTTGAAGCAGGTTTCCGACAACATCGCGCATGATCTGAAGACGCCGCTGACGCGGCTGCGCAACCGGGCAGAAGCGGCGCTTTCGGGTAAGCACAAGACCGCCGACTACCGTCAGGCACTGGAAGGCACCATCGCCGAGTCCGACCAACTGATAAAAACCTTCAATGCCATCCTGATGATCTCCCGGCTGGAGGCCGGCTACTCCTCGGAGAACACCGACCGCGTCGATCTTGCGGGGGCCGTGCGCGATGTCGTCGAACTCTACGAGCCGGTGGCGGAGGAGGCGGGCGTCTCGCTGGAGACAGACGTGCGGGAGACGGTTTTCGTCAACGGTAACCGCGAACTGATCGGCCAGGCGCTGTCGAACATCGTCGACAACGCCATCAAATATTCGACCGACGCCGCTGCTCAGCCGGCTGTGCGCGTGGCCCTTGAGCGAACCGGCACGGATGTTCGGCTGTCGGTCGTCGACAATGGCCACGGCATCCCCGACGATAGCGACCGCGCCCGCGCGACGGAACGTTTCGTGCGGCTGGAAAAGAGCCGTTCGCAGCCGGGTTCCGGTCTTGGCCTCAGCCTCGCCAAGGCCGTCATGACATTCCACAATGGCCGGCTTGATCTCTTGCCTGGCAATCCCGGACTATCCGTGGTCATGAGTTTCCCGGTACGGGAGGATCACTGATGAGCACGGCTGCGAAGCGGGCGGTGGCGCAATGGCTGCTGAAGCCGTCTATCAGCCTTGCTCCACTCGACGAGAACCGTTCGCGGCAAGAACTGGCCGAGATCGCCTCCGCCGCAAACGAGGAAGGGCTGACACGGCTGGCCAGGTTCCTGGCCGGCAAAGGGGAGGGCCAGGATTTCCTGGCAGCCATCTTCGATCTGTCGCCCTTCCTGCGCGACACGGCACGTCGCCGGCCGCGGATGCTCGATGGGCTGTTCGAGCAGACGGTCGAGGATCGGCTGAAGGCGATCGGTGCTGCCATCGACCAGGCGCACCTGGCCGAGGCAGTCTCGGAAGCCGGCCTGATGATGGAACTGCGCCGGTGCAAGGCCGAGGCGCATTTCCTGATCGCGCTAGCCGATCTTGCCGGTGAAGCCGAAACGGCGCTGACGGTGCGGCGGCTGAGCGACCTTGCCGATGCCTGCACCCGCGCCGCCGTCGACTTCCTGCTGCGTGACGCGCATGGCCAGGGCAAGCTCAAACTGCCGGATCTCGACAATCCGTCGAAGCAATCGGGCTGGATTCTGCTCGGCATGGGCAAGCTCGGCGCGCACGAGCTGAATTTCTCCTCGGACATCGATCTTGTGGTTTTCTTCGATCCGGAAGCGCCGGCCGTCGTCGATCCGCTTGACGCCACCGAGCTGTTTTCGCGCCTAACGCGCCGCCTGGTGCGTATCCTGCAGGATCGCACCGAGCACGGTTATGTCTTCCGCACCGATTTGAGGCTGCGCCCTGATCCGGGTTCCACCCCGCTGGCGATTCCGGTCGAGGCCGCACTGCGCTACTATGAGGCGCGCGGTCAGAACTGGGAGCGTGCCGCCATGATCAAAGCGCGTCCGGTGGCCGGCGACCTGGCAGCGGGCGCGGCCTTCCTCAAGGAGCTCCAGCCCTATATCTGGCGCAAATACATGGACTACGCGGCGATTGCCGATGTCCATTCGATCAAACGCCAGATCCACGCCCACAAGGGCCATGGCGAGATCGCGGTCAAGGGCCACAACGTCAAGCTCGGTCGTGGCGGCATCCGCGAGATCGAGTTCTTCGTCCAGACCCAGCAGCTCATCGCCGGCGGCCGCGTCCCGGAACTGCGCGGCCGCGAGACCGTGCCGATGCTCGGCCAGCTTGCGGCGCGCGGCTGGATCACCGCCGATGCGCGCGACGCGCTGGCGCGTCAGTATTGGTTCCTGCGCCGCGTCGAACATGCCGTGCAGATGGTTGCCGACGAGCAGACGCACACGCTGCCGGAAGACGATGAGGGGCTGGAGCGAATCGCCCGTATGTTGGGCTTTGCCGACGCCTCCGCTTTTTCCCAAGCGTTCCGCGCCTCGCTGCAGCAGGTCGAACGCCATTACGCGGCTCTTTTCGAAACCGCGCCGGAGCTTTCGACCGGTATCGGCAATCTGGTCTTCACCGGCGATGTCGACGATCCCGATACCTTGCAGACCTTGCACGGCCTAGGCTTTCACAGGCCAAGCGACATCTGCCGCGTCATTCGCGGCTGGCATTTCGGCCGCTATCGCGTCACCCAGTCGGCGGAAGCCCGCGAGCGGCTGACGGAACTGACGCCGGCGCTGCTGCGCTCCTTCGGCCAGACGCGCCGGGCCGACGAAGCCCTGATGCGCTTGGACGAGTTTCTCGCTGGCCTGCCGGCCGGCATCCAGCTGTTTTCCCTGCTGCAATCCAATCCAGCCCTGTTGAAGCTTCTGGCGACGATCATGGGTGCGGCACCCCGGCTGGCGGCGATCATCACGCGCCGGCCGCATGTTTTCGACGGTTTGCTGGACCCGGCCTTGCTGACGGAGCTGCCGGACCGCGCCTATCTGTCGGCGCGGCTTTCCGCCTTCGTCGAGGGCGACCGGCTGTATGAGGACGTGCTCGACCGGCTGCGCATATTTGCTTCCGAGCAGAAATTCCTGATCGGCGTCAGGCTGCTGGCCGGCTCGATCGACCCGGCGCGCGCCGGCCGCGCCTTTTCCGATCTGGCGGATCTCACCATCGAGGCGGCGCTGCAGGCGGTGACAACCGAATTCGCGGCGCGCCACGGCACGATTGCCGGGGGCTTGGTTTCCCTGCTCGGCTTAGGCAAACTCGGCAGCCGAGAGTTGACCGCCGGATCGGATGTCGACCTGATCCTGCTCTACGACCACGCGCCGGATGCCGAGGAATCCGATGGCGCCAAGCCGCTGGCGCCTTCGCATTACTACACCCGCATGACGCAGCGGCTGATCGCGGCGGTGTCCGCACCGACGGCGGAGGGGGTGCTCTACGAACTCGACCTGCGCCTGCGGCCATCCGGCAACAAGGGCCCGGTCGCCACCCATATCGATGCCTTCAAGAAATATCAGCGTCAGGAAGCCTGGACGTGGGAACACATGGCGCTGGCACGGGCGCGTACCATTGCCGGCGACCCCAGCCTGTGCAGCGAGGTCGAGGCGGAAGTGGCGGCGGTGCTTGGCCAGCCTCGCAACGCCGCAAAGGTGATGGCCGAGGCCTCGGACATGCGCGCCATGATCGAGAAGGAAAAGCCGCCGCGCGACCTTTGGGACATCAAGCTGATCCCCGGTGGCCTCATCGATCTCGAATTCATCGCTCAGGTGGCCGTCATCACCGGGCAGGTCGAGGCTGGGCCGCGTGCGCCGGCCGTGCCAATTGCACGTGCCGCGGCCGCGCCAATGGCACGTGCCCCGGTCGTTGCACGTGCCACCGGCACGGCCGAGATCCTGTCGCGTCTCGCGCCGGGCTTCGCCGATGCCGGGACAAGGCAGGACCTTGGCGACGCCTACTCGCTCTATCTGGCACTGACCCAGATGACGCGGCTGTGCCTCACCGGAGCCTTTGAACGCGACGATGTTCCACCGGGACTGTCGGATCTGCTTCTGGCGGTGACCGATCTGCCGGATTTCGGTGTGCTGGAAGCACATCTCAAAGAGACGTCGCAAAAGGTCAGGAAAGATTTCGACCTTTTGCTTCGTACGGGATGACCGCGACGAGCGGCTATCTCGGACCGCATCGGGGGTGACGATGCAACAGGAGAAGACCATGAGAAAGACAACCAAACTTGCCCTTGCCTTCTTTGCCTTGGCCGGCGCCGTCGGCACCACGGCCTATGCCGAAAACAATGCCAGCGCAAGAATGCGTGAGGGCACGATGATGCGCCTCAACAAGGCGATGAAGGATTCGAACGGGACCATCAGCTTCGACCAGTTCTCCGACGCCATGAACGCGCGGCTGAAGAAACTCGTCGCCGACAACGGCGGCAAGCTGACCGTCGCCCAGCTCGCCGAGGCGCTGGAGAAGGCGCGTTTCGAGCAGATGGCCAAACGCATCATCGCCCGCTACGACACCAAGGGCGACGGCACGCTGACGTCAGACGACATCACCGGTCGGGAGAAGAAAACCTTTGCCATGCTCGACAGGAACAACGACGGCAAGATCGAGAAGAGCGAATTGCCGAAGGGCGGCCGCTTCGGCCGTCACCCTCAATGGAGTGACGACGGCGACAACAGCGATATGCAGTGAGGCTGCCTGGGCAGGCTCCGGCGGTGTCAGTCGGAGCCTGCTGCTCAGGCCGCGACCCTGATCGCCGGCGCGGCTTTCCTCAACGGAATGCGCACCGATACGATCGTGCCGACACCTTCGGTCGAACGGATCTTCAGCGCGCCACCCTGGAGCTCGGCCAGCGAACGCGAGATGGCGAGGCCAAGGCCGGATCCGGCGTGGCTCTTGGAGAACTGGTTTTGCACCTGTTCGAAGGGCCGTCCGAGCTTGCCGAGCGCATCCTTGGGGATGCCGCAGCCATTGTCCTCGATCGTCAGCACCAGCGCGCCGGATGTGTTGCGGGCCCTGACCGATATGTGGCCGCCCTGGCCGGTGAATTTCACCGCATTGGACAAAAGGTTGATGACAATCTGCTTGATCGCACGGCGGTCGGCGACCAGCGTCAGCGCGTCGGCGATGCGGGTTTCCACGGTGATGGCCTTTTGCGTCGCCTGCAATGATACGACGCGAACGGTTTCGCTGATCAGCGGGCCGAGATCGATCTCTTCGCGGTCCAGCGAGAACTGGCCAGCCTCGATCTTGGACATATCGAGAATGTCGTTGATGACGCCCAGGAGATATTTACCGCTGCTGTTGATGTCGGTGGCGTATTCCTCGTAGCGCTCCGATCCGAGCGGGCCGAACAGCCCCTGCTCCATCAGTTCGGAGAAGCCGATGATCGCGTTCAGCGGCGTGCGCAACTCATGCGACATGTTGGCCAGGAACTCGGACTTGGCCCGGTTCGCCGCCTCGGCGCGTTCGGTTTCATTCATGTATTTGCGGTTGAGGTCGACCAGTTCGCGCGACCGTTCCTCTTCCGCCCGTCGCGCGAGGCTGAGATCATGGATCGTCGCCATCAGCCGGCGCTCGCTGTCGACCAGCTTCTCCTGGTGCAGCTTGATCTGGGTGATGTCGGAGCCGACCGAGACGATGCCGCCGTCCCGGG
Source organism: Mesorhizobium sp. M1406 (assembly GCF_040317555.1). Taxonomy (NCBI): domain Bacteria; kingdom Pseudomonadati; phylum Pseudomonadota; class Alphaproteobacteria; order Hyphomicrobiales; family Phyllobacteriaceae; genus Mesorhizobium; species Mesorhizobium sp. M1406. The sequence continues at coordinate 44,100 of NZ_JAMYKW010000030.1, read as the reverse complement.
TCTTCAGTTCGTTGACCTGCAGCCAGCGGCCGTCGGCCAGCTGCCGCTCGAAAGAGGCGCCGCCTTGCAGGCCGCTGGTGTTGGCAAGCCGCCGTTCGGAGGCAAAGGCCAGCATGCGTTCTTCCAACGCCGCGCGCGCGGTGCCCGGCATCACGTCACGGTCCGAAAGCCCGTTATCCTGCTGATATTTGGAATTGCACATGATCAGGCGCTGCGCCGAATCCCACAGTACGAAGGATTCGTTGATGTTCTCGATCGCTGTTCTGAGGCGAAGGTCGGCCGCTTCGGAACGCAGCGCCAGATGACGCTGTTCGGTGACGTCGACGGCGATGCCGATGAGCTGGATTTCCGGCGCTTCCGGATCGATGACCTGCGCCCGTGCGCGCATCCAGACCCATTGGCCGTCGGCATGCCGCATCCGGAACACCTGGTCGATGTGGTCGATCTCGCGCGCGACGATTCTGTTGGCGAGCTGGAACAGGTCGCCGTCCTCGGGGTGGATGATCTGATCGACCTCGCCGAAGGACAGCATCGTGTCGCAGGGCTTGTAACCGAGCATGTCGTACATCGATCGCGACCAGTACATCTTGCCGCGCACCATATCCCAGTCCCACAGGCCGCAGCGGCCGCGAACCAGTGCCATGTCGATGCGCTGATGCGCTTCGAGATAGATGCGGTCAGCCGCCTGCGCACGTGCCGCCTGGCCGAAATAGGCATAGAGGATGACGATCAGCACGCCGGCCGTCAGCACGAACAGGGTGACGTTCAGCGAAACAGTCTTGCGCCAGGCATCGAAAACCGCGTCTTGCGGCACCAAGGCCGCCGATGCGCCCTTTCCACCATTCGCCAGGCTGACCGCCGCATACCAGTCCCGTCCGTCGATGTTGACTTCCATGACGCCGGCGCGATCTCCGAACATGAACAAGGGCTGGCCGCCCTCGACGAGGCTGTCGAGCGAATGGCCCTGCCATGGCATCGAACGCGGTGTCTCCGCGACGATCTTGAAAGCACTGTCGGTGATGACGAGCACATGGCTGCGGCCCATCGCGCCCTGACGGCTTGTGGTCTCCAGCAGATCCTGGATGGCGCCAGGCACCGTGTCCAAGGTGGTGGCCAGCGAACTGGCCAGTTGGCCCGCCGCCAACGTCAGGATCGCCTTGGCATTGCGCTCGACATCGTCGCGCTCGTTCATCAGCGACAGCACGCGCAGCGCCGCGATGACGATCAGGAAGGTGATGATGAGGACGGGTATCGATCGGCGCAGCAGCGGCTCGGCGGCCAGAAGCCGTCGGTAGGCCGGTTCGGCGATGAGCCGCGTATTCCCGGCAAGGCCGTCGCTTCGCGCCTCGCGATGCGCAAAAGCCGTCCCTTCGGGCGCGCCCCACGCGTCCGCCTTCGCCATAAATGGCACTCCCCGAATTTGCCTATGCTGCTTGGTGATCCGGCAAACGCCGCACATCCGAATCGTCAGTAAAGAATCAAAGGTGATTCGCCTTGTCCAGTGGTCCGGCGAAAAAAGATTAAAAATCGACTAAAATAATGCTGAAACGGCCAATCTCCCCCACGAGGGGAGATCGTTCCATTCACGCCAGCGTGCGCTCGACGATATCCCTCAGATCCGCTGACAGGTTTTCGGCGTTGGCGATCGACAGCAGCGCTTCCCTGGCCTTGGCCTGCCGCGAAGGTTCGAGCGAACGCCAGGATCTGAGCGCCGTCGCCAACCTTGCCGCCACCTGCGGGTTGCGTTTTTCGACCTCGAGTACCGTTTGCGAAAAGAACCGGTAGCCTTCGCCGTCGGCCCGGTGGAAGCCGGTCTGGTTGGCGCTGGAGAAGGTGCCGATCAATGAGCGTACCCGGTTCGGATTGCCCATCGAGAAGGCCGGGTGGCTGGTCAGGGCCCTCACTGTGTCGACGGTTTGCGGCCCCGGAACGCTGGCCTGGATCTGGAACCATTTGTCCATGACCAGCGGGTCGGACCCATAGATCGTCTCGAAAGCCGCCAGCGCCTCGATAGCCTCGGGCGAACCGTGGTGACGATGCGCGAGCACGGCAAGCGCTGCCGCGCGGTCGGTCATGTTGGTCGCGGACTGGAAATGCCCGGCGGCGAGTGCTGCTCCGCCCGGCTGCAGCGACAGATAATCCAGCAGGGTGTTGCGCAAGGCGCGTCGTCCGGCGCTCGCCGCGTCGGGGCTGAACGCTCCCGTGTCGGCGAGGCTGAGGTAGAGGACCGAAAAAGCGTCCCGGTTCGCGGTGCCGATCGCCAGCGCCAGCGCCTCGCGAGCCGCATAGATGGCATCGGGGTCGATATTCCTGCCGATGTCGCGGGCAATGTCGGCTTCGCCCGGCAATGCCAGCGCCAGCGCACGATAGGCCGGCTCCAGCGTCTCGTCGCCGGCGATGCTGCCGGCAAGCTCGGTCAGCCGCGCGGCGAAGTCAGCTTGCTTGCCGCCGAGGATCTCGCGGAAGGCTGATATCAGTGCGTCGGTCAGCAATGTGTTGAAGGCCTGCCAGCGCGAGAAGGCGTCGCTGTCATGGCGGGCGAGGAAGAACTGGTCATCGGCTTTCTGCTCGACCGACAACGTTACCGGCGCCGAAAAGCCGCGGTTGAGGGACACGGCCGGGCGTTCGGCGACGCCTGAAAACCGCACCATGTGGCGGCGCTTGCGGACATGGATGACGCCCTCCTCGACGCTGGCACCCTCGACGCCGCTATACTCCACCGCCTTGCCGCCGGCGCCGATCAGGCCGAAGGCGAGCGGGATGTGCATCAGCCGCTTGCGGCTTTCGGAAGGCGTCGGCGGCACCGACTGTTCGATTTCGAGCGTGAACTCCCGCGCGGCCGGATTGTAGGTCGAACTGATCGTCAGGTTAGGGGTACCCGCCTGATGATACCAGAGCGCGAACTGCGACAGGTCGCGGCCGGACGCATCCTCGAACACCTTGACGAAATCCTCGATCGTCGCCGCGTCACCGTCGTGCCGCTCGAAATAGAGGTCCATGCCGGCGCGAAAGGCGTCGACCCCGAGAATTGTGCGGATCATGCGCACCACTTCGGAGCCTTTCTCGTAGACCGTCGCCGTGTAGAAATTGTTGATCTCGCGGTAGCGGCGCGGCCGCACCGGATGCGCCAGCGGGCCTTGGTCCTCGGGAAACTGGTGGGCACGCAGCGTGCGCACCTCGGCGATGCGCTTGACCGCGCGCGAGCGCTGGTCGGCGGAGAATTCGTGGTCGCGGAAAACCGTCAGACCTTCCTTCAGGCAGAGCTGGAACCAGTCGCGGCAAGTGATTCTGTTGCCTGTCCAATTGTGGAAATACTCATGCGCGATGATCGCCTCGATATTGGCGAAATCGGCGTCCGTCGCGGTCTCCCGATCGGCCAGCACATATTTGTCGTTGAAGATGTTGAGGCCCTTGTTCTCCATCGCGCCCATGTTGAAATCGGACACCGCGACGATGTTGAAGACGTCGAGATCGTATTCCCTGCCGAACGCCTCCTCGTCCCATTTCATCGACCGCTTCAGGGCGTCCATCGCGTAGCCGGCCAGCTTCTCCTTGCCCGCTTCGACATAGATGCCGAGCTCGACGGTGCGGCCGGACAGGGTGACGAAACTGTCGGCGAGCTGGCCGAGATCGCCGGCCACCAGCGCGAACAGGTAGGACGGCTTCGGGAAGGGGTCGTGCCATCTAGCATAGTGCCAGCCGTCGCCGAGATCGCCTCTGTCGAGCGGGTTGCCGTTGGACAAAAGCAGCGGCGCCTCGTCACGCAGCGCTTCGATCCGCACCGTATAGACGGACAGGATGTCGGGGCGATCGAGGAAATAGGTGATGCGGCGAAAGCCCTCGGCCTCGCACTGCGTGCAGTAGACATTGTTCGAGCGGTAGAGGCCCATCAGGGCTTCATTGCCCGCCGGCGCCAGCTCGGTGTCGATCAGCAACTGGAAGCGATGCGCGGCCGGCGGATTGAGGATGGTCAGCTGGTCCGGGCTCGCCAGAAAATCCGACGGTTTTACTTTCTTGCCATCGATCTCGATGCGCTTGAGCGTCAGGCCGTCACCGTCCAGCACCAATGGTGCCGACGCGGAGACGCCGTCACGTCGCTCGATCGTGAGCAAGGCGATGACGCGCGTTGCGTCTGGCGAAAGGCGGAAGGTGAGGTTGGTTTGCGGAATGAGGTAGTCGTTGGGGCGATAGTCTTCGAGCTTGAAGACCTGGCCGGTGTCCGTGCGCATTCCGTTGGTTTTCCTGTCGATTGCGTTGGCGGCGGATTGTGTCCGCTGGTCCAAGAAATTTGAAGTCCGCGCTCTTTACACGAAACGGCCCCTCGACAAAACTAAGGCAATGCCTATTTCAGGCGTTCTTCTCCCGTCATCATCACGAGGCACTCATGACCGTCGTCACACCGAAATTCGGCATGGGCGCATCCGTGCCGCGGCGCGAGGATGCAGCCTTCATCCAGGGGCAGGGCCGCTATACCGACGACATCCAGCCGGCTGGCGTCCTGCATGGCTATGTCCTGCGCTCGCCGGTCGCCAAGGCCAGCTTCACCATCGGTTCGACCGAAGCGGCGAAGGCGGCACCCGGCGTCCACCTAGTCCTGACCGGCAAGGACCTTGTTCATCTCGGCGATCTGAAATCCGGCGTCATGCAGGAGCAGCCGGATGGCACCACGGCGCCGACGCGCGACATCCCGATCCTGTGCCGTGATCGGGTCCACTATGTCGGCGATGCCGTAGCCTTCGTCGTCGCCGACAGCCGCGCTCTGGCGCAGGATGCCGCCGAACTGATCGATGTCGACTATAACAGCGAAGACGCGGTCTCCGGGACGGCAACGGCTCTTGCCGAAGGCACGCCGCTGGTCTGGCCGGAACTCGGCTCAAACCGCGCCTTCAACTATCACATGGGCGACAAGAAAAAGACCGAAGCGGCTTTTGCCAAGGCCGCCCATGTCACCCGCATCGAATTCGTCAACAACCGGCTGGTCTGCAACTACATGGAGCCGCGCTCGGCGATCGGCGAGTGGAACGTGGAGGAGAACCGCTTCGTGCTGACCACGGGGTCGCAGGGCGTGCATTCCATGCAGTATATCCTGGCCGGCGTGTTCAAGATCAAGAAGGCCCAGCTGCGCGTCATCACGCCGGACGTCGGCGGCGGTTTCGGGCCGAAGAGTTTCGTCTACCGCGAATATCCGCTGGTGATGGAGGCGGCAAAGCGGCTTGGCCGCCCGGTCAAATGGGCCGGCGACCGCACCGAACACTTCCTGACCGACGCGCAGGGGCGCGACAATGTCGTGACGGCCGAGATGGCGCTGGACAAGAACGGCCGCTTCCTTGGCATGAAGGTGGACCTGCTCGCCAACATTGGCGCCTATATCTCGCAATACGGTCCGTTCATTCCCTATATCGGCGTCACCATGTCGACCGGCGTCTATGATATCCAGGCGCTCGACGTCTCGGTCACCGGCCTCTACACCAACACCTGCCCGGTCGATGCCTATCGCGGCGCCGGCCGTCCGGAAGCAGCGTTCCTGCTGGAAAAGCTGGTCGATGCCTGCGCCCACGATCTCGGCCTGCCCGTCGAAGAGATTCGCCGCCGCAATTTCATTCGGCCGGAACGGTTTCCCTACCGCACCCAAACCGGCCGCCTCTACGACACTGGTGAATTCGAGGGCCATATGGAGCGCGCCATTGAACGGTCCGAATGGAAAGCGTTTCCGCAGCGGCTGGCGCAGTCGAAGGCTGGCGGCAAGATCCGAGGCCTCGGCATGGCGACCTATATCGAGGCCTGCGCCTTTCCGGGCTCGGAGCCGGCCTTTGTCGAACTCAATGGCGATGGCACGGTGACGCTGAAGATCGGCACCCAGACCAACGGGCAGGGGCACGCCACCGCCTATGCGCAGTTCCTGTCGGAAAAGCTTAATCTCGACATCGACAAGATCCATGTCCGGCAGGGCGATACGGACGAATTGAAGGCAGGCGGCGGCACCGGCGGCTCGCGTTCGATCCCGCTGGGGGGTGTATCAGCTTCTCGCGCGGGCGAGGATCTGGCCAACAAGATCAAGCGTATCGCCGCCGACGAGCTGGAAGCTTCGGCCGGCGACATCGAACTGTCTGACGGCGTTGCCCGCATCGTCGGCACCGATCGCTCGATCGATTTTTCCACCATCGCCAAGGCCGCCAAGACGCCCGATGATCTCAAGGGCTTTGGCGAGTTCGTGCAGGACGAATGCACCTACCCGAACGGCACCCATATCTGCGAGGTCGAGATCGACCCGGACACCGGCGCCACCGAGGTCGTCCGTTACACTATCGTCGACGATTTCGGCGTCACCGTGAATCCGATCCTGCTCGCCGGCCAGGTGCATGGCGGTGTCGTGCAAGGCATCGGCCAGGCACTGATCGAAGACACGATCTATGGCGAGGATGGACAGCTTTTGACGGCGAGCTTCATGGACTACGCCATGCCACGCGCCGACAATTTCCCGTTCTTCCATTTCGAGACCCGCAACGTGCCTTCGACCACCAATGCGCTCGGCATCAAGGGGGCAGGCGAGGCCGGCACCATCGGCTCGACCCCGGCCGCACTCAATGCGGTGACCGACGCGCTCTGGCGTGCCTACGGCGTCAGGCACATCGACATGCCGGCAACGCCGGCGCGCATCTGGGCAACCATCCGGGAAGCTGTGGGAGCGTGAAAGCTGGCCACGGCAGCCCCACAGCCACAGTCAGCGACCATGCTGGCGGGCACAACACGCTCACCGGCATCATGCTCAAGATCGTGTCGGTGGCGGTCTTCGTCGGCATGCAGACCTGCATCAAGGCCGCGGGCACCGTGCCGGCGGGTCAAATCGTCTTCTTCCGTTCGTTCTTCGCCATCTTCCCGATCATCGCCTTTCTGGCTTTCAGGCGAGAACTTGGCACTGCGTTCACCACCAAGCGTCCGCTCAATCACATCGCCCGGGGCCTTGTCGGCGTCTGCGCCATGGGGCTCGGCTTTTTCGCGCTGACCCCGCTGCCGCTGCCCGAGGCGATCACGCTGAACTATGCGCAGCCGCTGCTGGTGGTGGTGTTCAGCTCGATCTTTCTCGGCGAGGCCATCCGCGTCTATCGCTGGAGCGCGGTTGCGGTCGGTCTGGTCGGCGTGCTGATCATCTCCTGGCCTGAACTGACGCTGCTCAGTTCCGATCAGGCGCTCGACGACCAGGAGGTGCTTGGCGTCATTGCCGCCCTGGTCGCCGCGGCGATCTCGGCGGTCGCCATGCTATTGGTGCGCAATCTCGTGCAGAGCGAACGCACCGCGACCATCGTGTTGTGGTTTTCGGTGACGGCGAGCGTCATGTCGCTATTGTCGCTGCCGTTCGGCTGGCAGATGCTGACGCCGCTCCAGGCAGCTCTTCTGGTTGCCGCCGGCTTCTGCGGCGGCCTCGGCCAGATCCTGATGACGGCGGCCTATCGGCATGCCGAGGCCTCGGTGGTGGCGCCGTTCGAATACACCTCGATGATCCTTGGCCTGGTCGTCGGCTATCTCGTCTTCGGCGACGTTGCCACGGTTCACATGCTTGTCGGCGGGCTCATTGTCGTTGCCGCCGGGATATTCATCATCTGGCGCGAGCGCCAGCTTGGCCTGGAGCGCACCCGCACGCGCAAGGCATCTTTGCCTGAAGGGTGATTACGACAGCTCGGCTCGCTCCTTCGCCAATCGCACCAGCGCTGACCGCGTCTGCTCATCGGCTGGGAAGAACGATTCGATCGCCAGTTCCGACAAGGTCACGTCGAGCGGCGTACCGAACACGGTGATGGTGTTGATGAACGACAGCACCTGATCGCCGTGGGCAAGCCTGAGCGGGTGCACGATGGCATTCGGCTCGACCGGCGCCGGCCGGCTGCCTTTCAAGCCGGACGGGTAGGTCCGCAGCTCGCGCTCCAGGTCAACCAGCACCGGGTCACCGCTGGCGTCGTTCTGGTGTTTGAGGCGCTCAAGCAGATGCGCCCGCCATTCCTGGAGATTGACGATGCGCGGTGCGATGCCGCCGGGGTGCAGGCTGAGGCGAAGCACGTTGACCGGCGGCTTGAGCAGCGCCTCCTCGCTGACATCGGCAAGGAAGGGAGCGATGGCGGCATTGGCCGAGACCAAGTTCCAGTGGCGGTCGACAGCAAGTGCGGGGAACGGCTCATGCCCCTTGAGGACGATTTCGACCGCCGCCATCGCCGGCGCCAACATCGCGTCGCCAAGCGAGCGCTCGCCGAAGCTGGGGGCAAAGCCGGCGGCGAGAAGCAACTGGTTGCGTTGCCTGAGCGGAATAGAGAGCTGTTCGGCCAGATGCAGCACCATATCGCGCGAGGGTGCGGCCCGTCCGCTCTCGACGAAGCTCAGATGCCGCTGCGAGATCTCGGCCTCCATGGCGAGGTCGAGCTGCGACATGCGCCGGCGCGTGCGCCACTCGCGGATGAGACTGCCAGCGGAGGTTTGGGCCGTTGTCATGAGCGATGACTAGGCCGGAGAGGGGCGCATTTCAATTACCTGCGAGGTTATCGCTGGGTGAGCGCCCGCAATTTCGCCTTCACCTCAAGAAAATCCCGCCACGCCAGTTTCTTGTGCAACGGGGTTCGCAGGAGATACGCGGGATGCAGCGTCGGCATGGCGGGTATGGCGATGCCTGACGCAGTCGTGTGGACGCGCCAGTTGCCGCGCAGCCGCAGGATGCCTTCCGAGGTGTTGAGCAAGGTCTTGGCTGACGGGCCGCCGAGGTTGATCAGCACCTTCGGATTGACCAGTTCGATCTGCCGCTCGATGAACGGCCGGCAGATCTCGGTTTCGTGCGGCGTCGGCGTGCGATTGCCCGGCGGCCGCCAGGGAATGACATTGGCGATATAGACCGAAGTGCGGTCGAGCCCGATCGCGGCCAGCATGCGGTCGAGCAGCCGGCCGGAGCGGCCGACGAAGGGGAGGCCCTCGATATCCTCGTCGCGGCCGGGCGCCTCGCCGACCAGCATCACGGAGGCTTGCGGGTTGCCGTCGGCGAACACCATGTTCTTGGCGGTGGCCTTGAGATTGCAGCCGTCGAACGCCGCCATATGTTGGCGGAGCTCGTCCAGGGTCGTTGCCGTCGTTGCCAGCTGGCGGGCACGTGCTGCTTGTGCTTCGTCGGGAATCGTGGCCGACGGTGCGCGCACAACCGGTGGCGCATTTGCTCTCTCTCCGGCTTCGGCGCGAGACATGTCCGTCGAACGCTGCGGAGCGGCGGTGTCGCCCGAAGGCGTCGCCGTCGGCGCTCGTTCCATCGGCTTTGGCGCAACCTCGGCGAACCGGTTCACCGGCTGGTCTTCAAGCGCCTCGTCGACGCCCACGCTGGCATAAAAAGCCAGCAGGTCGGCGATGTCAGGTCTGTTGTTTGGGGAAGCGGCAGTCATGCCAGCACATTCGTCCGCGTGGCGGCAATTTGCAAGGCTGGCCGCTTCCCTACCCCGTTGGTATGCGCGGATCCTGTACCAGATAGAAGGTCCATCGCGGCGTATAGTCGGTCATCAGGAATTCGAACCTGGCGGTTTTCAGCGGGTCGACCTTGCCATTCCTGAACAGCAGCCGGTCATAGGGTTCGAAATCGCGATCGAAATCGGCGAAATTGCTCGACCAGATGTTGTCGGGGGTCTTGTTGCGCTGGTCGAACGAAAGCCCGTCGCCGAACACGCTCGGCCGGTTCAGGATCTCCTGCAGCTCGAACTGGAATTCGATCCAGGCCTGGCCGCTGTTGTTGAGGGCGTCGATGCGCATATACATGATGCCATTGGCGAATTCGCCGGACGGGCCGAAAGCCTGGATCGGCTTTGTCGTGCGGATGGTCAGCGTCACCGGCGTTGAGGAATTCAGCTCTTCGGTGATGACCAGCGGATCATCCCTGGTTCCGACGCCCGAAGCGCCGGTGATGTGGAAGCCGCCAAGTTCGTCGGAGAAGGAGTAGGCGCCTGCCGCCCAGACTTTCACTTCGTCCGCGAAAGCGCGACCCGGTGCCAGCACCAGAAGGCCCAAAAGGAGCGCCCGGCGGACCCGGCCGGGCGTGAAAGGAAAGCGCGTCGATGAAAAGCCGGCGGGCCCAGGAATGCGCATGGCGTGAAGTATGGCCGATAAGCAAGCCGTCGAACAATTAAAAACGTCGGCGCCGAGGGCATGCCGGGCGAAAACGGCAGCCGAGCCCTCGCAATGCGCGACTTTTTGGCCAAAAAGGCATTGTCACATATGCGCCGGTTTCCTGTCGCCGATTGATGCGCTATGCAGCGAAGGAGCCAGCTAGATACCCGAATGGGATAAGCCAGTGCGGAGGGGTTGATGAGCGACATCGAACGCGAAAGCATGGAATTCGACGTGGTTATCGTCGGCGCCGGTCCGGCCGGCCTCGCCGCCGCCATCCGCCTCAAGCAGATCAATCCCGAGCTCTCGGTCGTCGTCCTGGAAAAGGGCGGCGAGGTCGGTGCCCATATCCTCTCCGGCGCCGTCGTTGATCCGATCGGCATCGACCGGCTCCTGCCGGGCTGGCGCGACGAGGAAGGCCACCCCTTCAAGACGCCGGTCACGGCGGACCATTTCCTGGTGCTCGGCCCTGCCGGCTCGTTCCGCCTGCCTAACTTCCTGATGCCGCCGCTGATGAACAATCACGGCAATTACATCGTCTCGCTCGGCAATGTCTGCCGCTGGCTGGCTGGTAAGGCCGAGGCGCTTGGCGTCGAGATCTATCCAGGCTTTGCCGCCGCCGGCTTGCTGTACAATGAAGAAGGCGCCGTCACCGGCGTCGTCACCGGCGACATGGGCATCGAGAAGGACGGCACGCACGGCCCGGGCTTCGCACCTGGCATGGCGCTGATGGGCAAATATGTGCTGATCGGCGAGGGCGCGCGCGGGTCGCTCGCCAAGCAATTGATCGCCAAATACAAGCTTTCCGATGGCCGCGAGCCCGGCAAATATGGCATCGGCCTCAAGGAGCTCTGGCAGGTAAAGCCGGAGAACCACAAGCCGGGCCTGGTCCAGCATTCCTTCGGCTGGCCGCTCGACATGAAGACCGGCGGCGGCTCGTTCCTCTACCATCTCGAAGACAATCAGGTGGCGGTCGGTTTCGTCCTCCACCTCAATTATAAGAACCCCTGGCTGTCGCCGTTCGACGAATTCCAACGCTTCAAGACCCATCCGGCAATCAGGGGCACCTTCGAGGGCGCCAAACGCCTGGGTTACGGCTCGCGCGCCATCACCGAGGGCGGCTGGCAGTCGGTGCCGAAACTGTCCTTCCCCGGTGGTGCGCTGATGGGATGTGCGGCCGGCTTCGTCAACGTGCCGCGCATCAAGGGCTCCCACAACGCGGTCCTTTCGGGAATGCTGGCGGCCGAGCATGTCGCCGAGGCGATCGGCGCCGGCCGTGCCAATGACGAGCTGTCCTCCTACGAGGCGGCATGGCGGGAGACTGACATCGGCAAGGACCTGAAGAGGGTGCGCAACGTCAAGCCGCTGTGGTCGCGCTTCGGCACCATCGTCGGTGTCGGCCTCGGCGGCCTCGACATGTGGCTGAATACGCTGTTCGGCTTCTCGCCCTTCGGCACGCTGAAGCATGGCAAAGCCGACTACGCAACACTCGAGCCTGCCGCCCAACACAAGAAGATCGCCTATCCGAAGCCCGATGGCGTTTTGACCTTCGACCGGCTGTCCTCGGTGTTCCTGTCCAACACCAACCACGAGGAAAACGAGCCGGTCCACCTGCTTGTCGGTGACATGGAACTGCAGAAACGGTCCGAACATGATGTCTTTGCGGGGCCCTCGACACGCTATTGTCCGGCCGGTGTCTACGAGTGGGTCGACAAGGACGGCAACGCCGCCGCCGATCCCGCGGCAAAGGACGTGCGCTTCGTCATCAACGCGCAGAACTGCGTCCACTGCAAGACATGCGACATCAAGGACCCGAACCAGAACATCAACTGGGTGCCGCCACAAGGCGGCGAAGGCCCGGTCTACCAAGGTATGTAAGCCACGCGCTGGCCGGACATCTCGGCCACCGCAAGCAAAATGTTGGCGAAGGCCCGGTCCACCGGGCATGTGAAATATTAGAACTGTTGAAACTGTCACGCGCTTGTGGTTCCATTGCCTGACGATAGGGAGATGGCCAATGCGCGTGGCGGTTCTGGCATGCCTTGTGGCGATCGGCGCGGTGTGCGGTTCCGTTCCGGTGGCCTCGGCCGACACCAGGGTGCTGGTCAAGACGCGGACCTATGACATCACCGGGACCACGGGCCTGGCGCTGATGAAGGCGATGGACCGCAAGGGGCCGAAGCACGGCTTCATGACGCACGCTATCGCGCAGACCGGCTACACCGTGGATTGGGACCTTGACGCCGGCCAGGACAATGGCTCCTGCCGTCTGCGGCGCGCCAATGGCACGCTCAATCTCTTTTACACGTTTCCACATGCCGCCTCGGCCACCACGCCGGCGCTCCAGAAGCGATGGACGCGGTTCTTCGCCGGCGTCCGTGCCCACGAAGAAACCCATGGCCGCCTAGCCAAGGAAATGATGCGGGCCTCTGAAAGATCGATCTCCGGCCTCAGGATTGCCGACGACCGGTCCTGCTACAAGACGCGCCGCGAGGCGCAGCGGCGTATCAGGGCCACCTATGCCGCATATGAGGCGAAGCAGATCGCTTTCGACGCCCGCGAGCATCGCGACGGTGGGCATGTCGAACATCTCATCACCGCTTTGATCAAGCCTTGATCTTTTAGCCTGGCGTCTTGCCGGTCTGGACTATCGCCGCGGTCGCGGTTTCATGCTCGTCGACCGGCTTCTGTTGTGCCAGCCTGAGCGAGAATTCCACCATGACCGGCAGGTGGTCCGAGCCGGTGTCCTCCAGTCGTGTCGAGGAATGAATGGTCACGCCGCCCTTGCTGAAAACCTGGTCGATCGGCAGGCCGGCGAAGCGCCGCAGGACATCCGGCAGCTTGATGTGGATCCAGGTCGGCCCGGCGGACGGCATGACGGTCAGCCCGCCGAGCGAGGCGACGCGCCGTACGGCGGCACTCCACGACACGGCGTTGCAGTCGCCCGCCATGATGGCCGTCTCCCCGAGCGCGGAGAGCTGATCGGTGAGTTCACCGATCTGCCAGTACTGCTCGCGTGGCCACGGCCAGCTGAGATGGATCGCGGCGACATCGACGTCGATGCCGCCGAAGTCGACGGTCGCTGTCGCCATGGCGCCGCGCCGTTCGCAACGCGCCTCGGTGCCGGCGGCAAAGGGCCTCCGCGAGAGCAGCGCGACACCGAATATGCCGTTGGGATAAGGGCAGAGGATCCGGTATGGATACGCGCTGCTGATGTAGCCTAGCTCGGTCGCCCACATCGCCGATACTTCGTCGAGGGTGATCACGTCCGGATTGGTCCGGCCGATCAGCGACAGCACCTTCTTCGGCGTCGGATTGTCGTAGCGCAGGTTCATCTGCAGCAACTTGTAGATCGCACGATCTTCGATCTTGGCTTCATAGGCAGCCTGAACCGGCCATGGACTAGGTAATGTGTTGAAGGTCGTGGCAACGGCCGCCACGGCAAAAAGCAGTGCCACGGCCGCTTGCAGGCGAAATGTCGTGGCCAGAAGCGGCAGTGCGCAAAGCGCCATCAGCACGGCAAGGTGGACGCGGAAATGCGAGAAGGAATCGAAGGCCGGATGCAAGGTACCCAAGAACCCGGCGACCAGCGCAACCGAGAACATCATCATCGCGATAAATGCCAGTGAAGCCGCCATGTGTCGACTGCGTCTCATCGGGTCAGGTCCGCGCGGGTTGCCGGAGAATACCGGCCTGCTTATCGGCAGAAATGCGGCCCAATCAAGATGATGAGATGCTCCGGCAGCGCGCAGATCGTCCTACTGGAACGCCGTCTCCGAAAAACTTCTGAGTTTGCGCGAATGCAGCCGATCCATCGGCATTTCCGCAAGCTTCTCCATCGCCCTGATGCCGATGGTCAGATGCTGCGCCACCTGGCGCTTGTAGAATTCGGTCGCCATGCCGGGCAGCTTCAACTCGCCATGCAGTGGCTTGTCCGAAACGCACAGCAGCGTGCCGTAGGGAACGCGGAAGCGGAAGCCGTTGGCGGCGATGGTCGCCGATTCCATGTCGAGCGCGATGGCACGCGACTGCGACAGCCGCTGCACCGGGCCGCGTTGGTCGCGCAGCTCCCAGTTGCGGTTGTCGATGGTGGCAACGGTGCCCGTGCGCATGATGCGCTTCAAGTCGTAGCCGGACAGGCCGGTGACTTCGGCGACGGCTTCCTGCAACGCCACCTGGATCTCGGCCAGCGGCGGGATCGGCACCCAGACCGGAAGATCGTCGTCGAGGACGTGGTCCTCGCGCACATAGGCATGCGCCAGCACATAGTCGCCCAGCGCCTGGGTGTTGCGCAGACCGGCGCAGTGGCCAAGCATCACCCAGGCATGCGGCCTAAGCACGGCGATGTGGTCGGTGATCGTTTTGGCGTTGGAGGGACCGACGCCGATATTGACCATGGTGATGCCGCCATGGTTCGGCTTTTTCAGGTGATAGGCCGGCATCTGCGGCAGGCGCGGCGGCGCGATCCCGGCACCGGGCGCGCTTTGCCCAGCCAAGGTGACGACATTGCCCGGCTCGACGAATTCGGTATATCCGCCGCCGCCATTGGCCATCAGGTCGCGGGCACGGGCGACGAATTCGTCGATGTAGAACTGGTAGTTGGTAAACAGCACGAAGTTTTGGAAATGCTGCGGCGTGGTCGCCGTATAGTGCGACAGGCGGTGGAGCGAATAGTCGATGCGCTGCGCCGTGAAGGGCGCCAGTGGCCTCGGCTCGCCGAAGGCCACTTCGAAAGTGCCGTTGGCGATCTGGTCGTCGGTGCCGTCGAGATCCGGCACGTCGAACAGGTCTCGGATCGGCCGCTTGATGCGCTCGGCCGCCGCGCCGTCGACATGGGTGCCTTCGAGAAAGGCGAAATGCAGCGGGATCGGCGTGGTCGATTCCGACACGGTAACCGCAACCCCATGATTGCGCATAATCAGGCGCAGCTGTTCGACGAGGTACCTTGCGAACAGACCCGGCTGGGTGATGGTGGTGGCAAAATGCCCCGGCGTCGGCATATGGCCATAGGCCTGGCGGGAGTCGATCTGGGTGAACGAGTTGGTGGTGACGCCAATCTCCGGATAAAAGGCCCGGTAGCGCTTGCCATTATCGCCGCCCGCTGCCGCCAGTTCCGCAAAGGAGTCGCGCAGGAACTTGGTGTTGCGGTCGTAAAGCACCCGCAATGCCGCGACGGCCTTTTCGGCGCTATCAAAGCTTTGCCGGCCAAAAGGCTCCGGCATGACGACAGATTCGATGGCTTGAGGGTAGATTCGCTTTTCCATGACTCAATATAGAGACTTGGACCGGCACTTGGGAGGGGTATCGCGACCGAAGGCGGCCAAAGCGTCGGGTTTCTTTCCGATGCATCTCGCGGGATATCGACATGCACAAGACATCTCTTATCCGCGCCGCAGGCTGACCAGGAGGACAAAGCCGACGCCGGACTTCTTCAAAGCTGGTGCTTCGATCGTCGAGCCGGCATCGGCGCGCATCATCGGCACGGCCAGAACCGGAGCGGCAAGAACCGTCAGGATAAGCGCCGCCCGCGGCAGAAGCCGAAGGGTCTTGAGAGCGTTGGCGGCGAAGCGGTTCATGGGGTTTCAGCTTTTCTTTTCGAGGTCTTGGGTTCTTTGTTCAGTTGCGAAGATGGGTGGGGCAGGCGAGGCGGCAGGTTCTGGAACTGGCTTCGTCCCAGGTGCGGGCCGGACGGCCCGCTTCAGCGACGAGGATGGCGAAGAACATTCCAAACAGGCTCATCAGCAGGCAGACAATGGTGAAGCGGCGAGCAAGCATTGGGTCGGGTCTCCTTCAGCACGCCGGAGAATGCCCTGATGCAACTGAACCGGCTCTGATGACGGCGTTCATCTGCGGTTCAAAATGATTGACGGGATTTTGGCGGCGCCGGCGTCGGTTTCGACAGGGTGCCGGCATTGCGCCGCGACAAAACGAAAACGGGGCCCGTCGGGCCCCGTCTTCATGTCACAAGGATGCGGTCGATCAGAGCTTGTGCCAGGTCTGGCTCTTGCAGATCAGTCCGCCGAGCACGCAGCCGCTCATCTTGAGCGAGCTGCCCGAAAGGGTCGCCTTGCCCGAATAGGTCCTGTCGTTTGCCGGATCGGTGATGTTACCGGCATATTTGTTATCGCCTGCCGCCTTGAGCGAGCCGATGGTCTTGCCGGCATATTTGCCGGACTTGAGCGTGATGGAAAACGAGCCGCCGCCAGCGATGGCCGCGGTGTCGCCGGCCTGCGTCTTCCAATTGCCTTCGATCGGGTCGGCCCACGCCGCGCCCGCCATGATCAATGTGGCCGCAAGGGCCAGGCTCGTTTTTCGAAACATGTCTTCCTCCCTTTGGACGTCCGGCCGCACGCTCCGCCTCGCCGGTCTGCCCCTTACGCAAACGTAAGCTAATCCAGCTCCCGACAAAACAAAAGCGGTGCCGCTGCGGAAGACTTTCGGATTCTTGAGGGCGTCCGAATGCGGCCCGTCAGTGAGAAAATGAAACGACCGGCGCAGCGCCTTTGTCTCCCGTGGTTAGCGGAGTCTTGATTTGTCAGTTTAAAATTTTCGTCAAATTTGATGCAAGCGGGCTGAATTGCTGGCTTTGTATCCTTAACGAATTTCCGCGTTTACCTATTGTTTTAGCTTTGTTTTCCTCAAATTAAGCACGCCATTTAACGACAGATTCAAGCCTGCACGGCATTCTCGAAAGCATCGGAAGAGCAGCCGGCAAGCACGAAAGAGGCAGCTCTCGGGAGCCTGACAGGGGCCGGAAACAGGGGATTTGAAATGGCACGTTTTGAAATGCTTGAAGCAGCTTTCGGCGCCATGGGGGCAACTGCCCAGGCCGACATTCTTTTCGAACTGGGCATGATGTATGCGACCGGCCGCGATTGCGAGACCGATGTCGTTGCCGCCCACAAATGGTTCAACATCGCCGCGATCAAGGGCTCGGCCCGCGCCGCGGAACTGCGCTCCGAACTGTCGGCGGCAATGTCGAAAGTCGAGATTGCCAAGGCGCTTCGCGAAGCCCGCGAGTGGATGACCATCCACTGAGATCCGCCGATCGCAGATAGGCCTACCGAAGACAGGGAAGCTCCGGGATCAAGACCGCGCAGACGGCCAGACCCGGCACATTAGAAGGCCGCGCAAGACGGTCGATAACCCAGAGCGTGTGGAATTCGGTCTTCTCGGACTAACGGAAACCGTTTGTCCAGAGATCATGCTCTGAAGAAAGAGAACGCGGCAGGCCGCAAGGTTCAGTCGCGCACGACACGGGGAAGGCGAGCGGGATAATTAGGCGCGGGGGCGCCTGGAGATTGCTCGACGGGCAAAAAAAGCCACGACCGGCCGGAACAAGGCTGGCGTGGCTTTTTTGCGTGGATGACGTCTTGCAGGCCCAATCGAGCGGCGCCAATGCGCCTAGACAGGCCCAAGGAAGGGTGAAATTGTCCCGCCTCTCTGGAAGAAGTGCGGCCGGGGCGGCCGCGCGTGAGTGGAGGAGTTCTACTACAATGAAAAAATTGAGTATTTTGAACGCGGCCATATTCGGCCTGATGATGAGCACGCCGGTCGCATTCGCCGACGACATCACCTTTGCGGTGGTCGGCCCGATGACGGGACAGCTCGCCACCATCGGCGATCAGTTCAAGCAGGGCGCACAGGCCGCTGCTGACGCGATCAACGCCGCGGGCGGTGTCAACGGGTCGATGATCAAGCTCGATATCGAAGACGACCAGTGCGATCCCAAGCAGGCTGTGTCGGTCGCCAACCGCATCGTCGCCGATGGCGTCAAGTTCATCGACGGCCATGCCTGCTCGGGCTCCAGCATTCCGGCCTCGGCCGTCTATGCCGAAGCCGGCGCTTTGATGATGAGCCCGGCTTCGTCAAACCCGGTGCTGACCGACGCGGCGGCCAAGGCCGGCTGGCCGACGATCATGCGCCTTTATACGCGTGACGATGCGCAGGGCGCCTTCATCGGCCCATGGATCGCCAAGAAGTTTGCCGGCAAGAACGTCGTCGTCCTGCACGACAAGAGCGCCTACGGACAGGGCGTGGCTGACGCCGTCAGGGCAACCATGAATGCCGGCGGCCTCAAGGAGGTCTATTATGACGGCATCAACGCCGGCGAGAAGGACTATTCGGCTCTCGTCACCAAGCTCAAGGACTTGAAAGCCGACGTCGTTTATTTCGGCGGTTATCATCCTGAAGCTGGACTGATCCTGCGTCAGTCGGCGGAACAGAGCGTCAAGTTCCAGCTGATCATGCCGGACTCCATCGCCTCGCCCGAATTCTGGCAGGTTGCCGGCCCGGCCGGCGAGGGCACCATGTTCGTGTTCCCGTCGGATCCCCAGGCAAAACCGCAAGCCAAGGCAGCCGTCGAGAAGATCAAGGCCGGCGGCTTCGTGCCGGAAGGCTTCACACTGTTCTCCTACGCGGTGATCCAGGCTTTTGCTGAAGGCATCAAGCGCGCCGGCAGCGACGATCCGGCCAAGGTTGCCGAAGCGTTGAAGAACGGTACTCCGATCAGCACTGTTGTCGGCGATGTCACCTTCGACGAGAAGGGCGACCTCAAGAATGCCAGCTACGACATCAACCAGTGGCATGACGGCAAATACGCGCCGATCGCGCAGTAATCGCCGCCCTGGTGGCCGAATAGCATAGACAAATGGCCGGGCTCGTCCCGGCCATTTTCTTGTTTGCCCTGTCGTTTGTCTTTCGAACCGTCATCTCGCCACCGCGGTCGAGGCGTTTTGGTCCTCGACGAACCTCACCAGCACCGTCCCGTCGGTGACCTGCGCGCCCTCCGTGGCGATCTCGGCGATCACGCCGTCATGCGGCGCGGCGATGGTGTGCTCCATCTTCATCGCCTCGAGGATCAGCAGCGGCTGGCCCCTGGTTACCGCGTCGCCTTTTGCCACACGCACCAGCTTGACCAACCCCGGCATCGGCGCACGCAGGCTGCCGGAGCCGGCCGCTACTTCGTCCGCCCGCGCCAGCGGGTCGGGCACAGCGAAGGTATAGCCGACGGCGTCTTCGAACACGGTGATGTGGCCTGGCCAGCGGGCGAGGCGTGGTGCAGCACGAAAATCATGCGAATTTGTGCTGTCATAGGGTGCATCCAGCGCCACCTGGAACCGTCCATCCGGCCGCACCGAAACCCTTGCCGCGATATCGTCTTCGCCGAACTTCAGCCGTGTGCGCCGCGCCACGCTGTGGAAATGCGCATAGCCGGGAAGGGATGACCAGGGATCGTCGGATGGCGGCGATGCTCCGGCAGCCGAGGCTGCGACAGCGGCGGCGGCAATGGTTTCGCCGGTCGGCGGCGGGATGATCGTCAATGTCTCCTGGTGCCGGCCGATCAGGCTGGTGGCGACGTCGCCTGCAGCAAAGTCCGGATCGGCGGCCAGAGCGGCAAGAAAGGCGGTGTTGACGGTGGAACCGGCGACCTCGGTTCGCGACAGCACCGCACCAAGCGCTTCGAGTGCCGCCTGCCTGTCCTTCGCATGGACGACCAGCTTGGCGATCATCGGGTCGTAATAGGGCGAGATGGCGTCACCCGCCCGCACGCCGGTCTCGACGCGCATCGTGGCGCCTTCGGGGGCTGCATCCGGAAATTTCAGATGATGCAAGGTGCCCGTTGCTGGCAGGAATCCCTTTGCCGCATCCTCGGCATAGATGCGCGCTTCGAAGGCATGACCGGCGAGCGCGATCTCGCTTTGCGTCTTCGGTAGCTCTTCGCCGCTGGCGACCCGCAACTGCCACTCGACCAGATCGATGCCGGTGACCATTTCGGTGACCGGGTGCTCGACCTGCAGGCGGGTGTTCATTTCCATGAACCAGAAGCGGTCGGCCTTCAGGCCCTGCGAGGCATCGACGATGAATTCGATGGTGCCGGCGCCGGAATAATTGATCGCCTTGGCGGCCTTTACCGCCGCGTCCGTCATTGCTTTG
The DNA here is from genome assembly GCF_040317555.1 of Mesorhizobium sp. M1406. Taxonomy (NCBI): domain Bacteria; kingdom Pseudomonadati; phylum Pseudomonadota; class Alphaproteobacteria; order Hyphomicrobiales; family Phyllobacteriaceae; genus Mesorhizobium; species Mesorhizobium sp. M1406. The sequence goes on along the minus strand of NZ_JAMYKW010000030.1, from coordinate 24,042 downwards.
CGCAAAGCCGGTGTCATGCCGGGGGCGGGCGCCTCCTCGATCACCTTCTGGTGGCGGCGCTGCGCCGAGCAGTCGCGCTCGTAGAGATGCACGACATTGCCGAGGCTATCGCCGAACACCTGCACCTCGATGTGGCGCGGCTTGTCGACATATTTCTCGACCAGCACGCGGTCGTCGCCGAAGGCGGCTTTCGCCTCACGCCGCGCGCTGGACAGCGCTTCGGAAAACTCGTCGGGATGCTCGACGCGGCGCATGCCCTTGCCGCCGCCGCCAGCACGCGCCTTGATCAGCACGGGATAGCCGATCTCGCGTGCTTTGGACGCAAGCAGCACGATCTCCTGCGCCTCGCCATGGTAGCCCGGCACGACCGGCACGCCGGCCTTTTCCATGAGCCGCTTGGCGGCGTCCTTCAGCCCCATGGCACGGATCGAGCCCGCCGCCGGCCCGATGAAGATGAGCCCCGCCGCTACCATCTGGTCGACGAAATTGGGGTTTTCGGATAGGAAGCCATAGCCGGGATGAATGGCTTCAGCACCCGTCGCCAGGGCCGCGGCGATGATCTTGTCGCCGCGCAGATAGCTTTCGCCGACAGGCGAGGCGCCGATATGCACGGCCTCGTCGGCCATCTCGACATGCAGGGCCCTGGCGTCGGCGTCCGAATAGACGGCGACGGTGTGCACGCCAAGCCTGCGGGCCGTACGGATGACACGGCAAGCGATCTCGCCCCGATTGGCGATCAGGATCTTGGCGAACATGGAGCCTCCACAACCGAGAATCTGGCGACGGCAGGACAGAGGGGAGCGCTGTCCCGCCAGCCTATCCGTGCTCGCGTTCGCCGATGGTCAGACAGGGTATCAGCAGCGACTCGGCGACCTTTCCCCGGCGCCGCCAGTTCCGTAACCGAAATTCGCACTTCGCCACGCAAATGGATCACCTTGCCCATGTAGTCTACCCTCCGCCGAGGGCAGCAACGACCTGCCGGTATAATTCCGCCGTCGGCTCATCGAAGCAGCAGAAGATGACGGTTCCCGGCACTATGTTTTGGTTCATGAAGTCAGCCACCGTGCTGACGGCGATACGGGTCGCCTCGTCTTTCGGGTAGCGGTAGACACCGGTCGAGATCGCCGGGAACGCCACTGTGCGGCAGTCATTGGCGGCGGCGAGTTCGAGCGACCTGATATAGCAGGAGGCCAGCAACTCGGCTTCGCCCTTGCCGCCGCCCTGCCAGACTGGGCCGACTGTGTGGATGATGTGTCGAGCCGGCAGTTTGTAACCCTTGGTGATCTTCGCGTCGCCGACCTTGCATCCGTTCAGCATCCGGCATTCGAACTCAAGCTCGCGGCCTGCGGCGCGGTGGATGGCGCCATCGACCCCGCCGCCGCCGAGCAATGAGGTATTGGCGGCATTGACGATGGCGTCGACCGCTAGCTTGGTGATGTCGCCGGTATGAACCTGAATTCGCGGGCGTTCGTTCATCTCACATCCTGAACACGCCGAAGCGCGTCTCCTCGATCTCGGCGTTGAGCGAGGCTGACAGGCTGAGTGCCAGCACGTCGCGCGTCTTCGCCGGGTCGATGATGCCGTCGTCCCAGAGGCGAGCGGACGAGTAGAGCGGATGGCCCTCATGCTCGTATTTCATCAGGATCGGCTTCTTGAATTTCGCCTCTTCCTCGGCGCTCCATTCTCCACCCTTGCGCTCGATGCCCTCGCGCTTGACCATGGCCAGCACCGTCGCCGCCTGTTCACCGCCCATCACCGAGATGCGGGCGTTCGGCCACATCCACAGGAAGCGCGGTGAGTAGGCGCGGCCGCACATGCCATAATTGCCGGCGCCGAACGAGCCGCCGATGATCATGGTCACCTTCGGCACCCTGGCGGTGGCGACAGCCATAACCAGCTTGGCACCGTCCTTGGCGATGCCGCCGGCCTCGTATTTACGTCCCACCATGAAGCCGGTGATGTTCTGCAGGAAGACCAGCGGGATCTTGCGCTGGCAGCACAGCTCGATGAAATGCGCGCCCTTCAGCGCGCTTTCGGAAAACAGCACGCCGTTGTTGGCGATGACGCCGACCGGCATGCCATGGAGGTGGGCAAAGCCGGTGATCAGCGTGATGCCGTAGTTCTGCTTGAACTCATCGAACTCGGAGCCGTCGACGATGCGTGCGATCACCTCGCGCACGTCGTAGGGCTGGCGCAGGTCGGTCGGCATGATGCCGTAGAGTTCATCCGCCGGATGAAGCGGCGGAACCGACTTCTGTAAGTTCAGGCTTACAGTCTTGTTCCGATTCAGGTTTTTGACAATGCGCCGGCAGATGGCGAGCGCATGGTCGTCGTCCAGCGCGTAGTGGTCGGCGACACCGGAAAGCCTGGTGTGCACATCGGCGCCGCCGAGATCCTCAGCACTGACGTCCTCGCCGGTGGCCGCCTTCACCAGCGGCGGGCCGCCGAGGAAGATGGTCGCCTGGTTGCGCACCATGATCGTTTCGTCCGACATCGCCGGCACATAGGCGCCGCCCGCCGTGCAGGAACCCATGACGCAGGCGATCTGCGGAATGCCGGCCGCCGACATATTGGCCTGGTTGTAGAAGATGCGGCCGAAATGCTCGCGATCGGGAAACACCTCATCCTGGTTGGGCAGATTGGCGCCGCCGCTGTCGACCAGATAGATGCAAGGCAGATTGTTCTGCAGCGCGATCTCCTGGGCGCGCAAATGCTTCTTCACGGTCAGCGGATAATAGGTCCCGCCCTTCACCGTGGCGTCGTTGACGACGACCATCACCTCGGTGCCTTCGACGCGGCCGATGCCGGCGATCATGCCGGCCGACGAAATCTCCTCGCCATACATCGACCATGCGGCAAACTGGCCGATCTCGAGCAAGGGCGAGCCGGTATCGAGCAGCTGGGCGAGGCGCTCGCGCGGCAACAGCTTGCCGCGCGAAACATGGCGCTCACGCGCTTCGTCCGAGCCACCGCGCTCCACGGTCGCGGCTTTTTCCGCGATGTCGGCGACCAAGGCTCGCATGCGCTCGGCATTGGCGCGGAAGGTCTCGGAGGAGGGGGAGATCTGGGTTTGGAGTACCGCCATACTATAGTCCCTCCGCCATGATCTCGCGCCCGATCAGCCAGCGACGGATCTCGCTGGTGCCGGCGCCGATCTCGTAGAGCTTGGCGTCGCGCAACAGGCGGCCGGTCGGATAGTCGTTGATATAGCCATTGCCGCCGAGCAGCTGGATGGCGTCCAGCGCCATCAGCGTCGCCTTCTCGGCGGCAAACAGCACGCAGCCGGCGGCATCCTTGCGCGTCGTCTGACCGCGATCGCAAGCGGCGGCGACGGCATAGACATAGGCGCGCGCGGCATTCATCGTCGTGTACATGTCGGCCAGCTTGCCCTGCACCAGCTGGAACTCGCCGATCGCCTGGCCGAACTGCTTGCGCTCATGCACATAGGGGATGGCCACGTCGAGGCATGCCGCCATCAGGCCGATCGGGCCGCCGGCCAGCACGGCGCGCTCATAGTCGAGGCCCGACATCAGCACTTCAATGCCGCGCCCTTCCTCGTGCAGCACGTTTTCGAACGGCACTTCGACGTCCTCGAATACCAGTTCGCCAGTGTTGGAGCCGCGCATGCCGAGCTTGTCGAGCTTTTGCGCGACGGAAAACCCGGCCATCGCCTTCTCGACGATGAAAGCGGTGATGCCGCGCGAGTTTCGCTCCGGATCGGTCTTGGCATAGACGACCAGCGTCTCGGCGTCCGGTCCGTTGGTGATCCACATCTTGGTGCCGTTCAGCACGTAGCGGTCGTTACGCTTTTCAGCACGCAGCTTGAGCGAGACGACATCCGAGCCGGCGCCGGATTCCGACATCGCCAGCGCGCCGACGCGTTCGCCCGAACACAGCGGCGGCAGGAATTTTTCCTTCTGCGCGGTCGTCGCCCAGCGATTGATCTGGTTGACGCAGAGATTGGAGTGAGCGCCGTAGGAGAGGCCGACCGATGCCGAGGCGCGCGAGATTTCCTCGACGGCGATGACATGCGCGAGATAGCCCATACCGCTGCCGCCGAAATCCGGATCGGCGGTGATACCGAGCAGGCCAAGTGCGCCGAGTTCGCTCCACAGATGCGCCGGGAATTCGTTCGAACGGTCTATATCGGCGGCGATCGGCGCGATCTTGTTCTGCGCGAAGCGTCGCACCAGATCGCGCAACGCCTCGATATCCTCGTCATGCCCGAAGCCGAGCGTGTTCGTGTACATGGTTCCTCCTGCCGCATGACTCCGAAAATCGACTTCGATTGTCGGGTCATGCGCGAAATCAAAATGCTACAACGTCCTTTGCGCGTCCGAAGGCACGCGCGGCGCTGTAGGCGTCGATCTTCGCGCCGACGAGCCGCATTGTCATCGAAAGATATGTCGCCGTCACTTCAGTGATCGACAGCCGCTCGCCCGGTCGAAACCAGACGATAACGCCGGTCATCATCTGGATCAGCGCCATCGCCGTCAGCCCGGTGTCGTCGATGCTGAAGGCGCCCGTCTCGGTGCCGTCGCGCAGGATGGCTCGCAGTTCCTTTTCGTAGGCCGTACGCATCCGCAGGATCTGCGTCAGCTTTTCTGGCGACAGGCTGCGCAATTCCATGTTCGACACATGCGTGGCGTGCCGGCGCTCGATATGAAAGGCGATGTGGTTCTCGACATAGGCTGACAGCCGTTGCACGGGATCCGCACTGATAGGGCGGGCTGCTTCCCACGCATCGGTCAAACCTTCCATGTGCTCGCGCATCAGTGTGAACAGAAGCTCTTCCTTGGTCGGGAAATAGCGGTAGAGCGCGGCCGCCTGGACGCCGACTTCGGCGGCGAGCTGGCGCGTCGACATCGCCTCGTAGCCAAAACGGGCGATCAGATTGACCGCCGCCTCGCGGATGGCTGCCTCGGTCTTTTCACCATCTGATCCGGTCGTACGCGCCATGTCTGCCCCTTCGCGGGACAATAATAAAACGAACGTTCAATTAATTCAAGAGCGCTAAACCAAATCCACCATCATGCAACAATCCTGAACTCGACAGATGTGTTTCCGGGTGCCAACTCCTCGACGTCGACCCTCGAGACGGAAGCCCCGGACGGCCCTTTCCACAGTCGTTCGATCATTGTCGAAACCGCCTCATCAAGGCCTGCAATCTGGGTCGTTACAGACCCGTCCGCTTCATTGCGAACCCAACCCGCAAGACCGAGGCTTGTGGCCTCGTCCCGGGCCCAAATCCTGAAACCGACGCCTTGCACATTGCCGTAGACGCGCGCCCGCACTTCCCGAGGATCAGTCATGACTGTCTCCAAGCCTGTCTCCTTGGAATCTGGCGCATGGCCCGGGGAAAGCAACCTGGGAATTATGCGCACAAAGCACTTGGCTCTCTGGCTTTCGAAATTTAATTTACTCAGTCCACTAATTTTGGAAAATGGGGCTGGCTATTGGGAGTTGGACGCAAATGTTGGACGAACGAAAAGCACTGGTGGCCGATATCAGGCGCTTCAATCGCTTCTACACGCGCACCGTTGGTCTTCTCGACGAGACGCTGACACAAAGCGCATTCACCTTGACCGAGGCGCGCGTGCTTTTCGAACTCGGCCACCTTAATCGTCCGGCGGCTTCTGAAGCTGCTGGGGAGCGGGGTTTTCTTGCCAAGGTTTTTCATCTGGAGATAGGCCCCACTGCTTCCGATATCGCCAGGCAACTACGCGTCGATGCCGCCTATCTGACGCGAATTCTGCGCAAGTTCGCCGGCGAAGGGCTGACCGAGACCCGGACCGATCCGGCCGACAAGCGCCGGCGGATTCTGTCGCTCACGGCAAGAGGCGAGGCAGCCCTTTCAGGGCTCCAGGCCGCGGCGGATCGCGATACGGCGCGGCTTATCGAGAATTTGCCTGACCACAGATTGCAGGAACTGGGCAGCGCCTTGCGCAAGGTGGGGGAATTGCTGGGTGATCCCGCCTGTGAGAACGGCGAGGTGACGCTGCGGCCGCACCGCGTCGGCGACGTCGGCTGGGTCGTGCAGCGGCAGGCCCAGCTCTATGCCGAGGAATATGGCTGGACCATCGAGTTCGAGGCCATGCTCGCCGAGATCGGCGCCGATTTCATCCGCAATTTCGAGCCCGGCCGCGATTTCTGCTGGATCGCCGAACGCGATGGACAGCCGGTCGGCGCGGTGTTCCTTGTTCATCAGGATGACGAGGTGGCCAAGCTGAGGCTGCTGCATGTCGAGGCGACGGCGCGCGGCCTTGGCATAGGCAAACGCCTGGTCGCGGAATGCGTGAACCAGGCTCGGGCTTGCGGCTATATCAGGCTGGTGCTGTGGACCAACGACGTTCTCGTCGCGGCGCGCGCGATCTACGAGCGCGCCGGCTTCAGGCTGGTCTCGCAGCAGCATCACCACAGTTTCGGCAAGGAATTGACCGGCCAGACTTGGGAACTGGATTTGTAAGCGCGCGCCTTGTGATCTGGTTTGCCTGCTGGCGGATCCTAGTTTCCGCGCGCTGCCGCCAAAGCACCGGGAAGTTCCTCGGCAAAAATATCGAGCTCGTGATCGAGGCCGACGCTGACGCGGATGCAGCGGTCGAGCACCGGCACCATCGGCTTGCGGATGAAGACGTCGCGCGACAGCAGGCCCTGCAGCACTTTCAGCGCGAAGGCGCCGTCGCGACCACAATCGATGGTGACGAAGTTGGTCGCCGACGCCAGCGGCATCAGCCCGTTCTGCTCGGCAATGCCGGCGATGCGCCGGCGGCCGGCAGCCACCCGCGCCACCACGCTCCTGAGATAGTCCTGATCGGCAAGCGCCTCGACGCCGGCGATCTGCGCCATGCGGCTGACGCCATAATGATTGCGGATCTTCTCGAAGTCGCGAATCACCTGGGCCTCGGCGATCGCATAGCCGCAGCGTATGCCGGCGAGCCCATAAGCCTTCGAAAACGTGCGCATGCGGATGACGTTTGGCCTGGAGATATCGATCGGCGGCAGCGCCGAGGCCGGGCCCAGTTCGCCATAGGCCTCGTCGAGCACCAGCATGGTGGTTTCCGGCAGTGCCTCGATGAAGCGGATGAGCTCGTTCGCCTCCCGCCAGCTGCCCATCGGATTGTCCGGGTTGGACAGATAGACCAGCGGCGCCTTGTCCTTGCGCACCGCCGCCAGCAGGCCGTCCAGGCTTTCCATGTCGTTCTCATAGGGGACCGTGACCAGCCGCCCGCCAACACCGGCAATGTGGAAGTTGAAGGTCGGATAGGCTCCGAGCGACGTGACCACGGTATCGCCCGGCGCCACATACATGCGGGCCACCAGGCTGAGCAGGCCGTCTATGCCTTCGCCGACCACAACGTTCTCGGCCTTCACGCGGTGATGGGCGGCGGCCGCCACCTTCAAATCATGATTGTCGGGATCGCAATACATCCACATGTCGCCGGCGATCTCGGCCATGCGGGCGATGACGCGCGGCGAAGGCCCAAAGCTGCTCTCATTGGCACCGATGCGGGCGCGAAAAGCGCGGCCCCGCTCGCGCTCCTGCGCTTCGGGTCCGACGAAGGGCACGGTCGACGGAAGCGCGTCGACGAGCGGCGTTAGGGGAGGGCGTTGGCGCATAGCGGAAGCTCGCTTGAAAAGGGGGCTTCTTGCTAGCGCGCCGGGTGGGTGGGCGCAAGTTGCCGCGAGGCCTGTCTTCGATGCAAAAAACCCGGCGGTTGCCCGCCGGGTTTTCAATTTCGCCGAAGCGAAATTTATTAGAACGAGCGCTGGAAGCGGAGGAGGCCGCCGACACTGCTCTTCTTGTCGGCATTAGTCCAGTTGGAGAAGTCGGCGTCGTCGAACTTGCCTGCATTGAGGTAGTCGACTTCGGCCGTGATCGTCATGCCGGGAACGATGTCGTAGGCGATGTTCGCCGCGACGCCGAGGTTCTTCCAGTCGTCATACGAAATCTGGGCGTTGAACGAGGTCTTCTCGTTGAACTTGTAGGTGCCACCGCCCCACACTGCCCAGTTGCCGCCCCACTGCTTGTAGAAGCCGCGACCGCCAGCCGGAATGGCATAGGTGCCGTCGTCAAGGTTGTCGTCGGTGCCGTAGCCGCCCATGACCCACAGCTGTATGGCGTCATTGACGTTCACGTCCAAGCGGACCTTGCCGGCGACTTCTTCGTAGTTGCTGTCATAGGCAATGACGCCGGTGATGGCGCCCCAGCCCTGCGTGTACTTCACGCCGCCGACGACGTGCGGAACGTAGCTGTCGATGGTGCCAACGACACCCGAGCCTTCTTCGAGAGAGAGAACGGCCGAGAAGCCGTTGCCAGCGTCGAAATAGTACTGGATGACGTTGGTGTCGAAATCGCCGTAGGGAACCAGCGTATCCTGAATGACGTTGCCGGCGTAGCCGATGAACGTATCGAAGGCCGATTCGTCCTTACCGACGCGCAGGCCACCGAGCTGGATCCAGGCGAAGTTCAGCGAGGTGCCCTTGTTGCCGGCAGTATTGCCAAGGGGAAAGCCGTCGGCGTCGAAGGCGCCGTAGCCGTTGCGGTTGCCGAAGTTCCAGCGGGTCTCGGTGTAGGTCTTCAAGGTGCCGAGTTCGGTTTCCTGGCCGGTCCAGGTCTTCAGCGTGAAGCGGGCATTCTTGTACCAGGTGTCGTTTTCGGAACCGTCTTCGTGATCGAAGCTGCGAGCGCCGTCGAACGAGCCGACGTCGCCGCCGCCAATGTCGTAGCGGACATAGCCGCCGATGCGCAGGCAGGTCTCGGTGCCGGGGATGTAGAAGTAGCCAGCGCCGTAGACGTCGCAAATCTTGACGTATTCAGCGGGTTCCGGCTCGGCGACGACGACGGCGTCGGCGGCGCGCGCACCGGAAACTGCGATCAGGGCCGCAGCGGAGCCGAGGAGAAGGCTCTTAATGTTCATTTTCTGACCTCCAGTCAAAAGTTAAAAAACGGGTCTGGGTATTCTTTGCTGAAGGACAGCGTTCCCTGCCCCATCCCCACTACCGAAAAAGATGCGCACCGCGCCGCTTCCTCGAAACCGACATTACCCATGAGGCGGCGGCGTTCAACCACGATCGTACCGGCGAAAGGGCTATTCGGCTGCTATGCCCGGCCTGTGTTGCAGAAACGTCACGATTTGGCCTCACTTAGAAAGCTCTCGTTAACTATCCGGACCGCCGCAACCCCTTATTTACCGCCGAATCCGGCGATCGGTCGACGGAATCATGGCAAGACCACGAGTCATCCGCCAGGGAATTGCCGCGGATCCGCCGCATCCGAGGAAAAGCCGATGTTCGGCGCGCTCAGACTTTTCCATATAGTGACGCGGGTTTGTTGATTGTGCGGATGCTTTTCTCTATCCAGCGGCGCAACGGAGAGGTGGCCGAGTGGTCGAAGGCGCTCCCCTGCTAAGGGAGTAGAGGTCAAAAGCTTCTCGTGGGTTCGAATCCCATCCTCTCCGCCACTTCTGCCTGCTTGAAGACCGGCGTCCAAAAATTACTTCATTAAAACAGGCTGATAGCTGGATATCCCGCTGCCATCGCCGCGCGATTCGGCGCCAAAATGCTCCCGAAACGCCGCTGTTTTGTTCGATTCTGACTGGAGGTCAGAAAATGAACATTAAGAGCCTTCTCCTCGGCTCCGCTGCGGCCCTGATCGCAGTTTCCGGTGCGCGCGCCGCCGACGCCGTCGTCGTCGCCGAGCCGGAACCCGCTGAATACGTCAAGATTTGCGACGTCTACGGCGCTGGCTACTTCTACATCCCCGGCACCGAAACCTGCCTGCGCATCGGCGGCTTTGTCCGCTATGACATCAGCGCCGGCGAGGAAGGCAGCTTCGATGGTGCTCGCGCCACCGACGTTGAGGACGGCACCGAAAACGACACCTGGCACAAGAATGCCCGCTTCACGCTGAAGACCTGGACCGGCCAGGAAACCGAGCTCGGCACCTTGAAGACCTTCACCGAGACCCGCTGGAACTTCGGCAATGGCGACAGTGCTGTTGCCAGCAATGCCACTCCTTCTCTGAACTTCGCCTGGATCCAGCTCGGTGGTCTCCGCGTCGGTAAGGACGAATCGGCGTTCAATACGTTCATCGGCTATGCCGGCAACGTCATCCAGGATACGCTCGTTCCCTACGGTGATTTCGACTCCAACGTCATCCAGTACTACTTCGACGCTGGCAACGGCTTCTCGGCCGTGGTCTCTCTTGAAGAAGGCTCGGGCGCTGGCACGCCTGGTGCCTACGGCAGGGGCACGATCGACAGCTACGTTCCGCATGTCGTCGGCGGCGTGAAGTACACGCAGGGCTGGGGCGCCATCACCGGTGTCGTGGCTTATGACAGCAACTACGAAGAAGTCGCCGGCAAGGTGCGCTTGGACGTGAACGTCAATGACGCCATACAGCTGTGGGTCATGGGCGGCTATGGTTCCGATGACAATCTCTCGGATCCGACCTGGGCCATTCCGGCTGGCGGTCGCGGCTTCTTCAAGCAGTGGGGCGGCAACTGGGCGATCTGGGGCGGTGGCACCTACAAGTTCAACGAGAAGACCTCGTTCAACACCCAGATTTCGTATGATGAGGACCAGAACCTCGGCGTGGCGGCGAACATCGCCTACGACGTCGTTCCAGGTCTCACGGTCACGGCCGAAGTCGACTACGTCAATGAAGGCGACTCCAACTGGACTGGCATTCCGGCCGGTGAGGATAGCGCCATCGGCGGCATCCTCCGCTTCCAGCGCTCGTTCTAAGGGCTGGTTCCTTACAAGTGAAATCCAGCCCGGGCGCTTCTACGCCCGGGCTGTCTTTGTTTCGTGACTGGGCTTGGTCAGACAGAAGGAAAAGGGGGATTCGGTAGCTGAATAAAATCCGAGGAATGATTTCGTGGGATCCGCCGCCCGGCGGATGAAATCAGCCGCACGATTTTAAACTCTTGAAAGGACGCCTCCAAACGGATAGGGCTGAATCTATCCACTCGGGGGTGTGGCAAATAATGACAAACGAAGCGATTCAAGAGGGTGGGCCCTCTGATCATTTTACGATGTTTTCTTCTCAGAATTCGACGATACGATACAGTTACAACAAGATCAGAGAAGTAAAATCGTATAGGGTCGGAGAGTTGTTTTCAGCATATCGGGATATACTTTGGGATGATGGGCGGCATAAATATAATGTCAGCTCATTCATAGGCGAGATAGATGAGCTTCTCCTTGGGGAGCGGTTCAGCGCCTTTGACCAGAGTACCCTGGACAACCTTATCGGCACCTTGCGCCAGCGCGGCAACAGCAACGCAACCATCAATCGAAAGATGGCTGCTCTCAGCAAACTGCTGCGCAAGGCTCACAAGATGGGGGATATCCACAGCCTGCCCGAGTTCCGCCGCCAGAAGGAGCGGGCGGGACGGATTCGTTTCCTCGAGAGGGACGAAGAGGCACGGTTGTTCGCCGCTATCAAGAGCCGCAGCGAGGACGCCTACAGGCTTTCGGTCTTCCTGGTCGATAGCGGATGCCGTCTCGGTGAGGCGCTTGGGCTGATCTGGAATGACATCCAGGAGCATCGCGTCAGTTTCTGGATCACCAAATCCGGCCGCAGCCGCACCATTCCGATGACCGAGCGGGTCAAGGAGGTCATCAAGCTGCCGCCCGCCGAAGGCCGCCGGCCCAAGGGACCGTTCACCAAGCTCAGCCAGGCACAGTTCCGTGCCATCTGGAACGACGCGAAGGCCGAAGTCGGCCTCGGCGCCGACGACCAGGTGGTGCCGCACATCCTGCGCCACACCTGCGCCTCGCGTCTTGTCCAAGGCGGCATCGACATCAGGCGCGTGCAGATGTGGCTCGGCCACCAGACACTGTCGATGACCATGCGCTACGCGCATCTGGCCACCAACGATCTCGATGGCTGCGTCATCGTGCTGGAAACGCCTCGATCGTGCCAGCCGGCTGGCAACTGCGCGCAAGGCTCCATGTTTTCATCGCCCGTGACGACGCCCTCGTCGCCGAAGGCAGAGCGGAAACAAGTGAACGAGGCCACCGCGGCAAAGGAATCGCAGAAAGCGCCCAGGAAAAGTTCAAAAGCCAAGTAGGCTGGCGAGCCCGACCTATACTATGTGGCAATCCCAGGACCTCGTTTGGTCTTGGGATCTACTTCAGGCTGTTCCGCCGCTCGGCGCGTTCAAGAAAACCTGCGATGTCGTTGGGCAGGCTACCAGTCTCAAGGAATGGCGCGTGGCCCTGGCCCACGACCGTGAACGCTTCCATCATGGAATGGCGCTCTCTCATCTGTTGCAGGGTGTCTATGGACAGCAGTCTCGAATTGGCGCCGCGAATGGCGAGCAAGGGAATGGCTGCCAACGCCTCGAATTGCGGCCATAGAACAGGCGGCGGCTGCGCCAGGTCGAGACTGGCAACGGTGTCGACCAGCTTCGGGTCGAAATCCGGCACCAGGCCACCGTCCGTTTCACGGTAGAGAGCCCAGACCATCCGATCCCAATCCGGCCCCGCAAGGGCGGAGAAGTCCTTGCCATGCACGCCGCGCTGGGCGGCAGCCGCCTGTGCGCGGGTTTTCGGTGTCGGGTCGCGCTCGAGATAAGACTGGATATGGGCAAGCCCAGCCACCTCGATCACCGGTCCGATGTCGTTGAAAATAATGGCTTTCAGGACAGCCGGCCGCATCATCCCGAGCACATGGATGATCAGCCCGCCGCGCGACGTCCCGATGAAGGCTGCGTCTTCGATGTTCAGCGCCGCCAGCCCGGCAAGGACGTCGCCGGCCTCGACACCGACATTATAGTGGCTGATATCGGAGTCGTAGGCGGATTGCCCGCGCCCGCGATAGTCGAAGGCAATGACCTTTCGCGGATTTGCCGCATGGGTCGACAGATAGAGCGCCAGCTCATGAAAATCCCGGGCATTGCGGGTCAGGCCCGGCAGGCAGACGACCGGCCAGTGGCCGGGACTTGCTTCGCCGTAGACACGTGCGTGGAGCTGGAGCCCATCGGGTGCGGCGTAGAAGAAATCGGAAAAGCCTTCGTGGTTTGGCATGCGGACTCCTCCGTCGTGTAGATGGTCTGCGACTGCTACAGGCGGGGGCACGGACGGTCAAATTGAAGGACGTGGCGCGGGAAATTTTGAAATTTGGCGGGACAGTACCCCCCTCTGCCCTGCCGGGCATCTCCCCCGCAAGGAGGGAGATTGGCAGCGTCGGCGCTCAGCCCATCCTGTTGCGTTGGAGATTGGCGAAGGCCGACGTGACATTCGATCTCCCCCCTTGCGGGGGAGATGCCCGGCAGGGCAGAGGGGGGTGTGAAGGGACGCGATTCAAAGATGTCGAGCGCTGTGCAAATATCGCAGCAAGAAGGCGGCCACATCTATCATGCCTCAACTCCGCCCGTTCACCAGATCGCCCACGATGTCGTATTTGCCCGAAATACGCATCTTGTAGACCTCGTAATTCTCCATCACGCGCTGGACGTAACTTCTTGTTTCCGTGTAGGGAATCCGCTCGATCCAGTCGACGACCGCGTCGATGTCCTTGCCGCGTGGGTCACCGTATCTGGTCACCCACTGGCTGGCCCGGTTGGGGCCGGCATTGTAGCCGGCAAAGGTCAGTACGTAGGAGCCGTTGAAGCGATCGAGCTGCTCGCCGAGGAAGGCGGAACCGAGCGTCGCGTTATAGCCGGCGTCGGTGGTCAGCCGTGTCTGCGAAAACTGCAATCCGGCCTTCTTCGCCAATTGCTTGGCGGTGCCCGGCATCAGCTGCAGCAGCCCGCGCGCGCCTGCGCTGGACACGGCGCCGATGTTGAACTCGCTTTCCTGACGGGCGATCGCATAGGCCAGCGCCTTGCCCGACCCGGAAATGTCGGCCGAATCAGGAATGACGCCGAGCGGATGCGACAGCGCGCCGACATCGATGCCACGCGCGCCGGCGATCTTGCCGATTTTCAGCGCCATGAAATGGTTGCCCTGCTTTTCCGCCAGGACAGCCAGCAGCGCCAGCTCGCCCGGACTGGTCAACTGTCCGGCAAGATCGCGATAAAGCGTCTCGGCATAGCGGTCGTAGCCGGCTTCTTGCAGCCGCTTGATGGCGCTGACGGCCTCCCGGCCGGCAAAATTCTGCCGGTCGGCGGCACTTGGCGAGGGATAGACGATGTTCAGCGCCTGCCGGCCGACCCGCTCGGCGGCAAGCTGGCCATAAAATGTCGTGCCGTAGGCAGCGGCGCGTGCAAAATAGTCTTTCGCGTTGCCCGGGCCGCCGACTTCCGCCGCACGGCCAAGCCAGTAATACGCGCGCGACAGCGTCATCGGCCCTTGGGCAAGGTCGGCGATGCGCGCGAAATGCGTTGCCGCGGTTTTTGGGTCGTTCAGGCCGCGCAGCGCGTACCAGCCGGCATGGAATTCAGCATCTGCGGCATTGGTGGCACTTTCGGCGGCGTGTGTGGCGACGATCCGGTAGGCCGTCTTCATGTCGCCCTGGTCGACCAGTTCGCGCGACAGCACTCGGCGCTCGACCCACCAGGCATCCGGATCGACCAGAGCTTCGCGGTCGGTCGGTACCTGCATCACAATGGCCGCGGCGCCGGTAAAATCCTCTTGCCTGCGCAGATATTCGGCTTGCGCGAAGAAATATCCAGCCGAACGTTGTGCCGCCGGCACCGCTTTCAGCAGTTTGGCGGTGTTCTTGTCGCCTTTGTCGGCCGCTGCCCAGGCGTCCGCAAGCTGCTGGGCACCGGCGAGGCCGGCAACACGCAGCGCGGAATTCGCGCGGTCGGCATAGAACATGCGCTCCATGCGAAAACGGTGGTCGGCGGTGGGGATCAGGCCGCCGAACTCCTTGATCAGCGCCGTCTCGTCCTTGGCCTCCAGGATCGCGGTGCGCCAGAATGGCGACAGCACCGAACGCGCAGCCTTGACGTTGCCCGACGCCACATAGGCGCGGGCAAGCACCGCCACGCCTTCGAATGTCTGCGGCTGGCTGCCGTCGAATGCCGCAACGACGATGTCGGGGGCAGGGTTCTCGCGATAGAGCGCGCGCTCGCTGTTCTTGCGCAGCGCGACGGTGCCCGGCCAATTCGGCAACATCTTCGCAGCGGCGGCAATGTCGCCGCTCGGAACCTTGTCACCGCCATAAAGCGCGATGGCCCAGGCAAGGATATGCTGGTCGAGCGAATGGACGGGAAGGGCATCGCGCACGGCACGGGCGCGGGGACTATCGCCAGCCGCCAGCGCGTCCAGTCCGCTCTTCAACAGGGCGACGCCGGGTGAGGCATCTTCTTGCGCTTTGTCCCGTAGGCCGGGCATCGGAATGGCCGAGCCCGGCATCGGAATGGCCGAGCCTGGCAACGGAATGGCCGAAGTGACCCGCACATCCACGCTACCGCCGATCGCCATGCCCGGCATCAGCGCGAGCGTGGCGCCAAGCAGCGCGAAGAGGTGAGGCCGACTGCCCGGCATGATCTTTACGTCTTTCCTTGTCCTGGCATATTACCGCAGGCCGAGAAGCTCGAAGCCTAAACTTAGGTCGTGAAGAGCCCGTAAACAAAGAGTTAGCGAGGCCGTTCGAATTGCGCTTGCTGGCACCATGGCAATGCTTGCCGCGCAACAATGTCGAGACTATGGTGCGCCGCTTCGCTTTCGGCTAGAAGGCGCGCACGACAAAACACCGATGCATGTCGCCCAAAAACTGGATACCGGTTTTGGGGCGGTGGCCTGCATAAACAAAGAAGTCCCAAGGAGTTGGACGACATGCTGAGAGGCTCGCTTACCGCGCTCGTGACACCGTTCGAAAAGAGCGGGCGTTTCGACGAGAAAGCCTTTCGCGCGTTCGTCGAATGGCAACTCGCGGAGGGCACGACAGGACTGGTTCCCGTGGGCACGACCGGCGAGTCGCCGACGCTGTCGCATGATGAGCATCGCCAAGTCGTCAAGGTGTGCATCGAGGTGGCCAAGGGACGCGTTCCGGTCGTTGCCGGCGCCGGTTCCAACAACACCGAGGAAGCTGTTGGCCTCGTGCAATATGCCGAGAAGGCCGGCGCCGATGCCGCCCTGGTCGTCACGCCCTATTACAACAAGCCGACACAACGCGGCCTGTATGAGCACTTCGCGGCTGTCGCCAGGGCGACCAAGCTGCCGATCATCATCTACAACATCCCGCCGCGCTCGGTGATCGACATGATGCCCGAGACGATGGGCCGGCTCGCGCACGACTTCAAGAACATTGTCGGCGTCAAGGATGCGACCGGCAAGGTCGAACGGGTCTCCGAGCAGCGCGCGACATGTGGCAAGGATTTCATCCAGCTTTCGGGCGAGGATGCTTCGGCGCTTGGTTTCAATGCACATGGCGGCGTCGGCTGCATCTCGGTGACCTCGAATGTCGCGCCACGGCTGTGTGCAGAATTCCAGGAGGCGACCCTGTCCGGCGACAGCACCAAGGCGCTGGACTTGCAGGATCGTCTGCTGCCGCTGCACAAGGCGATCTTCATCGAGCCCGGCGTTTCCGGCGCCAAATATGCGCTGTCGCAGCTGGGCAAGGTCGAGAATGTGCTGCGCTCGCCGCTGGTCACGGTCGAACAGTCGACCGCCGAGAAGATCGACGCGGCCATGAAGCACGCCGGCTTGATTAATTAGCGATGAGGCGCCACCTCTCCACATCATGAATCAAGTCAGAAAAGCCGATCCCAACAACAAGACCGTTTCGGAAAACCGCAAGGCGCGGTTTTCCTACGAGGTGCTCGACACGGTCGAGGCCGGCTTGGTGCTGACCGGCACCGAGGTCAAGTCGCTGCGCCAGGGCCAGGCCAACATCCAGGACAGCTATGCCTCGGTCGAGGGCGGCGAGATCTGGCTGATCAATTCCTATCTGCCGGAATATCTGCAGGCCAACCGGTTCAACCACGAGCCGCGCCGGCGCCGCAAGCTGCTGCTCAACAAGCGCGAAATGGCGAAACTGTCGCAAAGCGTCGACCGCGAAGGCATGACGCTGGTGCCGCTGAAAATCTATTTCAACGATCAGGGCCGCGCCAAGCTGCTGCTCGCCGTCGGCCGCGGCAAGAAGCTGCACGACAAGCGCGAATCCGAGAAGCAGCGCGACTGGTCGCGCGAGAAGGGTCGGCTCTTAAAAGAGCGTGGATAGGTAAAACAGCGTAGGTAGGCTGGGGCCATTCGTTTGAAGAACCGGATTGTCCTCTTTGGTTTGGCCAGCCTGGTCTTGGTATGTCTCGTCGCGGCTGGCGGCTATCTCTATTTCCGCACATTCTCGCCGGACCGCGATAAATATCCGGTCAGGGGCATCGACGTCTCCCATCATCAGGGCTGGATCGACTGGCGGCGTGTTGCGGCCGACGATGTCGCCTTTGCCGTCATCAAGGCAACCGAAGGCGGCGATCATGTCGACGATGCCTTCGCGAGGAATCTGGAAGAGGCCCGCGCCGCCGGTCTCGCCGTCGGTGCCTATCATTTCTTCACCTTCTGCCGGCCAGGTGCCGACCAGGCGAAGAATTTCATCTCGGTGGTGCCGCACGATCAGCCGCTGCTGCCGCCGGTTGTCGACATCGAGTTCGTTGGCAATTGTCCGCAGCGGCCAACGCCCGAGCAGCTGAGCGCCGAACTGGCCGCGTTCCTCGCTCCAGTCGAGGCGGCGTTCGGCAAGCCCGCGATTGTCTATCTGACCGATGAGGCAGCGGAAGCTTATGCCGGGCGCATCGCTGCCCGTCCGCTCTGGCTTCGCTCATTGCTCCTGGAGCCGGACCGCGGCGACTGGGTCTACTGGCAGTACCACAACAGGGGCCGCGTCGACGGCATCAACGGCGATGTCGACCTGAATGTGCTGCAGGGCGGGCCGGCGGTGTTGAATGCGCTGTCTGCGCTGCCACGCTGACAGTCTGCCGGCACCCAACTCTGTTCCCGCAGAAACATCCTCTATTTCTGCAAAAACATCGCTATCTCTCTGAATACCCTGACGAACATCGCTTCGGTCAGCACGCCGGTATTGGTGTTGTAGCGTGAGCAGTGATAGCTCGAAAACAGCGTGATGCCCCCGGCCGGCAACTGTCCGCCATGCTTGAACGGGTAGGCGGCGACGCGCCCGCCGAACGCCCGTACGGTCGACTGGTGCGCGATCGATCCCAGTGCCAGCACGGCGCGCAGGTTGGGAAACCGGGCGATCGTCGGCACCAGGAATGTCCGGCACGTGGCAATCTCGGCGCCTACAGGTTTGTTTTCCGGCGGCACGCAGCGCACCGCGTTGGTGATCGCCGTGCCGATCAGCTCCAGCCCGTCATCTGGCCGCGCCTTGAACTCGCCGCGCGCAAAACCGTGCGAAATCAGCGTCGAGTAGAGCAGGTCGCCGGCAAAGTCGCCGGTGAAGGGACGCCCTGTGCGGTTGGCGCCGCGCAGGCCGGGCGCCAACCCGACGATCAGCAATTGAACCGCGGCGTCACCTTCGGGGGGCAGGAAAGTCGGCACCGGCGCATTGAACCAGGATGGTTCACGCTGCCGCCACTCGGCGATGAAATCATGCAGCCTTGGGCAGAGCGGGCAATCGCGGCCGGGTTCGGAGGCGGAAAGGGCGGTCAAGACGACCGGCCTCAGTAGTCGTCCTCATCGACTTCGGCCGGCTCGGGCCGGCGCACCGGCCGCTCGGACGGATCGCGGCCGACCTCGTTCTTCAGTGTTGTCAGATCGATGAAGTGGTCGGCTTGACGGCGCAGATCGTCGGAGATCATCGGAGGTTGCGAGGCCATGGTCGAAACGATCGACACCTTGCGGCCGCGCCGCTGCAGCGCCTCGACCAGCGTGCGGAAGTCGCCGTCGCCGGAAAAGATGACGTAGTGGTCGACGACATCGGCAAGTTCCAGCGCATCGACCGTGAGCTCGATGTCCATATTGCCCTTGATCTTGCGGCGGCCGGTCGAGTCGGTGAATTCCTTGGCTGGCTTGGTGACCACCTTGTAGCCGTTATAGTCGAGCCAGTCGATCAGCGGACGGATCGAGGAGTATTCCTGATCCTCGACCAGCGCCGTGTAATAATAGGCGCGCAGCAGATAGCCACGCTTCTGGAAGCTCGCCAGAAGCTTGCGGTAGTCGATGTCGAAGCCGAGCGCGCGCGACGTCGCATAGAGATTGGCGCCGTCGATGAATAGGGCGATTTTTTCACGAGGGTCGAACATGGAAAATTATTCCTTCTCGAAATAAACGGCCGTCTAAACGAAATGCGATAGCGACGTTCGG
The DNA here is from genome assembly GCF_040317555.1 of Mesorhizobium sp. M1406. Taxonomy (NCBI): domain Bacteria; kingdom Pseudomonadati; phylum Pseudomonadota; class Alphaproteobacteria; order Hyphomicrobiales; family Phyllobacteriaceae; genus Mesorhizobium; species Mesorhizobium sp. M1406. The sequence continues at coordinate 4,824 of NZ_JAMYKW010000030.1, read as the reverse complement.
TCAGGCTCATAATAAACCGGCTGACCTCTACGCTATCCGAGATAGCGCCAGTTTCGCGGCAATCCAAGGGCGTGTTGCGGCGTTGCAAGCAATTGTGATCGGGACACCGAACGCATAAGTACAGACAGGTTTTGCCAAATCGGCTGTTCGAACCAAGGATTGAGCGCCCTGCAGCCCCGCCATTGCCATGATGCTTGTATTTTGGCGGCGTTCGGGTTATGGACCGCGCCTGTTTTCCATCAAATCCATCGCATGAAAGGGGCATCCATGGCCCGCGTAACCGTTGAAGATTGCATCGACAAGGTCGACAACCGCTTCGAGCTGGTGCTCTTGGCCGGCCACCGCGCCCGGCAGATCAGCCAGGGCGCGCCGATCACCGTGCCGCGTGACAACGACAAGAACCCGGTCGTGGCGCTGCGCGAGATCGCCGATGAAACGTTGTCGCCCGACGACCTCAAGGAAGATCTGATCCATTCGCTGCAGAAGCATGTCGAGGTCGACGAGCCCGAGGCCGATGGCGAGGCGATCGCCGATCAGACCGGCGCCGCCGTTGCGGCCACCGACGCCGATGACACCGAGGAGAACATCACCTTCGACCGGATGACTGAGGAAGACCTCCTGGCCGGCATCGAGGGTCTGGTGCCGCCGGAAAAGAGCGACGACTACTAAGCGATCTCGGGTCCGGAGGTCGCTGGAACAATCTTCAGCACTTCCGTATCGGCAGTTTCGTGGCTATCTAGTACCAACTGTCGCAAATACCAGATGCAGTTTGGGCCGCGCTTGGCATAATGCATTAATCTGGTATTTGCGACAGTTGGTACCGGACATGCGCCGTACAGCCGTGCGGCGCATGATTCATTTCACCGCTGCGAGATTCCGCCCATGATGCGTCAGTATGAGCTTGTCGAGCGCGTCCAGCGCTACAAGCCTGACGTCAACGAGGCGTTGCTCAACAAGGCCTACGTCTATGCCATGCAGAAGCATGGCCACCAGAAACGCGCTTCCGGCGATCCCTATTTCTCGCATCCGCTCGAAGTCGCCGCCATCCTCACCGAAATGCACATGGACGAGGCGACGATCGCGGTCGCCCTGCTGCACGACACGATCGAGGACACCACGGCGACGCGGGCCGAAATCGACGAGCTGTTCGGGCCCGAAATGGGCAAGCTGGTCGAGGGGCTTACCAAGCTGAAGAAGCTCGACCTCGTGTCGAAGAAGGCCGAGCAGGCGGAAAACCTACGCAAACTTCTGCTGGCGATTTCGGAAGACGTCCGCGTGCTTCTGGTCAAGCTCGCCGACCGCCTGCACAACATGCGCACCCTCGATCATATGCCGGAGGCCAAGCGCCTGCGCATCGCCGAGGAGACGATGGACATCTATGCGCCGCTGGCCGGGCGCATGGGCATGCAAGGCATGCGCGAAGAGCTGGAGGAGATCGCCTTCCGCTTCATCAATCCGGAGGCCTATCGCGCCGTCACCGCCCGGCTCGCCGAAATCTTCGAGCGCAACAAGGATGTGCTGTCCGAGATCGAGAAGGCGCTGTCGGCGCTGTTCGAGAAGCATGCGATCAATGCCAGCGTGAAAAGCCGCCAGAAGAAGCCGTGGTCGGTGTTCCGGAAGATGGAGGCCAAGGCGCTGTCCTTCGAGCAGCTGTCCGACATTTTCGGCTTCCGCGTCGTCGTCGACACCATCGAGGACTGCTACCGGGCGCTTGGTGCCATTCACACCACATGGTCGATGGTTCCGGGTCGCTTCAAGGATTACATCTCGACGCCGAAGCAGAATGACTACCGATCGATCCACACCACCATCGTCGGGCCGTCGCGTCAGCGCGTCGAGCTGCAGATCCGCACCCGAGAGATGAACAAGATTGCCGAATACGGCGTCGCCGCCCATTCGATCTACAAGGATACCGGCGGCAAGACGAACGGTGCCGCCCATGCGATCTCGAAAGAGACCAACGCCTACGCCTGGCTGCGGCGCACCATCGAGCAGCTTGCCGAGGGTGACAATCCCGAGGACTTCCTCGAAAACACCAAGCTGGAGCTGTTCCAGGACCAGGTGTTCTGCTTCACACCCAAAGGCATGCTGATTGCGCTGCCGCGCGGCGCGACACCGATCGACTTTGCCTATGCGGTGCACACCGATGTCGGCGACACCTGCGTCGGTGCCAAGGTCAACGGCCGCATCATGCCGCTGATGACGGAACTGAAGAACGGCGACGAGGTCGAGATCATCCGCTCCAAGGCACAGGTGCCGCCGGCGGCGTGGGAATCGGTCGTCGTCACCGGCAAGGCGCGCTCGGCGATCCGCCGCGCCACCAAGAACGCCATCCGCAAGCAATATTCGGGTCTCGGTATCCGCATCCTGGAACGCGCCTTCGAACGCGCCGGCAAGACTTTCACCAAGGAGAGCCTGAAGCAGGTCCTGCACCGGTTGGCGCGCAAGGACATCGAGGATGTGCTGGCCTCGGTCGGGCGTGGCGAGCTTGCCTCCGCCGACGTCATGAAGGCGGTATTCCCCGACTACAAGGATGAGCGCGTCACCACGGCCGCACCCAAGCCGCGCGAGGAGGGCTGGTCGAAGATCCGCAATGCCGCCGGCATGCTGTTCCAGATTCCGGGCCGCGCCGCGCGCAAGGACAAGGACCAGCCACGTGATGGCGCCGTGCCGATCCGCGGCGTGCGCGGCGACCTGCCGGTGCGTTTCGCGCCGGAAGGAGCAGTCCCTGGCGACCGCATCGTCGGCATCGTCCAACCGGGCACCGGCATCACCATCTATCCGATCCAGTCGCCGGCGCTGCAGGCTTTCGACGACCAGCCAGAACGCTGGATCGACGTGCGCTGGGACATCGACGAGCGCACCAAGGAGCGCTTTCCGGCGCGCGTCTCGGTCACCGCCATCAACGCACCGGGTTCACTCGCCGATATCGCCCAGGTGGTTGCGTCGAACGACGCCAACATCCACACGCTGTCGATGGTGCGCACCGCGCCCGACTTCACCGAAATGCTGATCGATCTCGAAGTCTGGGATCTGAAGCACCTCAACCGGCTGCTGTCGCAGCTCAAGGACAATTCGAGCGTCAGCGATGCACGGCGTGTGAACGGGTGAATAGTGAATAGTGAATAGTGAATAGTGAATAGTGAATAGTGAATAGTGAATAGTGAAAGAAGGTGCTCACTGCCACCATTCACCATTCACCATTCACCACGGAGCAAACAATGAACACTGATGAAGTGCTGGGGATTTTCCGCGAGGCCGGTGCTGTTCTGGAAGGGCATTTCATTTTGACCTCGGGCCTGCGCAGTCCGATCTTCCTACAGAAGGCGCGCGTGTTCATGCACGCCGACAAGACCGAGCTTCTGTGCAAGGCGCTGGCCGAGAAGATTCGCGCTGGCGTGCCCGGCAAGATCGACTACGTCGTCGGCCCGGCGATCGGCGGGCTGATCCCGGCATACGAGACGTCGCGCCACCTCGGCGTGCCGGCGATCTGGGTCGAGCGGGAAGGGGGCGAGTTCCGCCTGCGCCGCTTCGAGATCGCCAGAGGTTCGCGTGTCGTCATCGTCGAGGATATCGTCACAACCGGCCTGTCGATCCGCGAGACCATCGAGTGCCTGCGCGAGCTTGGCGCCGAAGTGGTTGCCGCGGCCTGCATCATCGACCGTTCGGCCGGCAAGACGGACGTCGGCGTGCCGCTGATCGCACTCGCCGAATACGAGGTTCCGGCCTATCCGGCCGACCGGCTGCCGCCGGAGCTGGCCGCCATCCCGCCGATCAAGCCCGGCAGCCGCAACATCTGACCATCCATGTCGCCCAGAAGTGTGCAGCGGTTTTGGAGTAACGACATGCATGAAAGCAATTGGATATGATCGCCGGCATCGATCATTTCGTGCTGACGGTGGCTTCGCTTGAAGTGACCTGTGATTTTTATCAGAGCGTGCTGGGCTTTGAACGCATCGACACGCCGGGCCGGCCGACGGCGTTGGCTTTTGGCACCCAGAAGATCAATGTGCATGAGGTCGGCCGCACCTTCGAGCCGAAGGCCAAGGCGCCGACGCCCGGCTCGGGGGACTTCTGCCTGATCGCCGACCGGCCGCTGGCCGAAGTCAGCACCCGTCTTGCGGCCAATGGTGTGGTGGTGGAACTCGGTCCGGTCGAACGTGTCGGGGCCCGAGGACCGATGATGTCGGTCTATTTCCGCGACCCGGACGGCAACTTGGTCGAGGTCAGCGAATACCTGCCGTAGCCGCCGGCGACGCTGCGCCTTTCGGAGATACGACCGCCGTTTTCCTTAAATTCGCCGCGATTGTCCAATGTTCGAAGCAAGAACTGCCATCGCGAAGGCGGCAACAAGCGCGGCACGGACCAGGGGAATCGGGTGAGTTAATTATCGTGAGATGACGCTTACGAGGAATTCGTCGTCCCACGCCGCCACTTTTCGTTTCAATCGCAACGAATCCTTTCCAGGCGCTCGTCGTATGAGATTGAGAGCCATGTGTTTTATGGTGGTGAAGTTTGCTGGAGCGTGATCGGTTCGCAGGCGGCACTCGTCATCGCGGAAGACCATGTCGAGCACCCAGTGGAGGCTGTTCTCGACGGCCCAATGGTCGCGGATGAGGGGGCCGATCAGATTGGCGATGAGAACCAGCGAGGTAATGTAGAAGCGCGTCTCGCGTTCGATCTTGCCGGCGACTTCACGGGTGCTCTGGACCATGACGACACTCTTGAGGCCAGGCCATTGATGGCTCTTTTGAAGCCAGTCGACATCGTGGATAACCGTGATGTCTCGGGTCTCGATACGACCGTGGTTACCATCGACCGTGC
>NZ_JAMYKW010000029.1:0-72809 GCF_040317555.1 Mesorhizobium sp. M1406 | reverse complement strand
ACCCTCGAAATTGTCACTTCAAACGAATGCCGAAATTACTTCCTCGAGGCCGGCTATGACCGAACCTAAAATCATCCCGCTCTAGTTGCTGCGGCGCGGACCAGTCAGCCGGCTTGCCGCGGTTTCGGCCATGGCGTCGACAAGCTCGAGACCCCATTGCTGGCGGCAATAGGCGCGGAAATCGAAGCAGGGCAGGCCAGGGCAGACCTCGAACTCGATGAGATGGACGGTGTCGTCGGCCTCGACCCTGAAATCGATGGAAAACACGTCGCGCAGGCCGAGCCCGTTCATCAGCCGCTCGGCGATCGCGCGAATGCTTGCGTCGGCGGCCGGCTGGCTGTCGGCAACCGCAACGAGTTCCGGTTCGGCATAGTGTCCCGCCGCCTTCGCTGCCTCGCCGGTGTCGCCGTAGAGCGCCAGGCTGTCCGCCATGGTCTGGAAATCCGCGCCTGAATCGACAAAGGCGACGCCAAGCGCTTCGACACCGGCGTCTGGCACCAAGCCGAGGAAGCTGGCGCGCACGTTGCGGCCGGCGACATAGGGCTGCACGACGACATCATCGCGATAGGCGGCGAACACACGCCGGCTGAGCTCCAGCGCGTGGCCGAGATCATTGCAGCGTGAATCCGGCCAGATGCCGATCTTGGCGCCAAGCCGGTTGGGCTTGACGAACCAACCGGCGGGCGCAGCCGGTGGCTCGACCAGCCATTTGCCGTCGCGCGCTAGCCCGGCTTGCGGCACCGGCAGGCCGAGCGCGCCAAGCACGGCGCCGGAGCGGAACTTGTCCTGGCAGAGTGCAAACAGCGCATCGTCGGCGCCGATCGTCTTGAACCCGCCCAGTCTCGCCAGAGCGGGTGCCGCCCCGCCCCGGAAATAGGCGATGCCGTCGGTCAGCGTCCAGACCAGCGTCATGCCGGGGTCCTCGCCGGCGAGCACGCCCGACGCCTCGTCGAACGCCACCGGCGCGAAAGACAGGCCGCGTACCTTGCAGGCGCGGCCAAGCGCCTCGAATTCAGGAGCGAGATCGGTCGACTGCGCCAGATAGGACGCGATTTCGGTGGCACGCTCCGGTGCATGACCGTCGGCGACCAGACGGTCCAGGCAGGCCTTTTCCGGCTCATGGACGAGGATCAGTCTGGGCTTGCGGCTCGGCATGAGATCAAATTCCCGGCGATGCGATCGCCCACCATCGCACGGTGAAGGCAATCGGCTCTCGCGAAACCGACACGGCGCGGGCGCCTGCGTGACAGCCGGCCGACCGCGGAATGCGGTTCAGGCGATCAGCACGCGCGGCTCGAAGCGGCCGTTGACCTTGATGTCGAGCAGAAAGGTCATGCCCGCCTGCGGATCGAGCTGGCGCTGCTTCTCGTCCTTGCCCTTCCAGGCGGAAGTCACCGCCAGCCGGTCGGCGTTCTTGCCGACGAAGGCCGGACAGGATGGCTGCGTCACCGGCATCGGGATTTCGCGCAGCAGCGCGCCTTCAGGCGAATAGGCCTTGACCACCTTACCGCCCCAGACGGCGTTCCACAGCACGCCGTCACGGTCGACGACCGAGCCGTCGACATAACCCTTGGACGAGCGGTGATCGACGAAGATTTTCGGGTCGCCGATGGGCAGGCCGGTGGCCGGGTCGCAGGCAATCCGCATCAGCAACCCGGTCGAGGTGTCGGTGTAGTAGGCGAGCGCGCCATCTTCCGAAAAGCAGATCGAGTTGGAGACGGTGATGTCGGAAAACAGCTTGCGCAACTCACCCCTGGAGAACCAGTAGATCGAGCCCGCGCCCTTGGCCTCGTCCTTGGCCATCGTGCCGACCCAGAAGGCGCCGCAGGGATGGACGCGCGAATCGTTGGAGCGCGTCAGCGCATTGTCGGCTTCAACAGGTGTATGCAGCGTCATGGTGCCGGTCGCGACGTCGCGGACAAAAAGGCCGGTCTCGGTGGCGATCAGCTGGCGCTTGTCGTCGATGATGGCGATGGCGCTCGCCATCTGGCCAAGCTCATGGATCTTCAGCGCGCCGGAGGCGACGCCCTGCTCCAGCAAAAGGCCGTTGACGATGTCGAACCAGAACAGCGCATCGGTGGCGGGGTCGTAGCTCGGACCTTCGCCGAGCTGGCAGATATGATCGGAGAAAACCGACACGCTCGCTTCGCTCATCATGCGTCTCCGCCGAATGCTGCATCCCAGGCCGTCACCGCCGCCCGAGCCCGCGCGGCCACCTCGTCGACACTCATGCCCGGCTTGAACAGGCTGGAGCCAAGTCCAAAGGCCGTCACACCCGCGGCCTTGTAGCCGGCAAAGTCTTTTTCGGAGACGCCGCCGACGGCGCCGACCACCGTTTGCGCCGGCAACACCGCGCGCATCGCGGAAATACCGACGGCGCCGAGCACGCTCGCCGGGAAGAATTTCAGGGCCGAGGCGCCAAGCTTGATCGCCAAGAAAGCCTCGGTCGGCGTGAACACGCCGGGCATCGTCACCATGCCATAGTGCATCGCACGCGCCATCACCTCGGCATCGATGTTGGGGCTGACCAGCAGCCGCCCGCCAGCCATGTGCAAGCTATCGACATCAGCTGGCGTCAGCACCGTGCCAGCGCCGACCAGGGCCTTTTTCGGCAGGACTTCGACAATCCTGGCGATCGAAGAGAACGGCTCCGGTGAATTGAGCGGCACTTCGATCGCCTCGATGCCGGCGTCGAACAGTGCCTGGCCTATTGCCGTCGCCTCGGTCGGTTTCAGCCCGCGCAGGATGGCGACCAGCCCGCGCTTGAGCTTAGGAAAAGGTGCGGTCTGGCTCATCGGGCTGCTCCAATCCTGGCGATCATGCTGTTTTCGCGCGCGGCTTCAATGAGCCCGGCACGCACCGCCTCGTCGGCATCGACAACCCGCACGCCGAGCCCCGCGAGGCCGAGTGCCTCACTGTAAAGCGTGGCCAAAGCGCCGGAGGCGATCAGCACGACAGGTTCCGCGCCGGCGCCATGACGGCGGCTGGCGGAGGCGATCTCGCCACCGATCAGAAGGCCGGACAGGCAGGCCGCGGCATCGTCGGCTTCCAGCTCCTGCAGCAGGCCGGCGGCGCGGATGGAAAACAGCCGCGAGGTGACATCGCCGCCTTCGCCCAATGCGGTTTCACACCAGCGGCGGAAGAAGGGATTGCCTGATGTGACGGGCTTGGGATGTTCGCCGAGCGAATGGCGCAGGATCGAGTGCGCGGCAAGCACGGAAAACAGCTCGCCCGTCGGCCAGGTCCCGAAACCGGCGACGGCGCCGTCCTCGACCAGCACCCATTTCGAATGGGTGCCGGGCATGCAGACCAGCTGGCGTCCCTTGGCCGGCAGGCCGGTGCCGGCGAGCTGCGTTTCCTCGCCCCGCATGACGTCGGGCGCGTCGGCCAGCCGCTGGGCGAGGCCAGGAACGATGCGGATGTCGCGGCTCTGGCCGGGCACCTTGGCAGCGCCGCCGAGAACGGCACTGAGCGGCGCCGGCACGGTGACGTAGGGCGCCTCAAGCCAGCCCTGGCGAGACCCGGCCATGCCGCAGATGATGACGGGCAGCGCTCCCGGTGCTCCCATCGCCGCGAGATGCCCTTCGAGAATAGTCGAAAAGCCCTTTTGCTGGGCAGTGATCAGGCCATCGTCGCCACGGCGTTCGGCTAGCACCTTGCCTTGCCCGTCGATCAGCCAGACCCTCATGCGGGTCGTGCCCCAGTCGACGGCCGCTACCGCCGGCGCGTTGCTGGCAAACCCAGGGCTCACAGGAAACCTCCATCGACGATCAGCATCTGCGCGGTCAGCATGCGCGAGGCGTCCGAGGCGAGGAACAGCACGGTGCCGACGATGTCGTCCGGCTGCATGACCTGCTTGATGCACTGCTTGGCGACATGGGCGGCAAGCGCCTGTTCGGTCACCCAGAGTTCTTTCTGCCGCTCGGTGATCACCCAGCCCGGCGCAATGGCGTTGACGCGGATGCCGTCGACGCCGAGCTTGCCGGCCAGCCCCTTGGTGAGGCCGAGGATGCCGGCCTTGGCGGCCGTGTAGGACGGCATGTCGGGGTGGTTGATGAGATAGGATGTCGAGGTGAAGTTGATGATCGAGCCGCCGCCGGCCCGCTTCATGCCCGGCGCCACCACTTGCGCGGTGAAGAAATGCGGCCGCAGATTGATTGCCTGGTTGTTGTCCCAGAACTCGACCGTCACGTCCTCGACGGCGTGGCGTTCGTCCCATGCGGCATTGTTGACCAGCACGGTGACATCGCCATGCGCCTCGGCCGCCCTGAGAGCCGACGCCCGCAAGGCCTCGACGTCGCGCAGATCGGTCTTGAGATAGAGTGGCCGTTTGCCGAACTCTTTCTCGATGCGGTCGACAAGTATCGTGCTTGGCCCGTCGGCGATGTCGATGAAGGCGACATTGGCGCCCTGGCGCACAAAACCCTCGGTCAGTGCCGCGCCAATTCCGGAGCCGCCGCCGGTGATCAGCACCGAGGCGCCTTCGAGGTCGGCAAAATGCGCCGATGGCATCATCTCTCTCGTCTCCCAGCCTGACCCCGAAATCGGACCGATTTTCGGAAAGGGATCATGCGCGAATATAAAGTGCTACAGCGTCCTTGCACGTCCTGAAGGACGCGCGGCGCTGTAGTCAGACCGGCGCGCATCCTAGCCACGCAAGCAGCGTGGGCAAGGGCGAACGGTCGGATTTTTGGGCATATGTCAGACAAAACGACAATGCGCCGCACTGGATTGCGGACAGCGGCATCGTCGGGATTGGCGGCGGTTCGAGATCGCCGGTCAGATCGCGTTGGCGCGCAGGGCGCCGCGGAAAGAATCGCGGAGATAGCCTAGCGTGGCGTCGGCATCGACCGGCTTGCCGAACAGATAGCCTTGCCCGCCGGCGCAGCCGAACTGGACCAGACGGTCGGCCTGTGCTTCCTGCTCGATGCCTTCGGCGACGACGTCCATGCCGAGCCCCTCGCACATGGCGAGAATGGCGCGGATGATGTGTTCCGACGGACGGTCGTTGAGAATGGAGGAGACGAAGGCGCGGTCGATCTTGAGCTTGTCGAAATGGAATTCGCGCAAGCGGCCGAGCGAGGACTGGCCGGTGCCGAAATCGTCGAGCGAGACACGGATGCCGACGCGACGCAGGTCTTCGACGATCTGCGCCGCCGAGGCAGGATCGTTCATCAGGCCGGTTTCGGTGATCTCGATCTCCAGCCGGCGCGGATCGAAGCCGGTTCGCTCGAGGATCGCCAGTATATGCAGGCCGGTATTCTGGTCGACGAGCTGCGAGGGCGACAGGTTGAACGACAGGAACAGGTCCTTCGGCCAGCTCCGGGCCGCCTCGGTCGCCTTGCGCAGCACCAGCTGCGACAGCGGGCCGATGATGCCGCGCTCCTCGGCGATGGGGATGAAGACGGTGGGCGGCACGGAGCCCAGGTCGCGATCGGTCCAGCGCGCCAGCGTCTCGAAGCCGATGGTGCGGCGCGTGTTGAGGTCGACGATCGGCTGGAAATGCGGCTCCACCTCGCCGGCCGAGACGGCGCGGCGCAGCGCCTGTTCGATGCGGGTGACGCGCTTGGCCGCCTCTTCCATCTCGCGGGTGTAGACGACGACGCGGCCACGCCCGGAGCGCTTGGCGTGATAGAGCGCCGTTTCCGCCTTGTTGATGAGGATCTCGGTGGTCTCGTCACCCGAATAGAACAGCGAGCAACCGACCGAAGCCGTGAGCCTGGCGGTGCGTTCGCCGACATCGTAGGGCGCCGACAGGATCTCGATCAGCATACGGGATTTTTCAGCCGCCGCCTCCTCGCTGAACACCATCGGATACAGAAAAGCGTATTCGTCGGCGCCGATGCGGCAGACCGTGGAATAGTCGTCCATCGAGGCGCGCAGCCGCATCGCCACCTGGATCAGGATGTCGTCACCGGCCTTGTGTCCGAACAGGTCGTTGATCGGCTTGAAGCCGTCCAGGTCGAGGATGCCGACGGTGAAGGGCGCGGGGTCGTCGGCACGGTCGCTGATCAGGCGATCGACCTTGTCGAAGAAGCGGCGATGGTTGCCAAGCCCGGTCAACGGATCTGTGAATGCCAGATCCGTGCTCTCCCTGTTTGCCTGACCGGTGCCAAACGAAGTTTGCATCGGTGTCCCTGTTTTGTGACGTCGGAATTTATTTCGAGACTGGCAGCAAACCCTTTAGGAAACGTATCGCGAAATAGATTTTTCACGGGTAAAGCGCATGACCTTCGGGAAGGTCGAGACGGGGTGCGTCAAACCTTTGTTTTCACGCACGTCTTCAGTCGTTTCCCGCCGCTGGATGACGCGGCGCCTCGCCTTGTCTCCATGTGGCCGGCAAGATCGGGGCCGGCCTGGCTTTGCGCCTTGCATATGCCAATCCTGGAAATGTCGCGATTGGCAGACGCACGGTGAGCCTGTACAGGCAAGACAGTCGCATCCGAGTCCGCCGGAGACCCGCCATGAAGTTGAAAATCGCCGTCCAGATGGACCACATCTCCACCGTGTCGATCACCGGCGACACCTCGTTCGCGCTGTCGCTGGAAGCGCAGCGGCGCGGCCACCAACTGTTCCACTACACGCCCGAGCGGCTGTCGCTGCGCGACGGCAAGGTGTTTGCCCGCATCGAGGAAATGCAGGTGCGCGACGAGAAGGGCAGCCACTATTCGCTGGGCGAGAAGGTGCGCACCGATCTGTCGGAGATGGACGTCGTCCTGCTCAGGCAGGATCCGCCCTTCGACATGAACTACATCACCACCACGCATATCCTTGAACGCATCCATCCCAAGACGCTGGTCGTCAACGATCCGGCCTGGGTGCGCAACAGCCCGGAAAAGATCTTCGTCACCGAATTTGCCGACCTGATGCCGGACACGCTGATCACCAAGGATCCGATTGAGGTCGCCGCCTTTCGCAAGGAGTTCGGCGACATCATCATCAAGCCGCTCTACGGCAATGGCGGCGCCGGCATCTTCCATCTGCACGAGGCCGACCGCAACCTTGCCTCGCTGCTCGAAATGTTCGGCCAGATGTTCCGCGAGCCCTATATCGTGCAGCGCTATCTGAAGGACGTTCGCAAGGGCGACAAGCGCATCATCCTGATCGACGGCGAACCGGTCGGTGCCATCAACCGGGTGCCGGCCGAACACGATTCCCGCTCCAACATGCATGTCGGCGGCCGCGCCGAAAAGACCGAGCTGACGGAACGCGAGCGCGAGATTTGCGCCCGCATCGGGCCGGCGCTGAAAGAGCGCGGCTTCATCCTCGTCGGAATCGATGTCATCGGCGACTACATGACCGAGATCAACGTGACCTCGCCGACCGGCGTGCGCGAAGTGCAGCGCTTCGGCGGCGCCGACATCGCCAGCCTGTTCTGGGACGCGGTCGAGGACAAGCGACGGAAGTAACCGTCTTCATTTGGTCTTAATCATGTTCCGCTTTTTGCAACCGAGCTCTATTCGGTTGCAACCTGCGCGCTAACGTGTTCCTGTAATGTTCTTGATTTGGCCGGGGAATTGTGATTGTCTCGCCAAAGGGGCTCTAACGCCCTAACAGCGCGGGCTCGGGCAAGCCCACAATCGGGGTGGGAAAATGGTGGCGCGGGTTCGCACGGTCGCTTTCCAGGGCATCGAGGCCGTGCCGGTCGACGTGCAGGTGATGATCGCGCCCGGCAAGGTCAACATGCATATAGTCGGCCTTGGCGACAAGGCGGTGGCGGAAAGCCGCGAGCGGGTGCAGGCGGCGCTGCATGCATCGGGCCTGTCGATGCCGTCGAAGAAGGTCACGGTCAATCTGGCGCCCGCCGACCTGCCGAAGGAGGGCAGCCATTACGACCTGCCGATCGCGCTCGGCCTGATGGCGGCCCTTGGCGCGATACCCGGCGACATGCTGGCCGGCTATGTCGTGCTCGGCGAATTGTCGCTCGACGGCACGATTGCCGCGGTCGCCGGCGCCTTGCCTGCGGCGATTGCCGCCAATGCAGAGGGCAAGGGCCTGATCTGCCCATTTGCCTGCGGGCCGGAAGCGGCCTGGGCAGGCAAGGAAATCGACATTCTGGCGCCGCGCAGCCTGATCGCTATCGCCAATCATTTTCGCGGCACGCAGGTGCTGTCGCGGCCGGAAGCCGGCATCCACGCCGCGGCGCGCGACCTGCCCGACCTTGCCGACATCAAGGGCCAGGAGACCGCCAAGCGGGCGCTGGAAGTGGCTGCGGCCGGGGGTCATAACCTTCTGATGATCGGGCCGCCCGGCTCGGGCAAATCGATGCTGGCGCAGCGGCTGCCGTCGATCCTGCCGCCGCTGGCGCCGAAGGAATTGCTTGAGGTCTCGATGATCGCCTCGGTGGCGGGAGAACTCGGCGAAGGCAAGTTGACCGACCGGCGGCCGTTCCGCGCGCCGCACCATTCGGCCTCGATGGCGGCGATGGTCGGCGGTGGCATCCGCGCACGGCCGGGCGAAGTGTCGCTCGCCCATCATGGAGTGCTGTTTCTCGACGAGTTTCCCGAATTCACGCCGCAGACGCTCGATGCGCTGCGCCAGCCGCTCGAGACCGGCGACTGCATGATCGCGCGCGCCAATCATCGCGTCACCTATCCGGCGCGCATTCAACTGGTCGCGGCGATGAACCCGTGCCGCTGCGGCATGGCTGGCGAGCCGGGCTATCGCTGCCTGCGCGGCGAGCGCTGCCGCACCGACTACCAGGCGCGCATCTCGGGCCCGTTGCTCGACCGCATCGATCTCCGGATCGAGGTGCCGGCGGTCTCGGCCAGCGATCTGATCCGGCCCGACCGGGCGGAGAAAAGCGCCGATGTGGCGCTGCGCGTGGCGCAAGCCCGCACCATCCAGCGCGAGCGCTTCGAGCGGCTCGGCGCCACCCGCGCCACCACCAACGCGCATTGCTCGCCCTCTGTCATCGAGGAGATCGCCATGCCTGACGCCGCCGGCCTCTCGCTGCTCAAGGACGCCAGCGAAAAGCTCGCCTTTTCGGCACGGGCTTACCACCGGGTGCTGAAAGTGGCGCGCACGCTGGCCGATCTCGACACCAGCGAAACCGTCGGCCGCATCCACCTGGCAGAGGCAATTTCCTACCGCATGAGTTCGGAGCGCATGGCGCAGGCCGCGTAGGCTGCTGACTGCCGATCACTATGCTTGCGGTTGTGATCTTGGTCCCTGCCGTCGAAAATCCGGCAGCATGTTAGCGCGTCAAGCCAACCCTGCCGAACGACCATTCACCAGGGCCACAACATCAACGGTGACGTTGGGTCTGCCGGCGTCGCACGGGCGTCGGACACTTCCGGTGCTCGCCTGAATATCAAGTGAACAACGAGGCCGAAATATCCCGCCTGAAGCACGACCATTGCAAGAATGGCCCATCCGAACGCCACCCAGACCGATCCGGCTTCAATGTAGGCCCAGATCGCCACGATGATTGTGGTGGCGGACATGCCCACCAGGAACCGCGGAAAATACATCGTTTTGCCACCCGCTTGACCACCCGTTAGTTAAGTTTTCACTAATTTAGCAAATTTGCAAGCTTACGGGATCAAGATGCGCGCCTCGTCGCGTTGGCGACGCCACGTTGCCTTCCGCGATCACGCCATAACCATTCCCTTACGAATCGACCATCTCTGCGGTGCGGCGGACCTGATTGTCCGCTTGGCCGGCGTCCTCACCACCCAACGGCCCCCACCGAACGGGCGCCGGCCCTTTTTTCCTCGTCCAGAAGCGTGGCCGTCGTCGATGCCGGACTAAAGCCTTGGCTGCTGCATTGGACATTCCTTATTCAGACAATACGAATATGGTGGCAGCAGAGGGTGTACCGCTATGTTCATAGACTATTACGAAGTTTTGGAAGTCAGCCCGAACGCCAACTCGGAGACGCTGGAGCGCATATTCCGCTATTTTGCGATGCGCTATCATCCAGACAATCAGCAGACTGGCGATGAAGCGCGCTTCAGCGAAATCGTGGAAGCCCACAATACGCTCAAGGATCCGGTCAAGCGCGCTCAATATGACATCGCGTATAAAGACCACGCCGGCCTTCGCCGCGAGTTGACCGAGGAAGCCAGCAACACCAAAGGCATCGAGCGGGATGTCGTGATCCAGGCCAAACTGCTCTCGCTGCTTTACGCGAAGCGCCGTCACGACGTCACCAATCCGGGGATCGGAGATGTAGAACTTGAACGCTTGTCAGGCTGTCCGCGAGAACATCTCGAGTTTCATCTCTGGTATCTAAAAGCAAAAGGCTGGATAGCAAGAGTGGAAAACGGGACGATCGCGATTACGGTGGAAGGCGTCGATCGCGTCAACTCCGAATACCGCCGCGATCCCACCATTCGGCTCCTGGACCACACAGCTTCCTAAGGCCTTCTCTCTGGCCGGCAGCAGGGTCGAAGACCTGCCGCCCATTGACGGCAGCAGCCGCTGGTCGAGAAGAAAAACCCCAGCCGATCAAGACCGTCGACGACAATTTCGCCGCCGCTTGTGCCTGTTCAGCCCTGCTTCGCCTTCAATTCCAGCCGTCGCGCGTGCAGCACCGGCTCGGTGTAGCCGTTGGGCTGATTGCTGCCCTTGAACACCAGGTCGCAGGCCGCCTGGAAGGCGATCGAGTTGTCGAAGTCGGGCGCCATCGGGCGGTAGAGCGGATCGCCGACATTCTGCCGGTCGACGATGGTCGCCATGCGCTGCAAGGCATCCATCACCTGGATGCGCGAGCAGACATGGTGGCGCAGCCAGTTGGCGATGTGCTGCGAGGAGATGCGCAGCGTGGCACGGTCTTCCATCAGCCCGACATCGTTGATGTCTGGCACTTTCGAACAGCCGACGCCCTGGTCGATCCAGCGCACGACGTAGCCGAGAATGCCTTGCGCGTTGTTGTCGAGTTCGCGCTGGATCTCGTCCGGCGTCCAGTTCGGCCGAACCGCCACCGGCACCGACAGGATGTCATCGAGCTTCGCCTTGGGCCGGCTCTTCAGCGCCGCCTGCACGGCATGCACATCGACCTTGTGGTAGTGGGTGGCGTGCAGCGTCGCCGCCGTCGGCGACGGCACCCAGGCGGTGTTGGCGCCGGCCTTGGGGTGGGCGATCTTCTCGACCAGCATCGCCGCCATCAGATCCGGCATCGCCCACATGCCCTTGCCGATCTGGGCACGGCCGGCCAGGCCGCATTCGAGCCCGGTGTCGACATTCCAGGCCTCGTAGGCGGAAATCCAGGCGGCCTGCTTCATGTCGCCCTTGCGGATCATCGGGCCGGCTTCCATCGAGGTATGGATCTCGTCGCCGGTGCGGTCGAGGAAGCCGGTGTTGATGAACACCACGCGCTCTTTCGCGGCGCGGATGGCCTCCTTGAGGTTGACGGTGGTGCGCCGTTCTTCGTCCATGATGCCCATCTTGACGGTGTTCCTGGCCATGCCGAGCAGGGCCTCGACACGGTCGAATATCTCGACGGCGAAGGCGACTTCCTCCGGCCCGTGCATCTTGGGTTTCACGACATACATCGAGCCCGCGCGGGAGTTCATCCGCCGCCCCTCAGGCCCGACATCGTGCAGCGCGATCAGCGCCGTCATCGCCGCATCCATGATGCCCTCCGGCACCTCCTTGCCGTCGCGGTCAAGGATTGCCGGGCTGGTCATGAGGTGACCGACATTCCTGACCAGCATCAGCGAGCGGCCAGGCACGGTCAGCGTGCCGCCGTCAGGGGCGGCGTAGGAGCGGTCGGGGTTGAGCCTGCGGACAAAACTCTTGCCGCCCTTGGTGATCTCTTCCGCCAGGTCGCCCTTCATCAGGCCGAGCCAGTTGCGGTAGACGACGACCTTGTCCTGCGCATCCACCGCCGCGACCGAATCCTCGCAATCCTGGATGGTGGTCAACGCCGATTCCAGAATGACATCGGCGACGCCTGCCGGATCGGTGCGGCCGATCTGGTTGTTGCGGTCGATCACGATCTCGATGTGCAGGCCGTTCCTGACCAGCAGCACGGCACCCGGATTGGCGGCGTCGCCGCGATGGCCGACGAATTGTTTCGGGTTGGCCAGCGTGGTCGAGCCGGCGCCGGCGCCGAGCTTCAGCGCGCCATTGGCCACCGACAGGCCGTTCACGCCTGCCCACTTGCCCGAGGTGAGCGGGGCAGCCTCGTCGAGAAAGCCCTTTGTCCAGGCGACGACCTTGGCACCGCGCGCCGGGTTGAATTTCCCGCCCTTCTCGGCGCCGTCCGTCTCTGGGATCGCGTCGGTGCCGTAGAGCGCGTCGTAGAGCGAGCCCCAGCGCGCATTGGCGGCGTTCAGCGCATAACGCGCATTCATCACCGGCACCACCAGCTGCGGGCCGGCAACGACTGCGATTTCCGGGTCGACATTGTCGGTCGACACGCTGAAAGCCGGACCTTCGGGGAGGAGATAGCCGATCTCCCTGAGGAAGCCCTTGTAGGCCTCCATGTCGACGGGCGCGCCATTCTCGCGATACCAGCCGTCGAGCTTTTCCTGCATGGCGTCGCGTTTTTCGAGCAGTACCCGGTTCTTCGGCGCCAGGTCATGGACGATGGCTGAAAACCCGTTCCAGAAGGCGTCCGCTTCGATGCCGGTGCCGGGCAGCGCTTCCTTGGCCACGAACTCATGCAGCTCGCGGGCGATCTGCAATCCGGCGATCTCGATGCGATCGGTCATCAGGCTACTCCAGATGAAAGGCTTTGCGGGCCTTTGGCATGTCAGGGTGGCAGGGTCAATTCAGCTTAGGGTGAAGGTGGCGTATTTAAGCGGCCGGCGCAGCTGCCAATCTCTCCGGTCGAGGGCCCATCGAGGGGAGATGGCCGGCAGGCCAGAGGGGGTCGCCGCGCGTGGAGCGCCAACCTCGTCTCTGGCTGAAGATCGCGCCCGGTCGGACCGACCCCCTCTGTCGCCTTCGGCGACATCTCCCCCTCGAGGGAGGAGATGTCGCGCTCACACCGCAATCCTTGGCCGTCCAGACGCCACCGCCACCACATGCGCCTCGATGAACATGCGCTGGGCTTCGACGGTCGAGACGCGGAATTCGGTTGCGACGTCGATTTCGGCGCTGTCGGTGCCGGCTTCCTTCGCGCGCTCCGCGACGATGGCGCGGACATCGGCCTCGGCCGCCGCGATCGCCGCCGCCTCGTCGAGGAAATCGCGCACGGTTTCACCCGAGGCGAGACGAAACAGCCCTTCCTTGGGCTGGCTGACCCGCGCCTCGGCCGACACCCTGACCTGACCGACGACGGCGCCGAGCGCATTGGCGACATCGGTATCTTCCGGCACCACGCACTCATTGCCGATCAAGGGCGGTAGCCCCGCATAGTGCAGCGGCGCCGAGGCGCCGAGGCCGATGACCGGGCGGTCGAGTGCGACGCTCAGGCGAGCGATGCCGGGATGCGCGTCGACGGCGCGCTGGACCAGCGCGTGCGCCACCGTCGACGCCCCGTCGAGGCCGTCCTCGGCAAAGGCGGTTTCGAGAATATATTCGGCCGACCAGCGCGTCAGCGTCACCAGCACGCGCTCCGAGATCGCTTCCGGCGAAGCGGCGATCGGCTGGCCACGGCCGTCGCGCTTGCGCGCGAACAGCTCGGCACCGAGGCGAGCCGCGACCGGATCCCAGTTCGCCTGCTTGCCCAGCACATGGGCGGCATCCGACGGCGTGAAGCCGGCGATATGCACCAGCCCGCGCGACACCAGCCGGTTCAGCGTCGCGTTCTGCGCGTTCGAGGTCAAAAGCCTGTCGATGGCGACCGGCGTGGCACCGATCATCTCGTAGAGCCGGGCTTCGGCGCCGGTCAGTCCCGCGGCGAGCCGGTCCGGCACGCCGGTGCGCACCGCGAAGCGGCCGTCCATGCGGCCGGGATTGGGCGCCCGCAGCTGACGTTCGAGTTCCAATGTGACGGCATTGCCATGCGCCATGCCGGCCAGCGCCAGCGGCACCAGGCGGCGCGGTCCGAGCAGTATTTTCGGGTTGAGCGCGCCATCCTCCAGCGTCACTTCGGAATCGCCGCCGAGGCCGAAGGTGCGCATGGCGACGGCCTCGACCATGGTGCGGAAGCCGCCGACGGTGGCGCCTTCCGGATCGAGCCGCGGCCGGCCGCCGTCGAGCACGGCGACGTCGGTGGTGGTGCCGCCGATGTCGGACACCATGGCATTGTCGAGCCCGGTCATGTGGCGGGCGCCGACCAGGCTGGCGGCCGGGCCGGAGAGGATGGTCTCGATCGGCCGCTGGCGGGCGAACGCCGCCGAAACCAGCGCGCCGTCGCCACGTACCACCATCAGCGGTGCCGCGATGTTGCGCTGCTCGAGGAAGCCTTCGGTCGCCGCCACCAGCCGGTCGATCATCGAGATCAGCCTGGCGTTGAGCAGCGTGGTCAGCGCCCGGCGAGGGCCGCCGAGCTTGGCAGACAGTTCGTGGCTTGATGTGACCGGCAGGCCGGTCTTTTCGCGGATCAGCTCGCGGGCGGCGATCTCGTGCGCCGGATTGCGGGTGGCGAAATAGGCGCAGACGGCAAAGCCGGACACAGAGGCGCCGAGTTCCGGCAGCGCCATTTCCAGCCCGGACAGATCGAGCTTGGCGGCATTGCCGTGCACGTCGTGGCCGCCCGGGCAAAAAACCACCGGGTCGGTGCCGAGTGCGGCTTTCAGTCCGTCGCGGGCGAGGTCTCCCTCGGAAAAGCCGATCATCACCAGCGCGACGCGGCCGCCCTGGCCCTCGACCAATGCGTTGGTGGCTAGCGTCGTCGACATCGAAACCAGCTTGATGGCGGCGGGATCGGTGCCGGCCTTCAGCAGCACCGCGTCGACGGCGCCGGAAATTCCGACGGCCAGATCATGCCGTGTGGTCAGCGCCTTGGCCTTGGCCAGCACCTTGCCCTTGTTGGGCCCCTCTTGCTTGCCTTCCGTCTCGGACCACAGCACGGCATCGGTATAGGTGCCGCCGGTGTCGATCCCGAGGAACAGTGGCCTTGGCTTGGTCTTGGTGATCATCTTTTGCGGCGGTCCGGCTGGCGAATTTATGTGCCCCTGCCCTTAGCCGATACGGAGCGGGCAATAAAGCCGCGAGCGCTGGGCCACCAGGCGTGGTTGTTGTCGGGAACAAGCAAGGTCAGCGGGACAGCACCCCCCTCTGTCCGGCAGGACAGAGGGGGGTGTGAAGGATCGCCGCCCTGGCGGGTAAGCCAAAACGACTACCCGCTGGCTACCCGACAAACCCCACCTTCTTGTGCGTACCATCGCAAAACGGCTTGTTGGCGGAATGGCCACAGCGGCAGAGGAAGGTGCGTCGGGTACGATCGACCGTGTGGCCGGTGCCGGTGACGATCTCGACATTGCCTTCGAGCTTGAGCGGGCCGTTGGTGGTCGGCGTCACCGTCAGCGGGCCGTTCCTCGCCTCGAGCGCCGGCGTGTCCTTCAGCGGCGGTTCGCCGGTGGCGGCAAAACCTGATTTGTTGTGGCTGCCGTCGCAGAACGGCTTGTTTTCGGACGCGCCGCAGCGGCACAGCGTGGCGCGGTAAAACGTTTCGCCGTCGAGCACGATCTCGGCGTGCACGGCCAGCGGTCCGTTTTCCCGCAACCGAACGGTGTTGACCACCGGCGGCTGCTCCTGCGGCCCACCATCCTTCCTGATGTAAGTGATGGCGCCCGAGGGGCAGCTTTCGGCGATGGCGACGATCTTCTCGACGCTTGCCGCCTCGGGATGAATCCACTGGCCCGGAGCGTTGGGCACGAAGACATGCGGATCGCCGAGCACACAGTTTCGCGAATGGATGCAGCGCCTGCCGGAAAACCCGACGTCGATCTTGTCGCCTTCGACCATACCGGCCATTGCCGTGCTCCTTCTGCCTGAAGCGCGTCGCGTCAACCGGCGCGGCGCGCTCTGGGTATTCGTGCAGGCTCTCTTTTGACGCAATTCTGGACGGAAAGCCGCTCCACACTTTTCCTGGAATTGGTCTATGGGTTCGGCAGGAGGACCGTCAAGCTGGCAACCCGGTCAGGGGACCAGATTGATCTCCTCGGTTTCGCCGCCGTTGCAGGTATAGCAGCAATCCTCGCATTTTTCCTTGTTGCCGGGGCCGACACCCCAATAGGTCCCCTCGTCGCCATCGACCCAGGCGCCGTAGCAGATCGATTCGCCGGCGTTGCAGGATATCGGCAGCTGCTTGGTCTCGCCGTCGTCGAGGTAGAAATCCTTGTCCTCACCCGGCCAGACATAGTCACGGTCCTGGCTGTAGAGCTCGACGCGCATGGCGTTGGGATGGCTGTTCTTGATGGCAAAGGTGACATCGTCGGCATGTGCCGCCGGCGCGAACACCATGACGAGAGAAAGCGCGACCAGCGTGCGGCGCGCATAGGTATAAAACATGGTAACCCCCTGAAGTAGCGGCCCATCCGGCCGCGAAGCAACCATCGCATGCCGCATTGAATCGCTAAAGGGATGATTGCAACAATTCCCGAACTGATTTTGGGGATATCGGCGTGCGTCTCCCCTATGGCACCAGGTCGATCGTCTCGGTCGAGTGCTCCACGCAGATAAAGCAGCAGGTGTCGCAGGGCTGGTCATTGTCCGGTCCGACGCCGGCGGAAATGCTGTCGTTGCCATCGACCCAGGCGCCGTAGCAGATGTGCTCGCCCTGATTGCACGACAGCGGCACGGATTTCTGCGAGCCGGGGTCGATCAGGAATACCTTGTCGTTGCCCGGCCAGACCGTTTCGCGTTCGCGGCTGAACAGCTCGACCGCAACCGCTTCCTTGCGCAGGTTCTTGATGAAGAAGGCCATGTCGGCGGCCTGCGCCGAGGTGGTGAAGACCAAAGCCGCAAGTGCTGTCGTACGAAAGAGCATCGCGGTCTCGATCTCCCGAATCATCCCGGCAGAATCGCATGCCTGCCCCGAACTAGGAAGGCGCGGGTCACCGAGAACTTCGCCTCAATTCCGCCCATTAACAAAGTCGTAAGGAGTTGCTTAACCGTTCGCGGCTATGTCCCGCTCCGGGGGGTCTGACAAAGTGAGCATGATGAGCGACAGCCCCGACAAGCGCAATGAATGGCGCGCGATTTTTTATGTGCAAGCCCGCGTTGCCATCCTGTTTGTCCCGGTCGTTGCCAGCCTGCTGATCATCGCGGCACTTGCCGGCAACGAACGCAAATCCGTTCCCGACATTGACCGGACCGTCACGGGCTCCGTACGATAAAACGGCCCGATAGCCGGCAGTGACCAGTTGATCGAGCTATCAGCGCATTGTCGTTTAGCGCTAAGGTCATCCAATGGCTGCGTCATTGAACCAGTGGGCGCGAACGATCAAGCGCGACGTGCATGCGCTCTACCTTGCCGCGCGTGATCCCCGAACGCCGTGGTACGCCAAGGCGCTTGCCGTGTGTGTCGCAGGTTACGCCTTGTCTCCAATCGACCTGATCCCCGATTTCATCCCGGTGATTGGCTACCTCGACGACGCGATCCTGGTCCCCTTGGGTATCCTTGCGGTCGTCAAGATGATACCGCCCGAGGTGATGGCGGAACACCGGGAGGCCGCCGCCCTTGCCGCTGACCGGCCGGTGAGCCGTATCGCGGCGGTGATCATCGCTTGCATCTGGGTCGCTTCGGCCGCGCTGGCGGGATGGCTGGGGTATCGATACTTCGCTGGCTGATTTTGAAGTCGCGTCCGGTGCGGAACAGCTCGATTGCGTTCCCGAACGCGCCTTCGAGCAGCGCCGAGCTAAAGAATTTTGGTCACCAGATTGTCGAGCCGGGAGTTCTCGCGGAAAGCCAGTCGCACCACGATGGCACCCAGGACGCCAGTGATGGCCCCACCGATAACGTCGGTCAGGTAATGCGTCCCGATGTAGATTCTCGACCAGCAGATCAGGAATGCCATCATGAGAAGCGCAATCGTCCGGCGCGGGATACCTTGCATCGCAAAAGCCGCAACAATCGCGACGGTGGCTGTCGCATGATCGGAAGGAAATGACCAGTCGGCGCTGGGCGCGATCAACAGATGCGTCACGCCAGCATCATAGGGCCGTATCCGATGGACGAACAGAAGAATGAACTGATTGACCGCAAGACCGAGCAGGAACGCCAGACCGGCCGACACGGCCGCGTGACGAACATGGTAACGGTCAACCTTCGCCCACCATTGCAGGACCACAGCCACCACCATGAGGGGAACGCCGATTTGTGAGACGCCGATCATTGCTTTATCAAGAAAAGGGCTGATCCCGGCCTCGGCGTTTATCCAGTGCGTTAATGCTGCATCCATTTGGCGTCAGTTTCCGTAGTTGATCGTGAGGTGGATTTTTGAAACCCGTCGATGAACACCGCATCCATCAGATTTTCGAAGTCAGCGTATGGCTCAAGGGCGCGCATGCCCTGATCGAATGCATCGGCGGGATCCTGCTTTATATTGTCACCACCGATGCCATTGCCTCCTGGGTCAATGCTTTCACCGCAGAGGAGTTGATCGAGGATCCGAACGATTTCATAGCTGGCTATCTGTCGCAGATGGCAAGCCATTTTTCGATCGCCAGCAAGGAGTTTTATGCCTTCTACCTGCTCAGCCACGGCCTGATAAAGCTGGCCTTGGTTGCCGGGCTCTTGAGAGGCAAGCTCTGGTCGTACCCGGCATCGCTCGCGGCATTGGGCTTATTCATGGTCTATCAAGTCTACCGCTACTCATACACCCATTCGGCCGGCCTGCTCGTCCTGACCGTCTTCGATGCGGTCGTCATGGTGCGGATCTGGCACGAGTGGAAGGTCGTGCGACGACATAAGCCAGCGTGACAGCTGAACTACCGGCCACGTCCCTGGCGCTGCCTCAATAAAAGCGCGGGATTGGGCCGTTCTGTGGCGTGGTTCGATCGCCGAGGTCGAGAAAGACCTCGTCGATGTAGCACCATCCCCAGCCTTCCGGCGGGTCGTAGCCCTCGATGATCGGATGGCGTGTCGCGTGGAAATGCTTGGTGGCGTGGCGGTTGGGCGAGTCGTCGCAGCAGCCGACATGGCCGCAGGTGCGGCAGAGCCGCAGGTGCACCCATTCCGACCCGCTCTTCAGGCATTCCTCGCAGCCGAGCGCGCTCGGCGTTACGTCCCTGATCTCCGCCGCGTGTCTGCATTCATCCGCCATCACACTCTCCCGATCCGTTCAGGCTCGAACTATTCCTTTTGCGCAATTCCCGGGACAAGGCGCCATGCGCTTCCCCGGGAAAGCCGCTACACCCTTTTCCTGGAATTGCTCTCGGCGGCGTGACTGCCGTCTTGCGCAAGATATGCATGCAAGGCCGCGACCACCTGGGCGCCTTCGCCGACGGCCGCCGCGACGCGTTTGACCGAGCCGGCGCGAACGTCGCCGATGGCGAACACACCGCTGCGGCTCGTCTCCATTTGCGCCGATCCCAAATCCGATCCTGTGCGGACGAACCCCTTGGCGTCCAGCGCCACGTTGCAGTTCGCCAGCCAGTCCGTGTTCGGGTCGGCGCCGATGAACAGGAAGAGATGGCGGATCGGGCGCATCGTCTCCTCGCCGCTGGCGCGGTTGCGCCAGCGCACCGTGCTAAGATTGCCCTCCTCGCCTTCCAGGGCTTCGACCTCGGTCCCGGTCAGCACCTCGATGTTCGGCTGCGCCCTGATGCGCTCGACCAGATAGCGTGACATGCTGGCATCGAGGCTGTCGCCGCGCGCCAGCAGTGCCACTTTCCGCGCATGGCTGGCCAGGTAGACCGCCGCCTGTCCGGCCGAATTGCCGGCGCCGACCAGCGCTACTTCCTGCCCCGCGCAAAGCCGGCCTTCGATGGGCGACGCCCAATAATGCACGCACGTTCCCTCGAACCGAGCCAGATTGGCGACATCGAGGCGGCGATAGCGCGCGCCGCTGGCTATCACCACGCTGCGCGTGCGCACGGTTTCGCCGTCGCCGACATCAAGCGTGTAGCGGGCATTGCCGGTGGCGGCACTCAATAGCTTCACCTCGTCCGGAATCACCATTTCGACGCCGAATTTCTGCGCCTGGTTGTAGGCGCGCGCCATCAGCGCCATGCCAGAAATGCCGGTGGGGAAACCGAGATAGTTCTCGATGCGCGAGGAGGCACCGGCCTGTCCACCGAAGGCACGGCAATCGAGCACGATCGTCGACAGCCCTTCTGACGCCGCATAGACCGCGGCCGCCAGCCCCGCCGGACCGGCGCCGACAATGGCGACGTCGTATAATTTGTCGGCATCGATCGGCCGCAGCAGGCCGATGCAGCGGGCGAGGTCCTTTTCGCCGGGATTGAGCAGCAGCCTGCCGTTCGGGCACAGAACGATCGGCAGATGGTGAGGGTCGACCTCGAAGCGCTCGACCAGGGTTCTGGCGCAAGGATCGCTGTCGGAATCCAGCACGCGGTGCGGCTGGCCGCTGCGGGCCAGGAAGCCCTGCAGCCGCAAGACGTCGGCATTGGCGACAGGTCCGATGATGATCGGCCCACTGGTGGCGCTTTCCAAAAGCCCGACACGGCGCAGGATCAGCGCCCGCATGATGCGCTCACCGAGATTGGCCTCCTGCACCATCAGTTCGCGCAGCCTCTGCGAGGGGATGACGAACGCCTCCACCGGTTCGGCGGCCTCGGCATTGACCAGCGACGGACGCGCCGAAAGCTGGGCCAGCTCGCCGACGAAACTGCCCGCACCATGCGTGACGATCGTCTCGCGCCGGCCGAGCCCACCATCCTGGGTGATGTCCACCTTACCGGAAAGGACCACGATCAGGCCGGGCGCCACATCGCCGGCTTTAACGATGGGTTCGCCGGCGGCATAGGTGCTGGCCTCGCCGAACCGGCGCATGCGATCGATGTCCGCCTCGGCCAGAGTGGGGAAGGCTTGATCGCGACGAGCGCCGAAGATCGGGTTGGTGGATTGCGACATGGCTTCGAGCGTATCGAAGCGGCCGCGGAGTTTGAAGCGGTTTGTTAGGGGACTGGCCGGAAGGGGAGGTTGGCGGCAAAGAAAAAGCCCGGACGAACCGGGCTTTTCTCGGAGTTTCTGAACCGTCGAATGGTTCGAAACGGGAATTTGGTGCCCAGAAGAGGACTCGAACCTCCACTCCTTGCGGAACACGGACCTGAACCGTGCGCGTCTACCAATTCCGCCATCTGGGCTGGTGCGGGCTCATGTAAGCGGGCAAGCGATGTGTGTCAACGCGCTTTTTTCAAAGCCGTTTGCTGCTTGCCGGCTCAAGGACCGTCAGCCCTCCAGCACTTCCTTCGAAGCCACGGTCGAATCGGCGTTGAGCTGGTAGATGACCGGCACGCCGGTGCCGAGTTCCAGCTTGACGATCTCCTCCCCCGACTTGCCGTCCAGCGCCATGATCAGGGCGCGCAGCGAGTTGCCGTGGGCGGCGACCAGCACGGTGCCGCCGCGCAGCACATGCGGCTGCAGATCGTGCAGGTAATAGGGCCAGACGCGGGCGCCGGTGTCCTTCAGGCTTTCGCCGGCGGGCGGCGCCACGTCATAGGAACGGCGCCAGACATGCACCTGCTCCTCGCCCCATTTCTTGCGGGCGTCGTCCTTGTTGAGGCCGGAAAGATCGCCATAATCGCGCTCGTTCAATGCCTGGTCGCGGATGGTTTTCAGATCGCTTTGGCCGACCGCGTCGAGAACGTGCTGGCAGGTTTTTTGCGCCCGGATCAGCGCCGAGGTGAAGGCGATGTCGAACTTCAGGCCGCGCGCCTTGAGTTTCTGGCCGGCGGCCTTGGCCTCGGCGTGGCCCTGCTCGGTCAGGTCGACATCGCGCCAGCCGGTGAACAGGTTCTTCAGATTCCATTCGCTCTGGCCGTGGCGCACGAGCACGAGGGTTCTCGACATATTTTCTCCCTTCACGTTGGCAGATTGGCAAGTTGGCGGATTGGCCGCTCAGCTGAGGCCGAGCACGTCCCGCATCGAATACAGTCCCGGTTTGCGGCCACGCGCCCACAGGGCGGCCTTGACGGCGCCGCGGGCGAAGATGGCGCGGTCCTCGGCATGGTGAGCCAGCGTGATGCGCTCGCCGGTGCCGGCCAGCAGCACGCTGTGATCGCCGACCACCGAGCCGCCGCGCAGCGTGGCAAAGCCGATCGAGCCCGTCTTGCGCACGCCGGTATGCCCATCGCGGACGCGCACATCATTGCCGGCCAACGCGATGCCACGCCCGGCGGCAGCGGCCTCGCCGAGCAGAAGTGCGGTGCCCGACGGCGCGTCCACCTTGTGCTTGTGGTGCATTTCGAGGACCTCGATGTCGAAATCGTCTGCATCGAGCGCGCGCGCCGCCTGTTCGACCAGCACCGCCAGAAGATTGACGCCAAGGCTCATATTGCCCGACTTGACGATCGTCGCATGACGCGCCGCCGCGGCGATCTTGGCGTTGTCGTCGGCCGTGCATCCGGTTGTGCCGATGACATGGACGATATGCGCCTGCGCCGCGTAGCCGGCGAACTCGACTGATGAGGCCGGGGTGGTGAAATCGAGCACGCCATCGGCCTTGGCGAAGACCGGCAGCGGGTCATCGCCGATCGCCACATCGATGCGGCCGACGCCGGCGAGTTCGCCTGCGTCCTTGCCCAGATGGGGCGAACCCGCACGCTCGACCGCGCCGATGACGCGAGCACCCGGGATGGTGTGGATGGCACGGATCAGCGTCTGGCCCATGCGGCCGGCGGCGCCGACCACCACCAGGCCCATATCGCTTGCGATCCTGTCGGTTGCGGGCGTCTCGCTCATGTCGTGCTCCCGGCGATGCTTTGCGTCTGGATGTTGCGAATTGGGCCTTGGGCCGAAGTCTGGATCGGAGCGCTGTCGTCGACAAGCCCCAGGCCCTTGACGCCCTGGATGCGGTGGAAACGCGCATAGACGCTGTGCGGATCGGCCATCAGCGAGGCATGCGTGCCCTCTTCGACCAGCCTGCCCTGTTCCATTACGATGATGTGGTCGGCGTTGACCACCGTCGACAGCCGGTGCGCGATGACGATGGTGGTGCGGCCTTCCATGACCTTTGTGAGCGCCTGCTGGACGCGGGCTTCGGCCTCGTTGTCGAGCGCCGATGTCGCCTCGTCGAGCAACAGGATCGGTGCCTGCCGCACGATGGCGCGCGCAATCGACACGCGCTGGCGCTGGCCGCCCGACAGCGTCACGCCGTTTTCGCCGACCGGCGTGTCATAGCCCTGCGGCTGCTGGCGGATGAAATCGTCGGCCGCGGCCTGCCTTGCGGCCTGCTCGATCTCGGCATCGGTGGCGCTCAGCCGGCCGTAGCGGATGTTGTCGCGGATGGTGCCTTCGAACAGATAGGGCTGCTGCGAGACATAGGCGATGGAGCCGCGCAGCGACTGCTTTGTGACCTTCGAGATGTCCTGGCCGTCGATCTCGATTCTGCCCGCGTCGACGTCATAGAAGCGCTGCAGCAGCGCCACCAATGTCGTCTTGCCGGCGCCCGAGGCGCCGACGATGGCCGTCACCTTGCCGGCGGCGGCGACGAAGCTCAGATCGTGCAGGACCGGCGCCTCCTCGACATAGCGGAAGGAGACCTTGTCGAAGCGCACTTCGCCAGAGGTGAATTTCGCCTCGGCGGCGCCAGCAGCGTCACTTTGCTGCGGCTCGATGTCGAGAAGCTCATAGATCATGCGCGCATTGACCAGCGCGCGTTCCATGCCGACCTGCATGCGCGCCAGCCGGCGGGCCGGATCATAGGCGAGCGTCAGCGCCGTGATGAAAGAAAACACCGCGCCCGGCGGCTGGCCGAGGACGGTGGCCCGATAACCGGAATAGGCGATGACGCTGGCGAAAGCGATGCCGGCCAGCAGCTCGGAAACCGGCGTCAGCCGCTCGGAGACGCGGGCGATCTTGTTCGAGCGCTGTTCCGCATCCTCGGCAAGCTTGCTGATCCTGCGCGACAGCTCGTCTTCCATGGTGAAGGCCTTGACGATGGCGATGCCTTGTGTGGCCTCCTGCATGGCGCCGATCAGCCGCGAGTTGATCTGCACCGATTCGCGCGTGATGCGGCGCACCCGGCGCATCAGGTAGGTGACGGTCCAGATCAGCGGCGGCCCGATCAGCAGCGAGCTCAGCGAAAGTATCGGATCCTGGTAGATCATGACGCCGACCAGGCCGATCAGCGAGACGGCGTCGCGCGCCGTCGAGGTCACCGTCATCGACAACAGGTCGCGAATGCCGTTGACGTTCTCGTTGACCTGCGCGGCCAGCCGCCCGGACCTTGTGTCGTTGAAGAAGGAGACGCCGAGCTTCATCAGATGGTTGAAGATGCGCTGCTGGTAGCGCGCCACCAGATTGTTGCCGATCCTGGCCATCGTCACCGCCTGGCCGTAGCCGGCAAGGCCGCGCAGGATGAAAGCGCCGAGCAGTGCCGCGCAGATCCATGGGATCAGGTCGCCGCGCCGTTCATAGAATATCTGGTTCACGACAGGGCTCATGATCCAGGCTGCAAGCGCCGTCGTCGCCGACACGGTCAGCAGGCAGAGGATCGTGAAGATGTACGCGCCTCGATATTCGCGGCCGTTTTCCTGGAGGATGCGGCGGATGACCGCCACGATCTCGCCCGCACGGGGTTTCGACAGGTTGGGGGGCTGAAATGTCAAATCGGAGCGCTTCGTAGGTTTCCGCTTCCCGCGGCCGGGCAATTCGGCACCCCTCTTAACGCCAAGGAGCCGGCTTGCCTATGCCTTGGGATGACTAACTTCGTCGCGCCAGCGCCGGCCCTCTGTCTGGACGCCGAACAGCGAGGGGTTCCTGGCGTAGGCGGCAAGGCCCAGGAGTGCGGCCAGCGGGTGGGTGATGACATAGACCGGCATGGTCCGCATCAGCGCGCTGTGCGGCGCCTTGTCCTCGAAGGCGGCGCGGAAATTGCCGGCTTTCAGCGCCGGCACGATCTTTTGCGCGATGCCGCCGGTGAGGAACACGCCGCCACGGCTCATGAACACCAGAGCGAGGTCGCCGGCGGTGCGCCCGAGGCAGGTGACGAAGGTCTCCAGCGCTTCCTCCGCGACCGCATCGGCTTTCGCCAGTGCGGCGGCGGTGACCTCGGCCGGCGTGGTGAAGGGCGACGGCTTGCCATCCGCCTTGGCCACCGCCCGGTAGACGTTGACCAGACCGCGCCCGCACAGGATCTGCTCGCCCGAAATGCGACCCTCGAGCTTCTCGATATGCGGGAAGACCTCGAAATCGCGGGCCGAGCGCGGGCCGATGTCCATATGGCCGCCCTCGCCGGGCACTGGAATCCAGTGGCGCAGCGCATGGACCAGCCCGGCGACGCCGAGCCCGGTTCCCGGACCGAGCACGACGCGGCCGGCATTGGGCTCCGGCGTGCCGCCGCCGATCTTTTCCATGTGCTCCTCGCCGAGCGCGACGACGGCCAGCGCCTGCGCTTCGAAATCGTTGAGCACGACGATGTCGCTCAGGCCGAGGCTGGCGAACATTTTTCTCGGCTTGACGATCCACGGGCAGTTGGTGAGCTCGATCTCGTCGCCGTCGACCGGGCCGGCCACAGCCAGCACCGCCGAATTGGGACGCACCGACGAGCGGTCGAGCACGGCCGCCTGGATCGCCTCGTCGATGGTGTTGTAATTGGCGGTCTGGACGATGGTCGGCTCGCCGGCCTCGGAATTGGCGTCGAGCACGATCGAAAAGCGCGCATTGGTCCCGCCAATGTCGCCGATCAGGATCGGAAACCGCAACAAAGTATCGTCGTCACCTGCCATGCTTTTGTCCGTCTCGTTCCTGGCAGCCTCTCACCGCCTCGTCGTTGACTAGCGCATGACCTTGCAAAGGGAAAGCCGCTTCGGCGTCGGGCCAGGGCTTACCCGTCCAGCGTTGGCGCTGCCCCTCACCTGCCTGCCAGCTTCGGCAAACAATTTGTCTCCAGCACAAGTTGGAGCTCGAGCGCGCCCTGACGGTCAGTTTCCAGGCGGCCGTGGCCGCGGCAGCGGGATGCCGATCTCGGGGGTCGCGGTGAAGGCGTTCAGCGAGCTTGGTAATCCGGCCGCGGCCGGGGTGGCGGGCAGCGACGGCGCTTCGGGTTCGGACGCGGCCACCGCAACCGGCACGGCGCCGCCATGGTAGGTCGCGGCCTCGGCGGAGGCCGGCCCCGGCGCGTCGAGCACGGCGCGGCATTCCTGGGGCAGGTTTGCCATCGTCATCAGGTCGCGTGCCTTCGGCGCATCCGGGTTCTTGTTGGGGCGCCATGGCTCCTCGGTAAACCACCAGGCCAGCGGCTTGCCGCAGCCATCATCGTCCGGCGTCGCTTCCTGCGCCTTGCAGCCGGGCGAACCCGGCTGGCAGCCGAGGCGCATGTGGAAATGATAGTCGTGACCCCAGAACGGCCTGATCTTGCGCAGCCATGAGCGGTCGCCCTTGACGGTGTCGCAGAGCTTTTTCTTGATGCCCGGGTTGACCAGGATGCGCTCGACTTGGCTGTAGCTCGCCGCCCGCTTCAGAAGCCTTGTATGCGCGGGCGTCCACAGCGCGTCCTTCACCAGATGGGTCTTCTCGTCGACCATCAAGGTGGCGCTCATCGATTCGCGCTGCGCCATCGACAGCGGATGGCTGGGCATCGGCGTCAGCCAGATGTCGGCGTCGAGCCCTATCTGGTGCGAGGCATGCCCGGTCATCATCGGGCCGCCGCGCGGCTGCGAAATGTCGCCGATCAGCAAGCCGGGCCAACCATCGACCGCTGCGTCGCGCGACAATTTCTCGATCACCGCGATCATCGCCGGATGGCCCCAGCGGCGGTTGCGTGACGGCCGCATCAGCTCCCAGGTAGGACCGTACATGGGAATGGCGACGCCGCCGGCGAAGCAGCCCTTGGAATAGAAGCCGATCGACTGCGCGGCGGCCGCCGCCGGCAGCTTCTTGGCGCCGAACAGGTCTTTTGCCCGTTCCTCGGCCGCTGCCGGCTGCGACGCGAGCCCGAGCACTGCAAACAGGCCGAGCGCGGCTGCCAGCAGTGGTTTTTTGCTTAGAAATGGCCGCATCGCTGTTTTCATGAAACCGGTTTCCCACCGCAATCCCGAGGTCGAATCATAGCACGCCGCGCCCGCGGCTTCGACCGTTAGCGCTTCATCGGGCTGCGCGGCTCGCCGTCACGCCAGTCGCCGCTTGCCCACATGTGGTCGAAGGCGGCGCGGTAGTCCGGAAAGCGAAAGCGATAGCCCGCCGCCTTGATCGCCGTGTTGGCGACACGCTTGTTCTCGCCATAGAAGGACCGCGCCATGGGCGAAAGTTGGGCGTCGTCGAAGGGAATTTCGGGCGGCGGCTCGATGCCCATCAGCGAAGCGGCATAGGCCACGACATCCTGCGGCGGCGCCGGCAGATCATCGGTGACGTTGAAGATGCCGCCTGTGTTTCCTTCGATCAGCTGCCAAAGCGCACCGGCAATGTCGTCGCAATGGATGCGGTTGAACACTTGGTCCGGCTTGACCAGCCGCCTTGCGGTGCCGTTTTCCAGATTGACCAGGGCGTTGCGGCCCGGCCCGTAAATGCCGGACAGGCGCAGGATCGCCACCGGCCGGCCGATGTCCTTGCCCAGTTGCAGCCAGTCCTGCTCGGCCGCGACCCGCATCACCGAGCGCTTCGACACCGGCCGGCATTCGGCGTTTTCATCGACCCATGCGCCGTCGTAGTTGCCATAAACCCCGACCGTGGAGAGATAGCCAATCCATTCGAGCGCCGGCATTTGAGCGATTGCCTCTCGCGCGGCATTCAGAACGGGATCGCCGGCCTCTTCCGGGGCGACCGAGATCACCAGATGCGTTGTTTTTTCCAGCGCATCCGCGACTTCGTCGGTCAGCACACCATCGAACAGCAGCGGTGCGATGCCGGCCTGGCGCAGCGCCTCGAACTTTTCCGGCGACCGCGTCGTGCCGAATATGTTGGCGGCCCCCTTGTTGGCGCGGGCAAAAGCCTTGCCGGAATAGCCGGCGCCGACGATGAAGACCTGTTTCTCGCTCATACATGCGTCCTGGTTGGCCGCGCCAGACGCCATTCGTCGCGTACGGCTTCGTCGTTTTCAGCTTTCAGGCCGGCAGCGGCCCGTTCGGAATATTCGGCGTATGGCACCAGCCGCGCCAGCGCCCATATTGCCGCGCCCCGCACCAGCGGCGAGGCATCGTCCAGCAACGCACGCACGCTGACCGCAAGCGCGGTGTCGCCGGAATTGCCGGCGGCGATCAGCACGTTGCGGACGAAACGATCGCGGCCGATGCGTTTTATCGGTGAACCGGAGAAGAAGACGCGGAACGCCGCATCATCCAATCGCAACAGGTCGGCGAGCGGTGGCTCGCGCAATTCGTCGCGCGCGGCAAGCTTGGCCTCCGAGGCCGCCCGGGCGAACTTGTTCCACGGGCAGACGGCCAGGCAATCATCGCAGCCATAGATGCGGTTGCCGATCTTCTCGCGGAATTCATGCGGGATCGGGCCTTTGTTCTCGATGGTGAGATAGGAGATGCAGCGCCGCGCATCGAGCCGGTAGGGCGCCGGGAACGCATCGGTCGGGCACACGTCGAGGCAGGCGCGGCAGGAGCCGCAATGATCGATCTCCGCCCGGTCGGGCACCAGTTCGGCGGTGGTGAAGATGGTGCCGAGGAACAGCCAGGAGCCGTGTTCGCGGCTGACCAGATTGGTGTGCTTGCCTTGCCAGCCGAGACCTGCCGCTTCCGCCAGCGGTTTTTCCATCACGGGTGCGGTGTCGACGAACACCTTCACGTCGCCGCCGGCACGGGCGACGATCTTGCTGGCGATTTCCTTCAGCCGGCCCTTCATCACGTCGTGATAGTCGCGGTTGTGCGCATAGACCGAGATCGCGCCGCGGTCGCGCTTGGCCAGCACGCCGCGCGGATCACGGTCGGGGCCGTAATTCATCGCCAGCACGATGATCGAGCGCACCTGCGGCCACAGCACCGTCGGTTCGCCGCGGCGTTGCAGCGTCTCGGCGATCCAGTCCATCGAGCCGTGAAAGCCGTCGGCGACGAATTCGGCCAGCCGCGCCGGCGCCAGCGGGATCGCATCGGGGGTGGTGACGGCGACGGCATCGAAGCCGGCGCGACGCGCCTCCGCGTCGATCAGCGCGCGGAGTTTCGCGGCGTCAGAAGTCGAGGTCCGCATAATGCGACACCGGCGACAGGCCGCGCACGCGGTCGGTCAAAAGCGGCCGGAAGGAAGGCCGTGACTTCACCCGCGTGTACCATTCGCGCGCGGCTGGGTGTTCGCGCCAGTCGATCTCGCCGAGATAATCGAGCACCGACAGCGTCGCGGCGGCGGCCAGATCGGCATAGGTAACCCTAGGGCCGGCCAGCCAATGGCGAGTGCCGGCCAGCCAGTTGGTGTATTTCATGTGCTGGCGGATGTTGGCGCGCGCGGCACGGATCGCGCCCGAATCGGGCGAGCCGCCGCCCGCGGTCTCCGGCATCACCGGCTTCAGCACCCGTTCGCGCACCAGATGGCGGGTGACTTCGCTTTCGGCCTTGTTGAGGTACCAGTCGATCAGCCGGCGGATTTCGGCGCGCTGCATCGGATCCTCGGCGAACAGCCGCTTGTCGCGCTTCAAGACGCCGCGCGTTTCATCGAGATATTCCGAGATCACCGTCGCTCCGACGATCGGCACGTCGCCTTCGGCCAGCAGGATCGGCAGTGTGCCGGCCGGGTTCAGCGCCAGGAATTCCTTGCGCCGTGTCCACGGCTTTTCCTCGATCAGGGCCAGCTCCTCGCCATACTCGCCGAAAGCGAGGCGGACGAAGCGACAGGTGGCAAACATGGGATGGTGGAAAAGCGTCAGCATGGTTCCGCGATGATAAAGCGCACTGGCGAATCGCAGGGCGCACCGGTAAGTCTTGGCCGCCCGGTTAGCGGGCCGTCAGGGTGTTGCGACCTATAGGGGGACTTGCACGCCATGACAAGCAAGCCGTTCTGTCAGCCGTCACGCCAATTCCGAGGTAGCCATGGAAAGCCAGCCAATCGTCGAAGCCCTGCTGCTCGGCCTGCTGGAGGGGCTGACTGAGTTCATTCCCGTCTCATCCACCGGCCATATCCTGCTCGCCGGCCATTTCCTCGGTTTCCACTCGACCGGCAAGGCCTTCGAGATCCTGATCCAGCTCGGCGCCATCCTGGCGATTCTCAGCGTCTACTTCCGCCGGCTGTGGCAAATGCTGGTCGACCTGCCGCGTGACCGGCTGACACGGCATTTCGCCATCGGCATCCTCATCGCTTTCCTGCCGGCGGCGATCATCGGCGCGCTGGCGCATGATTTCATCAAGACGGTGCTGTTCGAATCGCCACGGATGATCTGTATCATGCTGATCATCGGCGGCTTCGTGCTGCTGGCGGTGGACCGCATGAACCTCAAGCCGGTCTATCGCGACGTCGAGCGATTCCCGACCCGGCTTTACCTGCAGATCGGGCTTTTCCAGTGCCTGTCGCTCGTTCCCGGCACGTCACGCTCGGGTTCGACAATCGTCGGCGCGCTGCTGCTGGGCGTCGACAAGCGGGCGGCGGCGGAGTTCTCATTCTTCCTCGCCATCCCGACGATGGTCGGCGCCTTCGCCTTCGACCTGTTCAAGAACCGCAACGTGCTGAGCAGCGCCGACCTGCCAATCATCGCCGTCGGCTTCGTCGCCGCCTTCGTCACCGCGCTGATCGTCGTGCGCTTCCTGCTCGATTACGTCTCTCGCAACGGATACTCGCTGTTCGGCTGGTGGCGGCTGGTGGTGGGTGGTGTGGGTTTGGTTGGCTTGATGATCTGGGGGTGAGCTTACCCTCCCCCTTGTGGGGAGGATAAACCCTCAACTCCGCCCATAAAACGCATTCTCGACATGCACCGGCCAGCGCCAGGGCAGCACCGCGACCATGTCGAAGCGCATCGACAGTCGGCCGTAGTCCGTCTGGCGCGACAGCCAGATATCGGCGGCACCCTCGATGCGGCGCTCCGATTCATGGCCGATCGCCTCCATGGCTTCCATCAGCGTGCGGCGGGCCTTGACCTCGACGAACAGCACGAGATCGCCGCGCCGCGCGATCAGGTCGATCTCGCCGAAGCGCGTGCGATGGCGGCGCGCGAGGATCCGGTAGCCCTTCAGCATCAGCGCCGCCGCCGCCAGCCATTCGCCGCGATGGCCGCGCCGATAGGCTTTTTGGCGGCTGGCGCTCGGCCGCTCAGCCAACGTCGCTTTCTCCAGCGGCATCCCTGAGCTCAAGCAGCCGCCGATAGAGCGCCTGTTTCTGGCCGCCTGTCATTTTCGCGGCTTCCGCCGCCGCCTTGGAGGCCGGCATCTCGGCGGCGAGCGACAGCAACAGCCGGTCGATATCGGCCGGTTCGTCGGCCTTGGCCTCGGCCGGACCGACGCAGACGACGATCTCGCCCTTGGGCGTATCGGCCGCCGCATAGTGGTCGGCCAGCGCCTGCAGGGTGCCGGTGCGCATCTCCTCGAAGGTCTTGGTCAATTCACGGCCGATCGCGGCCTTGCGCTCGCCGCCGAGCGCTTCGACCATGGCGCCGAGGGATTCTGCCAGCCGGCGCGGTGATTCGAAGAAGATCAGCGTCGCCGGCACTGCCTTCAGTGCCCCCAGCCGCGTCAGCCGCTGCCCTGATTTGACCGGCAAAAAACCGGCGAACAGGAAGGCGTCCGACGGCAGGCCGGATGCCGTCAACGCCGCGAGCGGCGCCGACGGGCCGGGGATGGGCACGACGCGAATGCCGTGGTCGAGCGCCTCGCCGACCAGCCGGTAGCCCGGATCGGACACCAGCGGCGTGCCAGCGTCGGAAATCAGCGCCACGCTCTGTCCTGCCTGGAGCGCCGCGATCAGCTTCGGCCCGGCCTCGCCGGCATTGTGCTCGTGATAGGCCGTGGTGCGGCGGCGAATGGCGTAGCGGTCGAGCAGCACGCGCGACACCCGCGTGTCCTCGCAGGCGACGATGTCGGCGGCGGCCAGCGTCTCCAGCGCGCGCAGCGTGATGTCGGCGAGATTGCCGATCGGCGTTGCCACCAGATAGAGCGCCGGCTCGAGCGGCCGCGCCGCGATCTCGGTCTGACCGACCACATAGCTGCGCTTGCCCGTCTCGCCGGTCACTGATGCCTTCTCCATTCAGCCCTGTTTGGCACGGCCGGCGCCGGCTTGCAAAAGCTGACGTCGATGAAAGGAACTCGCCATTCCTTTGCCACAGTAGGGAACGAAACCGGCTACGGCAGATTTACCCTCTGATTCCCGAGGAGGACAGGATGGATAGCCTGAAGACGCAGGACGCTTTCGAACCCTATCATGCCGACCGCGACCGCGTGGCCGTACGCAAGGACAAGCGCCTGCCCGCCAAGACCGACGCCAGCCTAGCCAAGCAGGCCCGCTTGCCCACGAACGTCAGGCTTTCCGACACCAAGCCCGACAGCACGACGGAGCACTGACCGGACGATGCCCAATCGCTTCGACATTTTCATCACCCGTCTTGAAACGAAAAACGCCCGCAACGGCGAGCCGCTATCCCCGATAGGCGACCAGCACCGCGCCCGCCGCGATAAGGGCGACGCCAAGCCAGTTCGCGCCGGAGAGTCGCTCGCCGAGAAAGGCCGCGCCAAACACCGCCACAAGCACGACGCTTAGCTTATCGATCGGCGCCACCTGCGCCGCATTGCCGATCTTCAGGGCACGGAAGTAGCAAAGCCACGAGGCGCCGGTCGCCAGGCCGGACAGGCCGAGGAAAGCCCAAGTCTTTCCCGAGATCGTCGCCGGCGACTGGAATTGGCCGCTGGCGAGCAGGATCGCACCGAGCACGATCAGGATGATGACCGTGCGGATGAAGGTGGCGAAATCGGAATTGATGTTTTCGATGCCGACCTTGGCGAAGATCGCCGTGAGCGCTGCGAACGCAGCCGACAGCAGAGCCCAGAATTGCCAGGAGGAAACGGTCAGGTTCATTAAGCAGCGAGAGCCCTAGCTTTCTTCAATGCCGTTCCGTCCGGCTTAGGTGCCTCCCTTGAGGCCTTAACGCCCGGAGCAATCTTGTAAATTACTCCTTCATCCACCTCAACACCGTCAAATGTGCTATTTGCGAATCGCATTAGATTACTCGCCACGGTAAAAGAATTCGATCTCCCGCCAGTAAGAATTGACAACAAAGATGCCTTATTTATGAAGTGGTTCGTGGTATTAGCCACCGTCACTTCGTCAAGAGAAATAGGTGAGTTAATTGCTAGCAGGATACGGTCGATAAATCTGTTTACGGTCGTCGGCCCGTGCGTTTCTACGTCGGGCGACGCGATATAGAGTTCCCATTTCGAGGAATCGTGAAGCCGTAGCCACATAGCCGCTGCTATGGGCAGTCCCGCAGCCTCCAGCGCTTTGACCGCCGTCAACCCGGCTTCAATGTCGGATTCTACCAGTGTCGTCTTATCCATGCCAACACACCTGTTTTGCCACGGGTCACCGCCGTGACCATGTTAGTCGCTTCTGCTGAAGTCCAAAACTTATATCGCGAATCGACATCCCAAGCCTTCACTGTGTTCCAGTAAGCTCGAAAAGCGGCACTTGCTTGCTCCTCTGCTGCCAAAGCGGCGGCCAATTGCCCCAATTTCACCAACTCACCCAACTTGTGGCCGTTGTTATAGATCTGGTTCACAAAGTTTTTATCAGGCAGATCGTTGGCCCGAAATGCGGAAGCAATTTTCGCTTTCAGGGCGCATTCAACGGCAATTCCTGACATGTAGTATGCCGCGTCCTGTTCACTGCTGTTTAGAAGCACTCGCGCAGTTCGCGCAAATATCCTAGATTTTAGTCGCCATTCGTCCCTTGTCATTCCACACCCCCAATGCGGAACGATACTGGAGATTCTCGTTGAAGGAAACTTGCGTTAACGGCAGATGATCTATCGCGCCAGGTCCGCCACCACGGCGTCGAGCACAATCATGCCGGCCGGCGTGGCGCGCAGCCGCGCATTGCCGATCGGCGCCACCAGCCCCTCGCCCTGCAGCATCGATAGCCGCGCGCTCGACAGGCCGCGTCCGGAGAACGCTTCGTAGCGGGAGAGGTCGATGCCCTCGGCCAGCCGCAGGCCCATCAGCAGGAACTCGTCGGCCTCTTCCGAACGCGTCAGGATCTCGCCGCCGGTGACGCCATGGCCCTTGGCCTCGACCAGATTGGCCCAGGTTTCCGGCATCCGTTCGGCGATCGTCACCGTGCGGCGGCCATTCTCGACGAAGCGGCCATGCGCGCCGGGACCGACACCGACATATTCGCCGTAGCGCCAATAGGTCAGATTGTGCCGGCTTTCGGCGCCCGGCCTGGCGTGGTTGGAAATCTCGTAGGCCGGCAGGCCGTGCGCCGACGTAATCTCCTGCGTCAGCGCATAAAGGTCGGCGGCGTGGTCATTGTCGGGGATGATGAATTTCTTCGCCGCATGCAGCGCGTGAAACGGCGTGCCTTCCTCGATGGTCAGCTGGTAGAGCGACAGATGATCGGCGGCGTGGCCGATCGCCTGTTCGAGTTCCGATGCCCAAGCCTCCAGCGTCTGGCCGGGTCGCGCATAGATCAGGTCGAAGGACAATCTGGGAAAGATCTCTCGGGCCAAACCGATCGCATGCAGCGCTTCCTCGACATTGTGCAGCCGGCCGAGGAAGCGCAAATCCTTGTCGTTCAGCGCCTGCACCCCGAGCGAGACACGATTGACGCCCGCCGCCCGGTAGCCGCGAAAACGTTCGGCCTCGACCGAGGACGGATTGGCCTCCAGCGTCACCTCGATGCCGTCAGGAACGGTCCAGTTCCTAGCCACGGCGTCCAGGACCCTGGCCACCGTT
The DNA here is from genome assembly GCF_040317555.1 of Mesorhizobium sp. M1406. Classification (NCBI taxonomy): domain Bacteria; kingdom Pseudomonadati; phylum Pseudomonadota; class Alphaproteobacteria; order Hyphomicrobiales; family Phyllobacteriaceae; genus Mesorhizobium; species Mesorhizobium sp. M1406. Next base: position 38,039 of record NZ_JAMYKW010000029.1, on the reverse strand, counting down.
TCCGGCTTCATCAGCGACGGCGTACCGCCGCCGAGAAAAATACTAGTCACCTCGCGCGGTCCGGTTCGTTCGCGCATCGTCGCAAGCTCGGCCTCGAAGGCGCTGGCAAAACGATCCTGATCGACCGGCTGATGGCGGACATGGCTGTTGAAATCGCAATAGGGGCATTTGGCCGCGCAGAACGGCCAATGGACATAGACACCGAAGCCGGGCGCCCGGTCGAGCAGCATGCTCATGTCGAGCCCAATCTCGCCTTGGCGAATTTCTGGAAAGCGCGGGCGCGGTGCGACAGCGCCGTCGGCTGGCCGGGCTTCCAGCCGTGTTTTTCCTCGGCGCTCATCTCGCCGAAGGTTTTTTCGAAGCCATCGGGAAGGAACACCGGATCGTAGCCGAAGCCGAGGTCGCCGCGCGGCGGCCAGACCAGCGTGCCTTCGGCCTCGCCGCGATAATATTCGGCCTCGCCGTCGGGGAACGCCAGGCAGATGACGGCGACAAAGCGGCCCCTGCGTCGTTCGGCCGAGGCGGCGCCGACTTCCTGCAGCGCCACTTCGGTGCGTTGCATGGCCATGCCGAAATCGCGCGAGCCGTCAGGGGTCTCGGCCCAGTTGGCGGTGTAGACGCCGGGCGCGCCGTCGAGCGCGTCGACGCACAGGCCGGAATCGTCCGACAGCGCCGGCAGGCCGGTCGCCTTGGCCGCGGCCAGCGCCTTGATGTAGGCGTTTTCCTCGAAGGTGGTGCCGGTTTCGTCAGGCTCCGTCAGGCCATACTCCTTGGCTGACTTCGCTTCGAAGCCGAACGGCCCCATCAAATCGGCGAATTCGCGCAGCTTGCCTTCATTGTGGCTGGCGACGACGATCTTCTTTCCATCGAGAGAATGCATCAAAGGCCCCAGATTCGTGGCTCGGCGAATTCGATCGAATTGCCCGAGGGGTCGCGTATATAGATCGAACGACCGCCCTGCGGCCACTCGAATTCGCTTTCAATGGCGATCTTCTTTGCCTCGAGACGCGCTTTCCAGCGCACGATTTCCTCGGCGGTCGCCGCAAAGCAGAGATGGCCTTCGCCGACCGTGCCGTGCGGCGGCACCGGCAGCCTAGCGTCGGGCGCCGGCGGGATTTTGGTTGCCTCGGCGTTGAAGATGAGCAGGACGCCGGATCCGCAGCGGAAGAACAGGTGCCTGCCGTCGACCTTGCCGAGCACGGAGAGGCCGAGAACGCCGGTGTAGAAGGTTTCGGCGGCGGCAAGGTCGGTGACGTAGAGGGCGGATTCCAGGATAGCAGAGGGCGTCACGAGGCACCCCCCTCTGCCCTGCCGGGCATCTCCCCCGCAAGGGGGGAGATTGGAAGCATCAGCGCCGGCTCATGACTTGCAAAGTTGGTGATTGGCGAAACCCGCAACCACAGCCGATCTCCCCCCTTGAGGGGGAGATGGCCGGCAGGCCAGAGGGGGGCGCTCAAGCTCGGCATTTGAGAACTAAGCCACTGCCATCTGCTGCAAACTGACCAGGCGCTGGATGCCCTTCTTGGCCAGGCCCATCAATTCCGCGAACTGCCCTTCGGAGAAAGGCTCGCCTTCGGCGGTTCCCTGGATCTCGACGATGCCACCCTTGCCGGTCATGACGAAATTGGCGTCGGTGCCGGCCGACGAGTCCTCGATATAGTCGAGGTCGATGACCGGCTGGCCGTCATGGATGCCACAGGAGATCGCCGCGACATGGTCCTTCAGCACCTTGGCGACGCTGGCCATCTGGCGGGCTTCCATCCAACGCAGGCAGTCATACAGCGCCACCCAGCCGCCGGTGATCGAGGCGGTGCGGGTGCCGCCATCGGCCTGGATGACGTCGCAGTCGACGGTGATCTGCTGCTCGCCCAGCGCCTGCAGATCGACCACGGCACGCAAGGAGCGGCCGATGAGCCGCTGGATCTCCAGCGTGCGGCCGCCCTGCTTGCCGGCGGAAGCCTCGCGGCGCATGCGCTCGCCGGTCGAGCGCGGCAGCATGCCATATTCCGCCGTCACCCAGCCCTTGCCGGAATTGCGCATCCAGCCCGGCACCTTCTCTTCGAGGCTGGCCGTGCACAGGACATGCGTGTCGCCGAACTTCACCAGGCACGAGCCTTCGGCATGCTTGGAGACGCCGCGCTCGAAGGAGATGGCACGCATTTCGTCGAATTGACGTTTGGAAGGGCGCATTCAGACTGCTTTCTTGTCATCTTCGGAATCTTGGCCGGCTTGTAACCGCATGGGACGCACGGCGCAAAGGAAAATGGCCGGCCGATCCGACACTGACGCCGGGTGATCCGACACAGACACCGGGTGACCGCGCTCAGACACCGGGTTGCGCGGGCCGTAGCGAAGTCTATATCCTTGGGCCGGAGGTTTTTGGCCGCAATGACCAAGCCAGTCGATCCGAGTTCGCAGTCGCCCGCGCTTCAATCTTTGGATATGCGCTCGCGCGACATCTTCCGGCGCATCGTCGATTCCTATCTCAAGGACGGCGAACCCGTGGGATCACGCAGCCTGTCGCGCATCCTGCCGTCCTCGCTGTCGCCGGCCACCATCCGTAACGTGATGAGCGACCTCGAGCATCTCGGCCTGATCTACGCGCCGCACATCTCGGCCGGCCGGTTGCCGACGCAGGCCGGCCTGCGTTTCTTCGTCGACGCCTTCATGGAGCTTGGCGATCTCTCCGACGAGGAGCGCCGCGCCATCGAGGCGCAGGTGCGGGCATCCGGCTCGGGCGCGACGCTGGAACACATGCTGACCGAGGCCAGCCAGATGCTGTCGGGCATGTCGCGCGGCGCCGGCCTGGTGCTTGCCGCCAAGAACGAAGTGGCGCTGAAGCACATCGAATTCATCCAGCTCGAGCCGACCAAGGCGCTGGCGGTGCTGGTGTCGCAGAATGGCGATGTCGAAAACCGCGTCGTCGAGCTGCCCGCCGGCATCACCGTCTCGCAGCTGCACGAAGCCTCGAACTTCCTCAACGCCCATATCCGCGGCCGCACGCTGGCCGAGGCGCGGATCGAGATCGCCCGCATCAAGGAAGAGACAAGGGCCGCCCTCGACACGCTGTCGCAGGACCTGGTCGAAAAGGGGCTGGCGGTCTGGGCCGGCGCCGACAGCGGCCTGCCGGCACGGCTGATCGTGCGCGGCCGCGCCAATCTGCTCGAAAACGTCACCGCCCAGGCCGATATCGAACTGTTGCGGCACTTGTTCGAGGACATGGAGACGCAGGACGGGTTGATCCAGTTGCTCGACCTCGCCGAGGAAGGATCGGGCGTGCGCATCTTCATCGGCTCGGAAAACAAACTGTTCTCGCTGTCCGGCTCATCGCTGGTGGTCGCGCCCTATCGAGACAAGGACGCCCGAGTCGTTGGCGCGCTCGGCGTCATCGGCCCGACCCGGCTCAACTATGCCCGCATCGTGCCGATGGTCGACTATACCGCACAGCTGATTTCCCGCATGCTGCGTTAGGTGTATTGATATTCCGGGGATGCCGGCCTGACCTGAATCTCAGCACCTTAGATCCAAACCTAAGGCCTCCGAGGAGAAAAAGAATGGCGCTCGAAGAATTCAAAGCCCGGATCAGCCTGCTGCTCGAGGAGATGGTCAACCAGCCGGAAGACCAGCACGAGATCCAGGAGCAGTTGCGTGAAAAACTGCGGGAAATGCGCGCCATGGGCCTGCCGCTGCCGGCCGATCTCGTCGAACTGGAAAAACGTCTCGATGACGATTTCTACGCCGCTGGGACCTGAGGCAAAAAACCTCCGCTTTCACTTCAACTGATCGTGTGCCGCGGAACAACAGACGAAACCGCTCGTTTGCCCCTTTGCGGCCGTTCATTGTGTGACCGGGTTTGGAGGATTGAATGATCCGATTGGCCGGGCTGGCCATCTCCGCCGCGGTGTTTCTCACCGCCGCTGCATTCGCCCAGCAGGCGGAGCCCGTATTGAAAGGTGCCGCCGCCTTCGGCGACTGGCGTGCCGACAGGCCGGGTGTGCGCCGCCTGATCAAGCCGAACGATCTGCCAAAGCCCGATGTCACCAATTCCGCCTCCAACAGCGCCGGCCTCGCCGAAAGACCGGCAGGCGCCAAGCCGAAACTGCCGCCGGGCTTTTCGGCCGAGCTGATCGCGTCGGGCATCGACAATCCGCGCGTCGTGCGCGTCGCGCCGAACGGCGACCTGTTCGTCGCCGACAGCGAGGCCAACCAGATCCGCGTCTACCGCCTCGCCGACGGCAGTGCCAAGCCCACCGAGAAAGGCATCTTTGCCGGCAATCTCAACCAGCCCTATGGCATTGGCTTCTATCCTCCGGGCAACGACCCGCAATGGGTCTATGTCGCCAACAGCGACAGCGTGGTGCGCTTTGCCTATCGCAATGGCGACCTGAAGGCATCAGGCGATCCGGAGGCCATCGTCGACGACATCCCTTCAAGTCATCACTGGACCCGCGATATCGCTTTCTCGCCGGACGGCAAGACGCTTTATCTATCGGTCGGGTCTGGTTCGAACGCCGCGCAGGATATGGGCAACGAACCGGAAGGCGGCCTCGACGCCTGGGCGAAGTCGCAGCCGCTCGGCGCTGCCTGGGGTCCCGAGGATGGCCGCGCGGCTGTGCTGGCTTTCGATCCCAACGGCAAGAACGGTCGCATCGTCGCCACTGGCCTGCGCAACTGTTCGGGCATGGCCGTGCAGCCGGCGACCGGCGCGCTGTGGTGCGTCGTCAACGAACGCGATGCGCTCGGCGACAATGTGCCGCCGGAATATGCGACCGTGGTCAAGGAGGGCGCCTTCTATGGCTGGCCCTGGTACTATATCGGCAACAACGAGGATCCGCGCCACAAGGGCGCGCGCCCCGATCTTGCCGGCAAGGCGACCATTCCCGACGTGCTGATGCAAGCCCATTCGGCGCCGCTCAACATCGCCTTCTACGAAGGGAAGAACTTTCCGTCCGAATACGAAGGCGACGCCTTTGTCGCTCTGCATGGTTCATGGAACCGCGGCAACAGGACCGGATACAAGGTGGTGAGATTGCTGTTCAGGGACGGCAAGCCGACCGGCGAATACGAGGATTTCATCACCGGCTTCGTCGTCTCCAACGGCGAGGTCTGGGGTCGGCCGGTCGGCGTGGCGGTGGCGAAGGACGGCGCGCTGATCGTGACCGAGGACGGCAACGGCACCATCTGGCGCGTCACCCATGACGGCGGTCGCTCCTGAGCGCAAATTCGCATGCCGGCGTGGTGCAATCGAATTCGGGGGCAGGGAATTCACGTCCGGCGGACTTTGTGCGATAGGAGGCTGCGATAACAGCGTCGCGCGCAAGGCCGCAACCATGACCCTCACCGGATTCCTCGCCTACAGTGCCGCCCTCGGCATCACCGCCGCCATTCCTGGTCCCGGCGTCACCGCGCTCGTCGCGCGTGCGCTCGGCTCCGGCTTCCGCTCATCCCTGGCGATGTCCTTTGGCCTGATGGCTGGCGATCTCACCTATCTGACCGCCGTGGTGCTCGGTCTCGCCTTCGTGGCGCAGACCTTCGGCATGGTTTTTCTCGCCATCAAATGGCTCGGTGTCGCTTACCTCGCCTTCCTCGGCTGGCGCTTCTGGAACAGCGGCATCACGCTCGAGACGGTCGAGGCGAAGAAGGGCAAGGGCGGGCTGCTGTCGAGCTTCCTTGCGGGCCTGACCGTCACGCTCGGCAATCCGAAGACGATGATCTTCTACCTCGCGATCACGCCGACCATCGTCGACCTGAAGACCATCACACTGATCGATTACGGCATTCTCGTCGCGCTGACGGTCGTCGTGCTTCTGGTGGTGCTGGTGCCGTATCTGGCGCTGGCGGCCAAGGCGCGTTGGTTCCTGAAGTCGCCGCGCGCGCTCAAGGCGCTGAACCGCACCGCCGCCGGCTTCATGGTCGGCGCCGCCGCGGCGATTGCCGCCCGGCAATAGGGGGCTTTTCGGCCAAAGTATTTCGTAAACAGGCCTTTTCGCGAAATGCTTTTCCGGGGGCGCGACGTTTTCGACACAGGTCCCACTCGGATATTTTCAGCCGACAGTCTATCTTGCGCGGCCGAAGGCCCTATCTTGCCGGCTTGAATTCCATTTGCCTGAAATTCTCCACTTGCCTGAAATTCTGGGAGCGAAACCAATGAACAAGCCCGTCACCTCTGCCCGTGTACCCGGTCGCGGCCGTGTCTACGATTCCATCACCGATACGATCGGCGACACGCCCCTGGTGCGGCTCGACAAGTTCGCTCGGGAAAAGGGCATCGTCGCCAATCTGATCGGCAAGCTCGAATTCTTCAATCCGATCTCCTCGGTCAAGGACCGCATCGGCGTGGCGATGATCGAGGCGCTGGAGGCAGCCGGCAAGATTTCTCCCGGCAAAACCACGCTGATCGAACCGACGTCGGGCAACACCGGCATAGCGCTTGCCTTCGCCGCCGCCGCCAAGGGCTACAAACTGATCCTGACGATGCCGGAAACGATGTCGATCGAGCGCCGGAAAATGCTGGCGCTGCTTGGCGCCGAGCTGGTGCTGACCGAGGGCCCGAAAGGCATGAAGGGCGCCATCGCCAAGGCCGATGAACTGGCCGCGACGATCCCCAACGCGATCATCCCGCAGCAGTTCGAGAACCCCGCCAATCCGGAAATCCATCGCACGACGACGGCCGAGGAAATCTGGAACGACACGCATGGCGAGGTCGATATCTTCGTCGCCGGCATCGGTACCGGCGGCACCATCACCGGCGTCGGCCAGGTGCTGAAGAAGCGCAAGCCCTCGGTGCATGTCGTCGCGGTCGAGCCGGACTCCTCACCGGTTCTGTCGGGTGGCCAGCCCGGCCCCCACAAGATCCAGGGCATCGGCGCCGGCTTTGCGCCCAAAATCCTCGACACGACGATCTATGACGAGATCGTCACGGTGTCGAACGAGGATTCGGTCGCAAATGCCCGCCTCGTCGCCCGACTCGAAGGCGTACCGGTCGGCATCTCGTCGGGCGCCGCCTTGCAGGCGGCCATCGTCGTTGGCTCGCGGCCGGAAAACAAGGGCAAGAACCTGGTCGTGGTCATCCCGTCCTTCGCCGAGCGTTATCTGTCGACCATCCTGTTCGAGGGGCTGGGCTCGTAGTCCTACGCTTCTTCGCGACTAGGCTGGCCCGCTGAAAAAAGTCCCTCGTGGCGCCAGCCACCGGCTTGAGCAGCACCCTGCTTCCGGTTCATATCCCACCGGTCCGCCTTTCGCGGCCCGGGAGGATTTCATGTACAAGCTCTACACTCGTCCGGGCAGCGGCGGCTTCGTCGTCGAGGCGGCGCTGGCGCTGGCGAACGCGCCGTTCGAGCAGATCGACGTGCCGAAGACGGACCGGCCCGATCCGGCCTTCCTCGACATCAGCCCCTTGAACCAAGTGCCGGTGCTGACGTTGCCGGGCGGAAGCTCGATGACCGAATCGGCGGCGATCTGCATCCTGCTTGCCGAGCGTCATCCCAATGCCAGCCTGGCGCCGGCGGCCGACGCGCCTGCCCGCGCCGACTTCCTCCGCTGGATGGCCTTCATGTCATCAGTGCTCTATCCGGCGATCCTACGGCTTTACTACGCGCATCGTTACACGACCGATGCCGAAGGCACCAACGCGGTCAAGCAGGCAGCCGTCGCCGAGATGGACCGCGGCTTCGCCGTCCTCGATGCCTCTCTCGAAGGCCGTGACTGGCTGGTCGGCGACCGAATGTCGCTCGCGGACATCTACCTCGCCATGCTGGTGGCCTGGCATCCCGACGCCGAAAGGGCGCGGGCGGCCTGGCCCGATATGGAGCGTCTGTGGTCGAAGCTGCGCGAGCATCCCCTGATGAAGACGCTCAACACATCGCATGAGATGTGGCCAGGCTGAACTGACGGCCGTTAGCGAGGCTCAACTTTTGAGCGCTGCCCTTTTGCCCTGCAGGAACCGGCGCACCGCTGGGTCGCGCTCCAGGCCGATCGCCCTGTCATAGGCTTCGCACGCCCGCGGTGCCTGGCCGAGCCTGGCCAGGAGACCGGCGCGGGCTGCCCAATAGGGCTGATACTCATCTAGCCGCTTGTCGTCGCCCAGCACGTAGAGGGCCGCCAGTCCAGCCACGGCACCCTCGGCCTCGGCGATCGCCACCGCGCGGTTGATCGCCACCACCGGTGATCCCGCGATCGAGAGCAGCGCGTCGTAGAGCTCGCGTACCGCCACCCAGTCGGTGCGGCCGGTCAGCCGTCGTGCCGCATGTGCGGACTGAACCGCCGCCTCAAGCTGGTAGCGGCCGATGACGCCCATGGTGGCGGCGCGGCGGAGCAGGGATTCCGCTTCGTCGACCAAAGCGCCATCCCACAGCGTATGATCCTGCTCGGCCAGCGGCACATAATCTCCGGCCGCATCGCGCCGTGCCGCGCGCCGCGCCTCGGCGAACAGCATCAGCGACAGCAGGCCCAGCGCCTCGGGCTCTTCCGGCATCAGCGAAGCCATCAGGCGGCCGAGCCAGATGCCTTCGCTGGCCAGATTGCGGCGCCGCGTTTCGGTGCCCGCGGGATCGGACCAGCCTTCTGCGAAGGCGGCGTAGATCGCTTCCAGCACCGCATCCAGCCTTTCGCCGAGTTCGGTCCGCTCCGGCACGCGGAACGGAATGCCGGTTTCACGGATGCGGTTCTTAGCGCGCACCAGACGCTGGCCCATCGTTGCCGGCGACACCAGGAAGGCGGAGGCGATCGTTGCCGCGTCGAATCCGAGCACGGTCTGCAGGATCAGCGGCGAGCGAATGCCGGGCTCGATGGCCGGATGGGCGCAAGCGAACATCAGCCGCAGCCGTTCGTCGGGAAGGTCTTCGTCGGTCATGCGCGCCTCCATCTCCTCGGCAATCAGCTTGAGATGCTCGCGGCCGGCGTGGCTGGTCAGCCGCCGCCGCACCGCATCGACGCGGCGCCGCCTTGCCACCGCCAGCAGCCAGGCCTCCGGCTTTTCAGGCACGCCGGTTCGTGGCCAGCGTTCGAGCGCCGCGGCAAAGGCATCAGCCAGCGCGTCCTCGGCGGCGGCCACGTCGCGCGTGCGCGCCGCGAGCCAAGCGACAAGCTTGCCGTAGCTTTGCCGGGCGGCGGTTTCCGCCGCCGCCCAGGCGATCTCCGGGCGACTGTCCATCACCTCGTCATTTCTTGGGCATGTAGTCGGCCATTTCCCAGATCGGCCGCAACTCGACCGTGCCGGTGCTGGCCGCCGGACAGCGTGCCGCCCATTCGATGGCTGTATCGATGTCGGCCGCCTCGATCATGTAGAAGCCGGCAAGCTGCTCCTTGGTGTCGGCATAGGGGCCGTCAATCACGTTGGTCTTGCCGTCAGCGATCCGCACCGAGGTGGTTGCCTGGGTCGGGCGCAGCCTTTCGCCAGCCAGCCACGCACCGGATTTCTTCAACGCTTCGGTATAGGCGCCATAGGCCGCGCTCATCTGCTGGGCCTTCTCGATCGGCGTGTTCGCCAATGCGGCTTCGTCGTTATTGATCAAAATCATGTATCGCATGGTCTTCTCCCGTTGTTTCGAAGGCCGCTTCGTTGCGAGCCGGACGTATGTCGCGCGGCAGCGCGCGATTTCGACAGGCAGCTCAAAAAACTTTCGGCTGCGTTGGCTTTTTGTGCAAGCCGCCATCTGTTTCCCAATCCCTCAACCGTTCGTCCAACGAGCACAATTGCGGGTTGGCATTTGCGGCTCGCTGTCTAAACTCGCTCCGGTTCGCACCTGGGAGGCGGTGCGGTCGTCGATATTTCAGGGAGGAGATCCGATGTTCCATTTCAGAACGAAATTCGTTGCGGCCGGCGCCGTGGCGCTCTCGCTTGGCCTTGGCGCTGCCTCAGCCAGAGCACAGGAATTCATCAACGTGCTGACCGGCGGCACGTCCGGTGTCTATTATCCGCTCGGCGTCGCATTGTCTGAAATCTACGGCAAGGGCATCGAAGGCGCGCACACCCAGGTGCAGGCGACCAAGGCTTCGGTCGAAAATCTCAATCTGCTGCAGCAGGGCAAGGGCGAGATCGCCTTTGCGCTCGGCGATTCCGTCAAGCTGGCCGCTGAAGGCAACACCGAGGCCGGATATCCAGGCAAGCTCGACAAACTGCGCGGCATCGCCGCCATCTATCCCAACTACATCCAGATCGTCGCCAGCAAGGAATCCGGCATCAAGACGCTGGCCGATCTCAAGGGCAAGAGCCTGTCGGTCGGCGCGCCAGCCTCCGGCACCGAGCTCAACGCGCGCGCCATCTTCGCCGCCGCCGGGCTGAAATATGAGGATCTCGGCCGCGTCGAATATCTGCCCTTCGCCGAATCGGTCGAGCTAATCAAGAACCGCCAGCTCGACGCCACGCTGCAATCGGCCGGGCTCGGCGTCGCCTCGATCCGCGACCTCGCCACCTCCGTGCCGATCAATGTCGTTGCGGTGCCAGAGCAGGACGTCGCCAAGATCGGTGCGCCCTATCTTTCGGTGGTCATTCCCAAGGGCACCTATGAGGGCCAGAGCGAGGATGTCGCCACCGCCGCCGTCGGCAATTTCCTCATCACCCGCGCCGATGTCTCCGACGAAACCGCCTATCAGATGACCAAGCTCCTGTTCGAGCATCTCGACCAGCTTGCCGCGGCGCATGCGGCCGCCAAGGCGATCGACCCGGCCAAGGCGCTCGACGGCATGCCGGTGCCGCTGCATCCGGGGGCTGAGCGGTATTACAAGGAGAAGGGGCTGCTGAAGTAAGCGCCTTTCTCTCCCCACGAGGGACCCTCGAGGGGAGGGTGGACAGCCGCCGAGGCGGGTGGACGGGTGGGGTCGGTCCAGGCCGCGCACTGCCGCAATGACCCACCCGCCTCGCTTCGCTCTGCACCCTCCCCTCGAGGGGAGGGAAAGCACCGCCAGGAGCCCGCCAATGACTGACGTTCATCCGAAAACCCCGACCGTGCTTGCGCTCGCCGAAGAGCAGGTCGAAGGCCTGCCGCCGGGCTTCGGCGAGGGGCTCGCCGGTAAGGCCGCCTTTCTCATCGCCGTCGCCTTTTCCGTGTTCCAGATCTACGTCGCCGCCTATGGCAGCATTCCGAGCCAGGTGGTGCGGGCCATGCATGTCGGCTTCCTGCTGCTGCTCGGCTTCGGCCTGATCGCCAATCTGCGCGCCACCAGCGTGCCGGCGAAGGCCGCGTTCTGGACGCTCGGCGCGCTCGGCTTTGGCACCGGCCTGTACAATTGGGTGTTCTATATCGACCTCATCCGCCGCTCCGGCTTCCTGACCACGCCGGACCTTATCGTCGGCGCCGTGCTGGTGGTGCTGGTCTTCGAGGCCGCGAGGCGGCTGATGGGGCTACCGCTGGCGGTCATCGCCTTCATCTTCCTCGCCTACTGCTTCGTCGGCAATCATCTGCCGCCGCCACTGACCCATCGTGGCTATGATTTCGCCCAGCTCGTCGACACCTTCGCCTATGGCACCGAAGGCATCTACGGCACGCCGATCTATGTTTCGGCCGCCTACATCTTCATCTTCGTCGTCTTCGCCGCCTTTCTCGAACGCGCCGGCATGATCGCATTGTTCAACGATTTCGCGCTAGGTCTTGTCGGCACATGGCGCGGCGGCCCGGCGCAGGTCTGCGTGCTGTCGTCGGCGCTGATGGGCACCATTTCCGGATCGGGCGTCGCCAACGTGGTGGCCAGCGGCCAGTTCACCATCCCGCTGATGAAGCGCTTCGGCTTCCGCTCGGCTTTCGCCGGCGCCGTCGAGGCGACCTCCTCGATGGGCGGCCAGATCATGCCACCGGTGATGGGCGCGGTCGCCTTCATCATGGCCGAAACGCTGAACGTGCCCTATGCCGAAGTGGTCAAGGCGGCGATCATCCCGGCGTTGCTCTATTTCGGCGCCTGCTTCTGGCAGGTGCATCTGGAAGCCGGCAAGGCCGGCCTGCACGGCATGGCGAAGGCGGACCTGCCCAACCCGTGGGACGCGGTGAAACAACACTGGCCGCTGGTGCTGCCGCTCGCAGCCCTCATCTATCTTTTGTTCGCCGGCTATACGCCGATCTTCGCCGGCACGATGGGCCTGGCGCTGACCATCGTGCTCATCCTCGGCACGCCGCTGGCCGCGGCGATCGGGCCGCTCGCCTTCCGCATCGTGTTCTGGTTGGCCCTCGGGCTTGCGGCGGCTTCGTTCATGAAATTCGGCGTCAACCTCCTCGGCCTCGTCATCGCCGCGCTGGTCGTCGCCTGCTTCACCTCTAGGGGCGGCCGCGAAACGCTGCGGATCTGCGTCGATTCGCTCGCCGAAGGCGCCAAGAACGCACTGCCGGTCGGCATCGCCTGCGCCATCGTCGGCATCGTCATCGGCACGCTGACGCTGACCGGCATCGCCTCGACCTTCATCGGCTGGATCATCTCGATTGGCGAGGACAATCTTTTCCTGTCGCTGGTGCTGACCATGGTCACTTGCCTGGTGCTCGGCATGGGCATCCCGACCATTCCCAACTACATCATCACCTCGTCGCTGGCCGGGCCGGCGCTTTTGTCGCTTGGCGTGCCGCTGCTGGTCAGCCACATGTTCGTCTTCTATTTCGGCATCATGGCCGACCTGACGCCGCCGGTGGCGCTGGCCGCGTTTGCCGCGGCACCGATGGCCAAGGAAAGCGGCCTCAAGATCGGCATCCAGGCGACCAAGCTTGCCATTGCCGGCTTCGTCGTGCCGTTCATGGCGGTCTACACGCCGGCGCTGATGCTGCAGGACGCCGGGCCGATCGCCGCCCAGTTCGGCTATCCGGTCGAGGTCGCCTACATCGTCGCCAAGGCGTGCATGGGCATAATGCTGTGGGGTGCCGCCGCCGTCGGCTTCCTCGTCAGGCGCATGGCATGGTGGGAGCGCCTGCTGGCCTTCGCCGCCGGCGTGCTGCTGGTCGCCGCGGTACCGCTCACCGACGAGGCCGGCTGGGCGCTGTCGCTTGCCTGGATCGGCTGGCATTGCTGGCGGGCGCGGCAGGCGTCGATCTCCGCATGAGCCTGTGCATCCTGGCCGCCGGCAAGACGGTGACGCTCTCGGTTGCCGCCTTCACGCTGTCCTGGACCCATTCGGTGGAACGGACGCGCTGGCAGGAGGACTGGAAGCTGACGCCTTCCGGCCTGCAGGTGGTCGAGGCGCGGATCGAAGGTTCTGGCGCCGGCATGGAACCTCCGGAAGGCGCGGTGCTGAAAGACGGCTGGTGGATTTATACGCCTGATGTCGGTCCGCAGCGGCGCGTCGTGCTCGCTGCCTCGGGTGCCACCGGCGACGGCTGGACGCTGTGCACGGTTCAGGGCTGCCGTGAACTGGGCAGGGCGACTGGCGCCTCCATCGTGCTGGAACCATGCGGGTCGGACGGCACGAGCCAGCCGCGATAGCGCACGATCAATCCGATGAGCGGATGGGAAACTGAACACCATGCCCACGACCGGAGCACAGAACGCAGACGCCATCGAAAACGATGAGGATGGCGTGCGTCGCTGGATATTTCGGAGGGACGATCCGACGTGGGACGGTCGGTCACGCCGGCCTCGGCTGTCCTATGATACTAAGCCAGCCAGCAATGGCACCAAAAGCCGTGGCGATGTCGCATGTCGCCCGTCGACGACAGCGGGACGCTCGGCGCGATAGGTGGTGGCGCGGGTAGAGGTGGCGGGCCTGCAAATCCGGCTGTCGTGGCGATTTTCGAAAGCCATGATCAGTGCGCGCCCAGCGAGTTGCCGCGACGGGCGCAGGCCGGGCCGGGGCCGCGCATGTAATAGCGCTCGGGCCGATAGGTCGGCGCGACGAATTCGCGGATGGCGGCGGCATAGCCGATGAGGTGCGCGAGGAAGTTCATTTACCTGGTCCCTGTCCCGATTTTCGGATGTCCCTTCCGAATTGCGGTCATCATAGCGTCGAGGCGTGAATAGTCGGTGAACGTGATGTTAATATCTGGTCAAAAATGCCTTGCTTCGTGGCTGGAATGCGGCTGATTCGGGGTCTTTCCGTGCAGTTGGTCGGCATTCCGGCCAATGTGACTTTTGCATCACATATGTTTCGTTTGAATGTCGCCCGCGCGCGGTTCTGTTTCAACTTTTGCCGCGCCCGTGAAATTTCCGTGCTTGGCGCCTCGGCGCCGCAAACCGACCTGGACATCCATTCGTCGCGCGATGGCGGAACTGGAGCGGGCTCTGTCCGTTCTCACCCTCATCGGGTCGTGGAAGGGAAAAGTCATGGCGCCGCGTCCGGCCTGGAAGGGCTATCTGAAGCTGTCGCTGGTCACCTGCGCCGTCGAGCTGACCAATGCCGTCAGCCACGCCGAGAAGGTCTCGTTTCGGGTGCTGAACCGCAAGACCGGCAACACGGTGAAGCGCATCTATGTCGATGCCGAAACCGGCAAGCCGCTCGGTGACGGCGACGAGATCAAGGGCTATGAGGTCGACGACGGCGAATTCCTTCAGATCGAGGAGGACGAGATCGAGGCTGTGCGGATCGAAGCATCGCATACGCTGGCTCTCGACGGGTTCGTCGATAAAGCCTCGATCCAGCAGATCTATCTCGACACGCCCTACTATGTCGCGCCGGCCGACAAGGTGTCGGAAGAGGCGTTCGCCGTCATCCGCGACGCCATGGCGGGCAAGAAGATGGCCGGGCTGGCGCGCATCGTGCTCTATCAACGCGAGCGCCCCGTGGTGATCGAACCGCTCGACACGGGCATGGTGCTGACGACGCTGCGTTACGACACCACGGTGCGCGAGCCCGACGCGGTGTTCGGCGACATCAAGGCGGTGAAGACCGATCCGGAGATGACCGATCTGGCTGAGCAGATCATCGACAAGAAGAAGGAGAAGTTCGATCCAGCGGAATTCGAGGACGAATACGAGAACGCGCTGCTCGAGCTGGTCCGCGCCAAGAAGGCGGGCAGAAAGGCGCCCAACGCCAAGGCGGCGCCCAAACCCTCCAATGTCGTCAATCTGTTCGACGCGCTGAAGAAGAGCCTGTCGTCGGATGGCGACTCAACGAAAGCTTCGGCGAAGGCCAAACGCGCCAAGCCGAAAGCCGGTGCGCCCAAGCGCAAATCGGCCTGAGGACACGAAGCGATGGCCAGCCTCGAACAGTATCATTCCAAGCGCGATTTCAGGAAGACCGCCGAGCCGGCCGGCAAGGTTTCTCGCGACACCAAAGCCAAGGCCGGCGGCATCTTCGTCATCCACAAGCACGCCGCGACGCGGCTGCACTACGATTTGCGCCTCGAGCATGACGGCGTGCTGTGGAGTTGGGCGGTGACGCGCGGCCCGAGCCTCGACCCGCATGAGAAGCGGCTCGCCGTGCATGTCGAGGATCATCCGATCGACTATGCGCCGTTCGAAGGCACAATCCCCAAGGGCGAATATGGCGGTGGTTCGGTGATCGTCTGGGACGAAGGCACCTGGACACCCGAGATCGATCCGGCCAAGGCGATGAAGAAGGGCCATATCAGCTTCGAGCTCAAGGGGCACAAACTGCACGGCCTTTGGCATCTGGTGCGGCTGAAGCCGCGCGCGGGTGAAAGGCGCGACAACTGGCTGCTGATCAAGTCGGACGATGCCGCCGCGCGTCCCGGCGAGGACATTCTGACGGAAGCGCCGGAATCGGTGAAGTCGGGCCTGACGATCGAAGAGGTCGGCGAAGGCAAGACCGCCAAAGGCCAGAAGCCAAAGGTCTGGCATTCCAACAAGCCGGCCGCCGGCAAGGCGAAGGCCGGGAGCACGAAACTCGATTTTATCGAGCCGCAGCTCGCCACGCTGGAGCGGGAAGCACCGCCGGGCAAGGACTGGCTGCACGAGGTGAAGTTCGACGGTTATCGCATGCAGGCGCAAATCGCCGGCACGGAGGTGCGGCTGCTGACCCGCACCGGTCTCGACTGGACAGAGAAGTTCGGCGGGGAGATCGTCGCGGAACTCGCCGGGCTGAAATGCAGCGACGCCATCATCGATGGCGAGGTCGTCGTGCTGGCCGATAACGGCGTGTCTTCCTTCGCGCTGCTGCAGGCCGATCTCTCAGCGAAGCGGACGGACCGCTTCCTCTACTATGTCTTCGACATGATGCGCCTCGATGGCGAGGATTTGCGCCGGGCACCTCTGGTCGAGCGCAAGCAGGCCCTGCAGGAGCTGCTCGGCAAGCAGTCCGAGAATCCGGCGGTGCGTTTCAGCGACCATTTCGCCGAACCCGGCAAGATCATGCTGGAGCATGTCTGCCGCATGGGGCTGGAAGGCGTCGTCTCCAAGCGCGCCGATGCGCCGTATCGCAGCGGGCGCGGCCCCACCTGGGTGAAGTCGAAATGCACGGCGCGGCAGGAATTCGTCATCGGCGGTTATCTACCGTCGGACAAGACCGGGCGGGGGTTGCGCTCGATCCTCGTCGGCTTCCACGAGGGTGGCAAACTGCATTATGCCGGACGTGTAGGCACCGGCTTCTCCGGCAAGGGCGCCACCGACTTGAAGGCAAAGCTCGATGCGCTGACGGCAAAATCATCGCCCTTCGCCGCAGCCGTGCCGAAGGGCAAGGGACTGGTCTGGGTGAAGCCGGAACTTGTCGGCGAAGTGGAGTTTCGCAGCTGGACGTCCGACCGTATAATACGCCACGCCTCGTTCCAGGGATTGCGCGAGGACAAGCCGGCGGAGGAAGTCGTGCAGGAAAAGCCGAAGGCGGCGACGGGCAAAGGCCCAGCCAAGGCCAAGCCGCCGGCCGGCAGTGCCGCCAAACCCGCCGGGTCGATGACCACCACGGTCAAACTCTCGCATCCCGACAAGCTGCTGTGGCCGGACGAAAAAATATCCAAGCAAGGGCTGCTCGACCACTACGCGCAGGTATGGCCGCGCATGGAGCAATTCATCGTCAACCGGCCGCTCAGCCTGGTGCGAGCGCCGGACGGCATTGGCGGCCAGCGCTTCTTCCAGAAGCACGCCTCGGCCGGCATGAGCGACAAGATCGCCCGCATGAAGGACCCGACCGACGGCGAGGAGATACTGTTCATCCGGGATTTCGACGGCGTTGCGGCGCTGGTCCAGTACGGCGTGGTCGAGATCCACATCTGGGGCTGCACCGTCGACAGACTGGAGCAGCCGGACCAGATCATCTTCGATCTCGATCCCGATGAAGGCGTCGACGTGAAGGCGGTGCGCGAGGCGGCACTCGATATCAGAGGCAAGCTCGATGAGCTGTCGCTGCCGAATTTCGTCAAGACATCCGGCGGCAAGGGCTACCATGTGCTGGTGCCGCTGAAGCCGTCGGCGGATTGGGAGGCGGTTAAACCGTTCGCCCATGATTTTGCCCGCGCGCTCGAACAGGGTGCCCCCGACCGCTACACGGCGACGCTGTCGAAGAAGGCGCGCACGGGAAAGATCTTCGTCGACTATCTGCGCAACGGCAGGGGCTCGACGACGGTCGCGCCTTATTCGTCACGCGCCAAGAGGGGCGCCACCGTGTCGATGCCGGTGACCTGGGCCGAGATCGAGGCCGGGCTGGCGCCGAACGCTTTCCCGGTCGGCGACAAGACGACGATGAGGCAGCTGGCGCAAGCCGACCCGTGGGCGGATTTCTTCAAGCTGGGCAAGGTGCTGAAGCGGGGCTAGGACTTCGCCCGCTCAGGCTAGAAACACCTTCTCGAAAGCCTGTTTGCCCGAGGGCGAGAAAATGACCGCGCGGCTGTCCTTTTCGCGGCGCGCCCATTTTTCCAAAAGGATCTTGTCGAGGATGGCGGCGCCCAGCGTGCCGGCGAGGTGCGAGCGCCGGACGCTCCAGTCGAGGCAGGCGCGGCATACCGGCCGGCGCGGCTTGGTGTAGACATCGATGCCGATAGCGGCGAAATGCGATGCGGCCGCCGGCCCGAGCCTGATTTCCTTGTCGTCGCGGACCAGGACGTTTTTTGCGACAAGGCGATCGAGCATCGCCACCGCCTGCTCGCCGGCGAGGTGATCGTAGCAGACGCGCGCCACCCGCATCGCTCCGTCGCGGGGACCCGGTCGCACGCGCTTTGGGCCAACGGCTTCCGCGACGCCGGTGATGGCTTCGATCATGCCCGCCACCTGCGGTCCGGCGAGACCGTAATAGCGATGCCGACCTTGGCTCATCACCATGAGCAGCCCGCCTTCCATCAGCTTGCCCAGATGCGAGCTGGCGGTCGGCAGTGACACACCGGCCTCGAGCGCCAGTTCGCTCGCCGTCAGCGCCGTGCCACCCATCAGCGCATTCAGCATGTTCGCCCGTGCTGGATCGCCGACCAGACTGGCGATGCGGGCTATGTCGGGTCCTTCACGCATAGTTCGCTCCCCGTCGAAGCATTCTTGTCAGATAACCACTATTCTCCAGGCAGATCAAGCAGATCAAGGAGACGACGATGACCGCGCGAACCGCTTCCCCCTCGGCACCGCTCCCCAGCCGTCAATCGTTCCCGTTCGTTACCTGGCTGCGTTCGCGGCTGCTGGCCCGCTGGTATGACCGCCATTTGCAACGTCTCGACCTTGCCGAGATCGACGACCATTTGCTGCGCGACCTTGGCCTGACGCCGCAAGACGTGCGCCGCGAATGCGCGAAATCCTTCTGGCAAGCGTGACCGTCACCCCGATTGCCTAGCAGACCAGGCGGCACAATGTTTCGACGCTGCTCGAACTATCGATGCGAAAACCCAAGGAGACCGCCATGACCATCACCTGTTTCATCCGCTACGAGATCGACCCGTTCGGCAAAGCCGCCTTCGAGGAGTATGCGCGCAACTGGGGCCAGGCCATTCCGCGTTGCGGCGCCGATTTGATCGGCTATTTCGCGCCGCATGAGGGCTCGGCCACGACCGCCTATGCCGCCTACAACATCGACAGCCTGGCGGCCTACGAAGCCTACCGGGCGCGCCTTGCCGCCGATCCCGCCGGCAAGGCAAACTACGAGTTCGCCAAGCGCGAAAGATTCATCCTGAAGGAGGACCGCATGTTCCTGAAACACGTCTCGGGACCGCACGCGAAACTGGTGCTGCCGTGATTGCCGTCATCTTCGAGGTCGAGCCGGCGTCAGGCAGGCGCGATGCGTATCTGAGCATCGCCGCCGACTTGCGGCCGCTGCTCGACGGCATCGACGGCTTTCTCTCCATCGAGCGCTTCCAGAGCCTGGTCGACCCGAACCGCATCCTGTCCCTGTCGTTCTGGCGCGATGAGGCAGCGGTGAAGGCCTGGCGCAACACCGAGGAACACCGGCAGGCGCAGAAGGCCGGCCGCGGCGGTATCTTTGCCGGCTATCGTCTGCGCATCGCGCATGTGGTGCGCGACTATGGACTGACAGAGAGGGACGAGGCTCCGGCGGACAGTCGGGCGGTGAATGGGTGAGTGGTTCTTCCTTCTCCCCCTGTGGGACAAGGAAGAACACTAAGCATTCCCGATCAGCACACCCGCCGCGAACACCAGGGCGCCGCCCAGCACCACCTGGAAGGCGGCACGCAGGAAGGGCGTCTGCATGTAGCGGTTCTGGACGAAGGCAATCGCCCACAGTTCGAAGAACACCACGACTGCCGCGACACCTGTCGCCGTCCAGAAATGCGGGATGAGATAGGGCAATGCATGGCCAAGGCCACCCGCCGACGTCATGACGCCGGTGGTGATGCCGCGTTTTACCGGCGAACCACGGCCCGACAGTTTGCCGTCGTCGGAAGCCACTTCGGTGAAGCCCATCGAAATGCCGGCGCCGATCGAGGCGGCAAGCCCGACCAGAAAGGTCTGCCAGGTGTCATGCGTGGCGAAGGCGGCGGCGAAGATCGGCGCCAGCGTCGACACAGACCCGTCCATCAGCCCGGCAAGCCCTGGCTGCACATAGGTGAGGATGAACTGGCGCTGCTCGGCGGCGGCCTCTTCGTCCTTCACTTCACCCGGCACGTGCTTCTGCTCCAGGCGCTGCGCCAGCGTCTCATGACCCTGTTCCGCCAACGCCAGATCGTCGAGCAGTTTCCGGGTCGAGGCATCCGTGGTGCGCTTGGCCGCCTCGACATAGAACAGATAGGCCTGCCGCTCCATCGCTTCGGCCTGGCTGCGCACGTGCTCGATGCCAAGCGGCCGGATCAGCCAGTCGGGCTTGCGCTCGTAATAACCCTTCACATGTTCGCGCCGGATCAGCGGAATGCGCTCGCCGAACCGCTCGCGGAAAAGCTCGATCAGCGCGTCGCGATGGCCGTCCTCCTCCTCGGCCATCTCCTCGAACACTTTTGCCGATTGCGGGAAGTTCTCCGTCAGACCATCGGCGTAGGCGCGATAGATGCGTCCGTCATCCTCCTCGGACGAAATGGCCAGAGCCAGGATCTCCTGTTCGGTAAGCGATTCGAAGGGACGGCGGCCGAAGCCGAAGACGCGGGAAAGCATGAGGAATTCACCCTAGTTTAGAATAGTTCTAAACTATGGTTTGAGATGCCTTCGGTCAATTGCGTGCGGTCAAGAATTGTTGAAGCCCGCGCGCGTAGCAAGGCCTTCATTATCAGTGAATGTTTACCTATATGGGTGAGCCAAGCCAAGAACAAGGAGCCGGCAGATGACGGCAAAACAGCCTCCGCATCCCTATGATCCCAAGCCCGTTCTCGATCTCATCGCCAGCATCGAGGCCGATCTGCAGCGCCTGAAAGGCCTGGTCGAGCAGCAGATCGAGAAATTCGACCCCGCCAATCCGCACAACAAGGCGCCTGACGGCAAACTGACCGAGGAAGGCGTCGAGTGCTGCTACCGCATGTTCGACGAAGGCAAGTCGCGCTATTCGGTCGCCCAGCAAATGAAAATCTCCTTTGCCGCCGCCACGCATCGGTTCAACAACTGGCGCAAGCTGGGCGGGAGCAAGAGGCAGCGGACGCTGTTGGGGTGAGAGCCCGGTTCGCCGCAGGCGAATTGAAAGATCCGGTGGACCTTTCAAAGGGCTCGAACCGGGGGCTGCCGTAGGCAGCGGGCCCCCGGCTGAGCGCTCGACCGCCAGAGGGAGGCGTGCAGCGGTGGCGTTGCCGCCCCGCCAAAACGTTGTAACGGTCACATTTTTTCATTGGTGCGCCACGTTTGTTTGCGCGCATCATGCGAGGACACCTTCTCTTCCACTGGACCTTACATGACCGCCATAACCCCTCCCGGCATTGCCGACATCCACCGCGCTGCAGCCCGGCTTGCCGGCTTGATCGTCGAAACCCCGTTGATCGAATCGCAGGAGCTGAATAAGCGCTTCGGCGCCCGCATACTGTTCAAGCCGGAGACACTGCAGCGCACCGGCTCGTTCAAGTTCCGCGGCGCCTACAACAAGCTGTCGTCGCTCAGCGAAGAGGAACGCAGCCGGGGCGTCGTCGCCTTCTCGTCGGGCAACCATGCGCAAGGCGTCGCGGCGTCGGCGGCGATGTTCGGCGTCAAGGCGGTCATCGCCATGCCGGCCGACGCGCCGGCGATGAAGATCGCCAATGTCCGCAAGATGGGGGCGGAGGTGGTGCCATTCGACCGTTTTCGCGACGACCGCATGGCCGTGATCCGCCCTTACCTCGAAAAGGGCATGGTGCTGGTGCCGCCCTTCGACGACCCGGCCATCATTGCCGGTCAGGGCACGATCGGCCTCGAATTGATGCGCCAGGCAAGAGCGCTTGGCGTCAGCCTCGACGCGGTCGTGGTACCCTGCGGCGGTGGTGGCCTGTCGAGCGGCATTTCCGTCGCCGTCAAGGACGCCTCGCCCGACACCGCGGTCTGGGCGGTGGAACCCGAGCACTTCGACGACACCCGCCGTTCGCTGGTCGCGGGCACCAGGGTTTCGAACGAGCCGGGCCACGCCTCGATCTGCGACGCGATCCTGACCGCCGAGCCCGGCCTGATCACCTTCGAGATCAATCGCAGGAACCTCACTGGTGCCATCGCCGTCTCCGACAAGGCGACGGCCCAGGCGATGCGCGATGCCATGGCCTACCTCAAGCTGGTGGTCGAGCCCGGCGGCTGCGTAGCGCTGGCGGCCCTGTCATCGGGCGAGATCGACCTGTCGGGCAAATGCGTGGCTGTGGTGCTGTCGGGCGGCAATGTCGATTTCGGAACGTATGCCGAGATCATGGCGGCGGCGTCTAATCCAGCGTTCGCCTGAACCGCACCAGTGCCACGCCGGCAAACAATACCACGAACACCAACAGCCAGCCGATCTCCGTTGCGACCGCCGGCAGTTGGGCGCCCTTCAGCATCACCGCGCGGATGATGCGCAGGAAATGCGTCAGCGGCAGGATCTCGCCGAACACCTGCGCCCAGCCCGGCATGCCGCGATAGGGAAACATGAAGCCGGACAGCATGATCGACGGCAGGAAGAAGAAGAAGGTGAGCTGCAGCGCCTGCATCTGCGTGCGGGCAATGGTGGAGATCGTATAGCCGAGCAGCACCAGCGCCAGCACGAAGATCAGCACGGCGGTGAGCAGCAGCGATATCGAGCCGGTGAAGGGGATGGCAAACAGAAGCTTCGCCGCCGCCAGCACCACCACCACCTGAACGGCGCCGACCGCCAGATAGGGCAGTACCTTGCCCAGCATGATCTCGAGCGGGCTCGACGGCATCGCCAAGAGGTTCTCCATGGTGCCGCGCTCGGTCTCGCGCGTCAGTGCGATCGAGGTCATCATCACCATCGTCATCTGCAGGATAACGCCGAGCAGGCCGGGCACGATGTTGTATTGCGAGATGCCTTCGGGATTGTAGCGCCGGTGCACCACCACTTCGAGCTGGCCAAGCGCCGCCTCGGCGGCCGCCTCCTGCATGCCGCGCGCCCGAAGCAGCGCCTGGCTGGCGACGGTGCCGAGCGTCGAGATGGCGCCGCTGGCGACGGCCGGATCGGTGGCGTCGGCCTCTATCAGGATCTGCGGACTGTCGCCGCGTTCGACCCGCCGAGCGAAGTCGGCGGGGATGGTGACGACGAAGGCGACATCGCCACGCGACATCAGGAACTCCGCATCGGCAGCACTTTGCGAGACATGGTCGAAACGGTAGTAGCCCGTGGTCTGCAACGCCGAGACCATGGCCCGCGTGTAGGGGTCACTGCTTGTTGCCACGAGTGCTGCCGGCAGGCTTTTCGGATCATTGTTGATGGCGTAGCCGAACAGCACCAGCTGCATCAGCGGCACACCGAGCATCATGGTAAAGGTGATGCGGTCGCGCCGCATCTGGATGAATTCCTTGATCAGCAGGGCGCCAAGCCGGGCGAAGGAAAAGACGCTGTTCATGCCATGTTGTCCTTCGAGCCGGACATGAACTGGATGAAGACATCCTCGAGGCTGGTTTCGCCAGGCGAAACTTTCACGCCCTTGTGCTGCTTTTCGACATCGGCGAGTGCCGCCTCAAGCTTCTTTTTGTCGGAGCCGACGACATGCAGCGTCGCGCCGAACGGCGCCACCTGGTCGACACCGGGGCGCCCCTGCAGCGCTTCCGCGACTTGGTCGAGGCGCGGGCCCTGCAGGACGAAAGTGGTCAGCCCGGCATTCCTGACCACCTCTGCGACGGTGCCGGTGGCCAGCATCTTGCCGTAGGAGATGTAGCTGATGCGGTGGCAGCGCTCGGCCTCGTCCATATAGTGGGTGGAGACCAGCACGGTCAGCCCGCCGCTGGCGAGGCGATGGATCTCGTCCCAGAACTCGCGCCGTGCCTTCGGATCGACGCCCGCCGTCGGCTCGTCGAGCAGCAGCAATTTCGGCTGGTGCATGATGCAGGCGGCCAGCGCCAGCCGCTGCTTCCAGCCACCCGATAAGGTGCCGGCCAGTTGGTCGCGGCGCGTCGCCAGACCGAGGTCTTCAAGCGTCCTGGCGACATGTTCTTCGACCGGCCTCAGCCTGTAGAGCCGCGCCACGAATTCGAGATTCTCGCCGATCGTCAGATCCTCGTAGAACGAGAATTTCTGCGTCATGTAGCCGACTTCGCGTTTGATGCGCAGGCTGTCGGTGCGGATGTTGAAGCCGAGCACCGTGCCTTCGCCCTCGTCGGGTGTCAGCAGGCCGCACATGATGCGGATGGTGGTGGTCTTGCCCGAACCGTTCGGCCCGAGAAAACCGACGATCTCGCCTTCGGCGACCGTCATCGTCACATGGTCGACGACGGTCTTGTCGCCAAAACGCTTGACTAGGCCATGGACGTCGATGACATTCATTTTGCGCTGTCCGCCAGGTCGACATCGACGATCTGGCCCGGCTGCAGCGGGCCGGCATCGCCCTCCGGCCGCGCCTCGACGAGGTAGACCAGCTTCTGCCGGTTCTCCAAGGAATAGATCACCGGCGGGGTGAATTCGGGATCGGGCGAGACGTAGCTGACACGTGCCTTCACATCCGGGCCGCAGCCGTCGCAATGGACGCCGAGCAAGGTGCCGACCTTGACCGAGGAGAAGGCGCTCTCCGGAATGTAGACGCTGAGCTTTACCGCTCCGTCGGGCAGGATCGAGATGACCGGCGCGGTCGGGCCGGCGGTGTCGCCCGGATTGCGGATGACGTCGTTGACGCGGCCTGGCGAGGGTGCTGCCAGCACGCGCTTCGACAGCCGCCACTCAGCCTGCTCCAGCGTCGCCTGCGCCTGCTTGACCTGGTTGTCGGCGGCCTTGATCGTCTCCGGCCGTGCCGGCAGGCCGCCGACGGCGAGATTGGCATTGGCCTGGCCGACCTGCGCGTTGGCCGTCTCCAGCGTCGCCGAGGCGGTGTCGAAATCGGCCTGCGTGCCGGCGCCGCGTTTGAACAGGTCCGCGGCGCGGTCGAATTTGCGCTTGGCGTCGGCGGCCTGGGCGCTGGCCATGTCGAGCTCCGCCCTGAGCACCGCGATCTCTTCCGGCCGCTTGCCGATCTGCAGGTCGGCCAATTGCGCCTGCGCCTGGGCGAGGCCGGCCTCGGCCTGCGCCACCGCGATCCTGGCATCGGCACTTTCCAGCGTCACCACGGTCGTGCCGGGCACCACACGATCGCCGCGTTTCACGGTGACGGTCTCGACCTGCGCCACCTCGATCGGCGCCAGCAGCACATAGTCGCCCTCGACATAGCCGACGGCCAGCGGGGCAGCCGGGGCACAGGCGCTGAAAAGCTGCGCGGCGAGCGGCAGCGAACACAAAACGCTCATGGTCTTTGCCTCTTCATCCTTGCCTCTTCCGGGCAGCCAGTATGGCCTTGAGATTGCCCGATGTGGCCGCCACCACCTTGGCGGCCTCGGCGGCGCCGATGTCGTGCCAGCCCATGCGGCGCATCACCGCCTCGCGACCGATGCGGAAATAGATGACCTGGCCGATCAGCGTGAACACGGTAAGCCTCGCAGCCTCGCTTTCGGCCGGCTCGCCCGTCGCCTGTTCCCAGAGCTGGCACAGCCGGCGGTGCGTCGGCTCGAAGACGCCGTCATAGATGCGGTCAAGCGCTGCCGTCGGATGGGAAAGCTCGCGCAACAGGAACTGCACGATCTCGCCGGCCTGCGGGCTTGCCACGACAAAGCCGACCATTCGTTCCAGAGCCGCGAAGAGCTGCATTTGCGCCGCCTCCGGACTGCCCGGCGCGGTTGCCTGCATATTGCCGAGCGCCTGGCCGGCAACCGTCTGGATGGTTTCGACGATAAAGTCGGCGGCAGCGGTGCGAAGACCCTCCTTGCCGCCGAAATGATAGGCGATCGAACCGATATTGGCGTGCGCCTCCGCGGCGATCTCGCGCGTCGAGGTGCCGTCAAAACCCTTTCGGCCGAACAGTTTCAGCGCCGCCTGCACAAGAGCGGCGCGCGTCATCTCGGTGGGCTCGCGGCGAGGGCTTTTGGGGTCGGGCGACTTCGTCATGATCTCTATTTAATCAATCGATTGATTAAAGTCAACCCGTGAGCGCCGACTGTATACATTGTCTTGCCATGAACGGCGGCAACCGCTTTAGTGCGCGGCCATGGGCAAGGAAATCGAACGCAAATTCCTGGTTTCCGGCACCGCATGGCTAGAACTGGCCGAGGCGGATATCCGCATCCTGCAGTTCTATCTCGCCGCCGGCCCCGCGCGCACGGTGCGCGTGCGCATCAGTGACGGCACTTCCGCCAGGCTGACGCTCAAATTCGGCGGCAAGGCGCGCGAGCGCGACGAGTTCGAATATTCGATCCCCCTGTCGGAGGCGATGGAGATGCTGGACTTCGCCCTCGGACGTGTCATCGAGAAGACACGTCACCATGTTAGGCACCGCGGCTATCTCTATGAAGTCGATGTCTTTGGCGGGCCGCTTGCGGGACTTGTGGTCGCCGAACTCGAGACGCCGGAGGACGTGCCGGACGAAATGCTGCCTGACTGGCTCGGCCGTGAAGTGACCGGCGAGCAGAAATTCTACAACGCGTCGCTCGCCCTCGGGGGGATACCGGAGATCGCCGCATGAGCTTTCGCATCGATCCGCGTCTGCCGCTGACCGGCGAGGTCAGGCGTATCCTTGCCGAGGAAATCGGCAAGGCTCTGCATCATCTTGACGCCGCGCGTAGCAGGCCGGAGCAGGCGCTGCACAAATGCCGCAAGCGGCTGAAGAGCGCGCGTGCCTTGCTGCGCCTTGTTCGTTCCGGAGACGAAACATTCTGCGAGACAGAGAACCAGTGCTACCGCAATGTGGCGGGGCTGCTTGCCGGCCCGCGCGAAGCGACGGCGCTGATCGAGACCATCGACCGGCTGGCGGCAAGCTTTCCCAAGGAGAGCGCCGACGATGGGCTGACCGCTGCGCGCGACAGGCTGATCGCCCACCAGCATGAATTGCACGAAGGCAGCGGACTCGAAGCGGCGATCGGCGCGGCGACCGCCGCTTGCGAGGAAGGCCTCAAGCGGATCGAAAGCCTCGTCTTGCCCGACCAGCCGGAACAGGCCGCGGACGTGCTTGCCGAAGGCGCACGTGCCACGCTGCGTCGCGCCAGAAAGGCGCTGGACAAGGCCGGATCGCGCGGCGAAGCCAATGATTTCCACGATCTGCGCAAGGCGGCCAAGACCCACGGCATGCATCTGTCGCTGCTCGGCAGGCTGTGGCCGACACCGATCAAGGTCCGGCGCAAGGCGGTCGACGAACTGGGCGAGCGGCTGGGCGACCTGCACGATGTGTTCGTCATGCGCGACCTGCTCGAGGCCGACGGGCGTCCGCTCGGACCGCACGAGGACACCAAGCTTCTAGGCAAGCTTTTGAAGCGGTCGGAGAAGCAGCTGAAGAAGAGCTGTCTGGCCGAGGCGGCCGAACTGTTCGGCGACAGTCCCAAACGCTCGACGCGCAAACTGGCGCGCAAGGCGCGCGACGATCTGGCTTCGCCGCCGGAAGACGCGACGGTCAGCTGACCGACATGCGGCTGGCGCCCGGCTGCCCGCCTATGCTAATCGCCATAGGATATGACCGAGCCCGGCAACACGCTTCTGGATCGACTTGGCCGCTGGCTCGCCGGCCGGCTGCAGGAAGAATCTTCCGGCTACGAACCCTACACGCCATCCGATGCCGAGACGCTGCGCCGCACGCTTGAGCCCGGCGACATCCTGCTGATCGAGGGCAACCAGAAGATCTCGGCGGCGATCAAATACCTGACTCAGTCGACCTGGTCGCATGCGGCCTTCTATGTCGGCGACGCGCTGGCCGAACCGGAGGACGGAACGGAGAGGCGGCGGCTGATCGAGGTCACGCTCGGCGAAGGCTGCGTGGCGGTGCCCCTGTCGCGCTATCGCACCTACAACACCCGCATCTGCCGGGCGAGCGGGCTGACACCGGAGGACCGCGACAAGGTCGTCGCCTTCATGGTCAGCAAGCTCGGCCTTAAATACGACCTCAAGAACATTTTCGACATGCTGCGGTTCTTCTTCCCGACGCCACCGGTGCCGGTGCGCTGGCGCCGCCGCATGCTGGCCTTCGGCTCCGGCGACCCGACGCGGGCGATCTGCTCGACGCTGATCGCCGAGGCCTATGGCCAGATCCGCTATCCGATCCTGCCCGAGATCACCCGTGCGCCCGGGCGCGCTTCGGCGCAGTCGAATTATTCGCGCAAGGAAATCCTGCACATCCGCCACCACTCACTGTACACGCCGCGCGATTTCGACCTGTCGCCCTATTTCCGCATCGTCAAGCCGACGCTGGAATATGGTTTCGACTACCGGCAGATGGTCTGGGACGACAAGGCAAGCACAGACGCCGCAGCCGCAAAGGCTGGCGCAATCGCCTCAGACACCTGATGGCCGCCTATGGCGCGGCCTACCGCTATCCAGCCGAGGTGCAGGCGTTTCACATGGCGGCCTATATCACGCCGAAACCGCAATAGCACCCTGGTTTTCGGCTCTGTGTTCGACCCAGACATGGACCGGTTCGTCCCGGCCGCGGATGCTCACCGGTCCATGATCGCGCGCATTCAACAGTGTCGTGGGCGATTCCGCCTTCGCGGCCTCAATCAGTCGTGACCCAAAGCAAATATTCGCCTGAAGCTCACGGCAGAGCGACTGCAAACGGCTGGCGACGTTGACGGTGTCGCCCACCACCGCGAAGGACAAATTGCGCTCGCTGCCGACCGCGCCGATGACCACTGCGCCATATTGTGCACCGATCCGAACGTCCAGCGGCGGGTATCCCCTGGACACCCGCTGGACATTCCAGTCTTCGAGAGCGGCG
This sequence comes from Mesorhizobium sp. M1406, assembly GCF_040317555.1. Classification (NCBI taxonomy): domain Bacteria; kingdom Pseudomonadati; phylum Pseudomonadota; class Alphaproteobacteria; order Hyphomicrobiales; family Phyllobacteriaceae; genus Mesorhizobium; species Mesorhizobium sp. M1406. The sequence goes on along the minus strand of NZ_JAMYKW010000029.1, from coordinate 9,447 downwards.
ACCATCGCTTCAGCACACTGGATGGCCCGAGTCGCGTCGTCATGGCTGGCTTGCGGAACCCCGAATGTCGCCATGATGCAATCGCCGATATAGTTATCGACGGTGCCATTGTGGTCGAAAACGACCTGTTCCATGCGACGGTGGAACTGACGCAGAAGTTCGAACACTGCTTCGGCCGGATGATCCTCGGAATAGTGTGTGAAGCCGACGATGTCGGCGAACAGCACCGCGATATCCTGCCGGCGGACCGGGCCGAAGGGCTCGTCATCGGTGGCGAGCTGGTCGACGACATTGGGCGAAAAATGCCGGGCGAGATTGGCGCGGGCGCGCTCTGCCTTGACATAGTCTTCCGACAGATGTCGGGAACGATAGACGACCAGCGCGATGATCGCGCCGATAATCAGCACAACCAACACGTTGGTCGCCTGCGCAAATGTATCGACGAAATTGGGGTTGAGATAGAGGTTCAGTCGCTCTGTCACCGGCAGCGAATAGAGGTTCGTCGCCGGAATGACGGTTCCCGGATGAGAAATCACCCATCCCACCCCGATCGCCCATGTCAAGGCCGCGAGCGCGCCGAGATAGAGCGCCAATCGTGTCGAAAGGGTCAGCGCGCCAAGGCATACGAAAATCAGCAGGAATTTGAAGCTGCCTTCGCGCAGTTGCATCGCGGCCGGTGCGACCTCCAGGGAAAACGGGTTGGGCGTTACCAGCAGAACGGTCAACAGAGTGATGTCCAGCGTACCGACGAGGTAACCGATCCACCATCGCGCCGTGCGACGGCGCGCAAAGAGAAACTGGATCAGGCCGACGAGCTGGAACAGCACGAGGCCCGCCAGCACGAAGAGCAGCGAAGCATCCCAGCGGCTGATCAATGAAAAGAAGCAGGAGATCACAGCGAGCGATGCCGTACGGGCCCAGAACTGCAATGCAGCACCCTGGCGTTCTGCGCGCGCCCGCAAATTTTTCAGGCGCGAATAGCGGCGAAGTTCAAGTGTTGGCGCGGTCGGCATAGGATCACTTCGATTTCACGGGGACGTGTCACGCATTCGGCAAACCCGCCCTCTTCAGTCTGGCAAATCAGTGCGCGAACTCTATCATGAATGTGATTTCATTTTTGAACCGCGGCTGTCAGGCCGGTAACGGGCGGCGTCCCTTTGCGGGAGCGGCGGGCCGATCGAACGCGCCGGCATCGCGCGGGTGCGGGCCGATCGGCATGATCGCGGGAAATGGCGTTGCACCGAAGGCAAACGTCCATTTGTAGCCAACCAGCCCATCCTCCGGCGTGGTATGCTGATCGTGATGGGCCAGCAATTTGGCGCGGTCGGCGAGGTCCTGGGCCTCGCGCCGCACCATTTCCGCCGTCTCCGGCCGCATCCGCCTCGAGAAGCTGACGAAGGTCGCTTCGTTCTCGATATGGGTGATGGCCCAGCCGATGAAATTCTTGTTGGTCATCTCGAACAGCGGCCGCAGCGGCCCTTCGAAATTCCACTGGATCGGCGTCTCGACCAGCAATCTCGCCGACAGACCCCGTCCGAGCGCGATCAGGCCAAGTTCCTCCAGATCGCGCAGATAGAGGAACATCGAGGCTTCGCTCAGGCCTTGCGAGCGCATGATGCCCTCGGGCGTGAACTTCTCCGACAGCATGACGAAGATGAACAGCAGTGCCGGCCGGCCGGCGAGCCTGCACTCGATCTCCGGCGCGATGTGGTTGACCGGACCCGGCCCCCTGTTCATCGAGCCGAGCACGTTTTCGAGTTCCACCCCGGCGGCGGCGCAGATCTCCATCAGCCGGTCGAGCTTGCAGTTGCGCTCGTGGAAGATGCGCTTCACCGTCGGCTCGGAAACGCCCATGCGTTCTGCAAGCTCGCGATAGGTGACGCCCTTCGCCTTCAGCGTCCGCTTCAACGCCTCGAAAATCAGACCGTTCATGGGACGCACCTCTTGTCGGGAATTTCGTATCGATTTTCGATACTAGTGGTAATATGGCTTTCGGGAAAGTATCGAAAATCATAGCTCTCCGTTGTCATCGCAGGAGACCAGCTATGAAAACCTTCGTCACCTCAGCCTTTCTCGCCGTCATTGGCATCGCCGCAGTGCCTGCCGCCCAGGCCGGCGAACTCTGGCGCGCCACCGGTCTCGAACAGCCGGAATCGGCCCTGTTCGATGCCGCCAACAACCGCATCATCGTCTCCAATATCGTCGGCAATCCCGGTGAGGCCGACGGCAACGGTTATCTCAGCGTTCTGTCCTTGGACGGCAAGACGGTCACCCAACACTGGACCGACGGCATGGATGCACCCAAGGGTATGACAATATCGGGCGGCAAGCTCTATGTCGCCGACATCACCAAGGTTCGCGTTGTCGATCTCGCCAGCGGCAAGCTCGTCGCCAGCATCGCGGTGCCGAATGCGGTCTTCCTGAACGACATGACATCGGACTCGTCGGGCAAGGTCTATGTCACCGACATGCTGGCCGACACGATCTATCGCATCGACGGCGACCGGCCGGAACTGTTCGTCAAGGACGCGCTGCTGGCTTCGCCCAACGGCGTCTTCGCCGATGGTATCAGGCTGATCGTCGCCTCCTGGGGCAAGGGCATCAAGCCCGACTTCAGCACGGCGGAGCCGGGCGGGCTGCTGTCGGTCGACATCGCCAGCAAGGTGGTTTCGCCCTTGCCGGACGCGCAGAAATTCGCCGACCTAGATGGTGTCGTCGCTATTGGCGACACCATCTACGCCACCGCCTACATGACCGGCACGCTCTACCGCTGTCATCCCGGCGCCGCGCCGGAAGCGGTGGCGCATTTCAAGCCGGGCAGCGCCGACATCGGCACCGACGGCAAGTCGATCCTCTATGTGCCGCTGATGAACGAGGGCGAGGTTGCGGCGCTGAAGCTCGACTGAGAGCCATGATCGGCGCCTCGTGGCCGATCTCCTCGACGTTCGCCAACAGCCGCGAGTGCAGAGGTCAAAGATTCCCAATCCCGACGCGCTCGACCAGGGATCGGCCATGAACGCAGCGGCCAAACTGGCGTGGGGTCAGTCCGGTTACCTCTCGGAAGCGGGCGGAAAAGTGGCTTTGGCTGCCAAAGCCGCAGGCATGTGCCACGTCGGACAACGGAGTCTTGCCTGCTGCAAGAAGCCGCTTGGCACGCTCGGTGCGTTTCCGCAACACGTAGCGATAGGGGCCAAGGCCAGTCGAGCGTTTGAAGGCACGGGCGAAGTGATAGGGGCTCAGACCGGCCACGACAGCCAGGTCCCCAATCGTCAGGTCCTGCTCCAGATTGGCTTCGACATACTCCTGCACCCGCCGCAGAACGACTGGCGCCAGACCGCCGCGGATGAAGAGCGCTCTCGGCGGGCGTTCGCTGCAGCGGGCCGCGAGATAGGTGGTCAGCATTTCGCCGGCCTGAGTTATGGCGATGCGGTCAGCCGGCTCCTCCCACGACAGCGGCAGCACCATGGAGCGGATAATGTTTTCGAGCGACGGATCGCGTTGGAGGCCCGCTTCGCGCAGGCTTATCAGGCTGGGGTCGGCATCGAGCGTCTCCACCACTCGCGACTCAAACACCGGCGTCGGGATGTAGAAGTGGAGCAGCCGGCCTTTCCCGGCAGCCTCCCATGCGGTCGGTGCGCCCGCCGGCACAACCCAGAGGCTGCTTTCGCCATGGATTGGGTCGTAGCTGCGTCCGCGCAGCCGGCGAAAGCCCGCACCACCGGCGACCCAAAAACTGAGCGTATGGTGATTGGCCGGGTTGTAGCGGTAATGCCCGTGTCCCTCCCGCTCCCAGAGCGCAGCTGCCAAGCCCTCCCCGAAGCGTGTCGAGGCCCGCAAAGGAACACCCGACTGCTGCAGATGATTGAAGGTGGTGTAGTCCTGCAATCGTAACATGGCACAGTTCAGGTAAGCGAAATCTCTGCCGAAGCAAGACCGCCGCCCATTCCGCAGCAAGATCAGAACAAAACCCGGAGCTTTTGGGCTGACGGCGCCGCGGTGCCTGCGCTATGTGTCGCCCTGCGGTGGGCTTCGCAGAGCGAGGCAAGAACATGCGATTGCTTGACGACGCAATTGCTGTGCATGGTGGCGAAGCTGAACATCGCCGACGAACTGGCCGGTGGGCTGCATACCCCCAAGGAACTCGCGCGGATGGCTGGAAATGGGAGGCTGAAATGCCTCGAGCGGAAACTCGCGTCGATCACTCGTCGAGTGTGCGACTACTTGGAGTTGTGTTGAAGGCTACAGACGTGGCTCCCAAAGCTTGGCTGTTGGCCGTCTCCAGACGTCGGGCAATCGCGGATTTGCCCCCCGAGCGGCTGAGGGACATCGGTCATGCCGAGGCCCCAGCGGCAGTGCTTGAAGTCAAGCCAGGTTTAGTCACGAACTTGATGTCGATGAGGTAGGGGCGGTCCGGACCTGCGGCAGTGTTCGGAACCCGCACTGCCAAGAATACAGCGCGGCTTGAAGCCGCGAATTAACCGTCAACACTGAGGAATGCGCCATGTTGAACCATCTCCAGCGCGCTGCTGCGCGCACGACAACGCTTGCCCGCCAGCCCGGTTCGATCTCGGACGGGACAAGGCTGCGCTCGGTCGACCAGCCGATTGCCACGCAGGAACTTCCTTCCGCCGTCCCGCTAATGGCACTTTCGACGGGCTTCTGGGCTTTCAAGGCCCTGGCTGCAGCACACGAGCTGGACCTCTTCAGCCGCCTCGCGGGCGGCCCAGGCACGACTGCTGGCGAGCTAGCGCAAGCGCTCGGTCTGCATCCACGCCCGGCCGAGATGCTGTTGACCGGCTGCGCAGCACTCGGGCTTCTGGAGAAAGCGGACGGCCGCTATCGCAATACGCCTTTAAGCGAAGCCTATCTCGTGCGCGGGAAGCCGTATTACTTCGGTGGCTTCGTGCAGATGGCCGACAAGCGGCTCTACGCGGGCTGGGGCAAACTTACCGAAGCGCTGCGCACGAACCGGCCAACCACATGGGACACGACAGTGCAGTCCTCGGCATTCGACGGCGAGGATCCGACGATGCTGGCAACCTTCTGGGAGGCGATGCATTCGCTCTCCACGATGACCGCGAGTATGCTTGGGGAGGCCGTGGATCTCAGCCGTTTCCGCCGTCTTCTCGACATCGGCGGCGGATCGGGCGCGTACGACATTGAGCTTTGCAAGCAATATGGAGCGCTGCGCGCGACCGTGTTTGATCTGCCGCATGTGGCCGCGATCGCCGCGGGAAAGATTGCCGAGGCCGGCTTGACCGACCGGATCGAGACCATAGGCGGCAGCTTCTTCGAGCAGCTTCCCGGGGATCACGACGTGCATCTCCTGTCGATGATCCTGCACGATTGGGACGAGGCGAAGGACCGTGCCCTGCTGCGCCGATCCTTCGAGGCTTTGCCGAGCGGCGGCGCGGTCATCATCAGCGAGCTTCTCGTCAATGACGAAAAGACCGGGCCGACGCCGGCCGCGCTAATGAGCCTCAACATGCTGATCGAGACGGAAGGGCGAAACTATACGCCGGCCGAGTATTCGGCGTGGCTCGAGGAAGTCGGATTCAGGCAAATCGAGACGGTCTGGTTCGACGCACCCGCCGCGAACGGCGCCGTGATCGGCCGCAAGCCCTAGAGCCACGGGACGGAGGAAAGCATGAGCATTCGCGACTTCGGATCTGCCGCGGCGCGCGTGGCGTCGCAGACGGCCAGGCGGGTGTTGCCCGCAGCATTCACGGCGCTGGTGGCGGCGATCGGATCGTCGCCTGCCGGCGCGGCCGACCGCGAGCTGGTCGAACGGGGGAAATACCTGGTGACCATCGGGAACTGCACCGATTGCCACACGCCGGGACATTTCCTCGGCAAGCCGGACATGACGCGTCACCTCGGAGGCTCCGAGGTCGGCTTCGAGATCCCGGGGCTCGGGGTTTTCTACGGCCCCAACCTCACGCCCGACGCGGCGACGGGTCTCGGGCGCTGGAGTGAGCGTGATATCGTCACGGCAATCCGGACAGGCAAGCGCCCCGATGGACGCACGCTCGCTCCGATCATGCCGTGGGCGGCATTCGCGGAGCTCACCGATACCGACGCCGGGGCGATCGCGGCCTATCTCAAGAGCCTGCCGCCGGTGAGCAACAAGGTCCCTGGACCGTTCGCACCGGGCGAGGCGCCGACTTCGTTCGTGATGAAGATCGTGCCGCCGGCGAAGCAATAGCGCGCATTGCAGGGCGGCGCCCATCCCTTTACGGAGTCGCCCCTGCCAAGAGCAACCCGTCCTCGCGACCGCGTAAAGAAGAAAGTGAATGATCGACCCACGTGGCGCGATCACCCCATGTAGCGGGTTGCCGATCGAGCTTCGAAGTCAGCCTGATAGACTTTTGAAATGGGCGGCATACAATCCATTTTTCTGCTTTCAATGAAAGCAAAGCGAAATGGCCGAAGAACGCGCCCAACGCCGTCTTGCCGCCATATTGGCCGCCGACGTGGTGGGCTACAGCCGACTTCTGGACCTGGACGAGAAAGGAACGTTGACCGCGTTAAAGAGAAGGCGGAAGGAGATCCTGGAACCACTGGTCCGCGACCGTCACGGCCGTGTCGTAAAAGTGATGGGCGATGGCGTCCTAGTCGAGTTCGGAAGCGCAGTGAACGCTGTGTCATGCTCCGTCGAACTCCAGAAGCGGATGATGGCCGCGAACGAGGGTTTGGCGTTCGACCGACAAATCAACCTGCATATCGGCATCAATCTGGGCGATGTCGTTGTCGAGGACGGCGATCTGTTCGGCGATGGCGTTGTTATCGCAGTGCGGCTTCAGGCAATGGCCGGGGCTGGAGATATCTGCGTCTCCGGCAGCGTCTACGACCAAGTCAAGCGAAAGCTTGAATGCGACTTCGACGAACTCGGTCCGCAAGCGATCAAGAACGTTGCCGAACCGGTGTCCGTTTATCGGATTCGGATATCGACCTCATCTGACGGTGGCGGACCGGCGGAGAAAGCGCCGCTGCCGCTCCCCGGCAAGCCCTCCATCGCCGTCCTTCCCTTTACGAACATGAGCAACGATCCGGAGCAGGAGGCTTTTGTCGACGGCCTCACCGAAGACCTGATCACGGATCTGTCGAGGAACAGCGAGTTGTTTGTCATCGCCAGCAACTCGTCTTTTGCATACAAGGGCAGGCACGTGGATGTGCGTCGCATCGCGCGAGAACTGGGAGTGCGCCATCTTCTTGAGGGTAGTGCACGGCGGGCAGCTGGACGGGTGCGTATCAACGCTCAATTGATCGATGCGATCGGGGGCGACCACCTTTGGGCCGAAAGATTCGACCGAAGCCTTGAAGATATCTTCGCCGTTCAGGACGAGGTGACCGGCAAGATTGTCGAGGCTCTGGTGGGCCGTCTGACCGCCGCGCCGGCGCGCAACAGACCGAGCAACCTGGAGGCCTATGATCTATGTGTGCGTGCACGGGCCTTGGGGCTGCAAACGGCGGTCACCGCGAAAGAAGCCATTTTCCTGCTGAACCGGGCAATCGCGCTCGATCCGGAATATGCGGAGGCCCATCGTTGGCTGGCACTCAACCTCTGGCTGGGCTGGGAGTTCTGGGACGAACCGATGGATCCCAATCGCGCAAGTGCGCTTGCCGAAGCACAGCAGGCGGTCGGACTCGACCCGAATGACGCTGGGAACCGATGGGTATTGGGCGTTATATTAGGACATGAGGGTCGCTGGGCGGAATCGGATGCCGAATTCGCCGCCGCCCACAAGCTGGATCCCAACCACGCCGACGCATGGGCGATGCAGGCTGAACTGACGACGGAAAACGGCCGGCCTGCCGAAGCCATAGAGCAGGTGCGCAAGGCGCTGCGACTCAACCCTCACCCGCCCGGTTGGTATTACTGGATGTTGGGCCAGGCTCAGTATGCCATCGGTGACTACGAATCCGCGGTTCAAACGTTGCGGAGACCCGAAACTTATCGCACGACTTCACGACGCCTGCTTGCGGCAAGCCTTGCGCGACTTGGCCATTTGGAGGAGGCGCGCTGGGAGGCGGAAATGTTCCTGATAAGCAATCCGCACTTCACAATCCGGCATTGGTCAGCTTCGCAGCCTTTCCCGGCCGAAGACGTGCGGCGGCATATCGTGGAAGGCTATCGCATGGCGGGGCTGCCAGAATGACTGTCATGGCTATGCCGTCGGGGCCGCAGTGGATAGGCGTCTCGAGGCTGCCGCAGCAGCGAATTTTTGGTCTCTGCTGCCGGAACGAAATTCGTCATATCGAGACTTGAACATGGCCAGTGAAGACTTTCGACACCGGAAAGGACAACGCGAGGATTACGCTCATGGACGCGGCGATCTCTGAACGCCAGAACCCCTTTCCAGATTAGTGTGCGACTTGGAAAGCTGCCGCCATCAATTCTTTGGGATTTGGGGCCCGGCATACATTCTGGCCTTCCTCTTCAGCTTCCGTGAAGGTCCAGCGCACAATGCCTTCCCGATCGAGCAAGAACTCGCCGACAAGCGGCATGTGACCGGCGATCATAATCTGCCGGTCGGCCTCCGTAATTTCGTACCCGTCCTTTTTCTCAAAAAAGTCGCCCGCCGCAGCCGGGTTCATCGGCTCGGGCAACTCCCCCGGCAGATCGATCCGCATTGTCATGACTGCGTCCATTCCGAGCTTGTGCGGCCATTCGGTTTCATTCTCCGTGAGCTCGAGGATGGGTAAACCGAAGGCGCGGTGTGAAGCGCCCTCCGGGTCGGATGCGCTAAGAAGATCGGGTAGCGGATGGTAACGGAAGTAGAGCCGCGCACGTTCGACCGGCGTCTTGACCACTGCAAGACATTCTATGCCTTTCTCCTTCAGGGCCGGATTGAGCTGCGCCATCGCCGCGACATGGCGCCGGCAGAATGGACAGTGCAGGCCTCGAAACAAACCGACCAGTAATGGGCGGCCTCGAAAATCGTCGAGCGCGATCTTGCCGTCGCGCGAGATCGCGTCGAACACAATATTCGGTACCCGGTCGCCCGGCTGCAGCGGCCGGTCGATACGACTCGTGGACATGGACAACCTCCTCGCCCGGATCAGTCAGAAAAGGCAGCACACCCAGCGTTTCGGAGTTGAGCCCGTGCTTGGGCGCATAACTTCCTGCGCCAGGCAAAATAGCTTTCGGCCTCTGCCATTGCAGAGGTCGATTAAGCGTCGCAACACCATCATAGCACGGAAAAATCATCTGCGGGTCGCCCGTTTCTCGCGCTGTCTCGAGCGCCTCTATAGTAGATAGTAGCTAACCGCCGGCACCGGCCTTGCCAAACATGTCGGCCAGCGTGGTCGTTTGGGAAGTCGGCTTTCAGGAAGCGCCAAAGGCACCCTGAATGGCCGCTATTGCTGAAGGGTTTCGGGTGCCGAGAGGCGTACGAAAGCCTCTCATGCAGGAACCCGCGGGCCACAGTTGATGGCTATGGGGAT
>NZ_JAMYKW010000028.1:0-73926 GCF_040317555.1 Mesorhizobium sp. M1406 | reverse complement strand
AAAGCATCCTTCAAAGAATCAGATGCTCTCGACAGATTCAGCTCCTAAACCCCTTGTCACGCGTTAACTCACCCGATTGCCCTGCTGCCCAACGCCGCTTGCCTTGACAAATCAGGCCTCCCATGCGCTTTTCGCGCAAATTTTCCGGCCGGGCTGTAATGCTTCGGCCCGCAACCAGCACCCCGGACTTTACCAATGACAATGCACCGTTACCGCAGCCATACCTGTGTCCAATTGAGGAAGAGCGACGTTGGCTCGACCGTTCGCCTGTCGGGCTGGGTGCATCGCGTGCGCGATCATGGCGGCCTGCTCTTCATCGACCTGCGCGACAATTATGGCCTGACCCAGATCGTCGCCGATCCGGATTCGCCGGCCTTCAAGGTTGCCGAGACCGTGCGGGGCGAGTGGGTCATCCGTGTCGACGGCGAGGTCAAGGCCCGCTTGCCCGACACCACGAACGCGAACCTGCCGACCGGGGAGATCGAGATTTTCGCCCGCGAGATCGAAGTGCTGTCGGCGGCCAAGGAATTGCCGCTGCCGGTGTTCGGCGAGCCTGACTACCCCGAGGATATCCGACTGAAATACCGTTTCCTCGACCTGCGCCGCGAGACGCTGCACAAGAACATCATCGCGCGGACAAAAATCATCGCCGAAATGCGCAGGCGCATGGGCGAGGTTGGTTTCACAGAATTCTCGACGCCGATCCTGACCGCTTCCTCGCCGGAAGGCGCGCGCGACTTCCTGGTGCCGTCGCGCATCCATCCCGGCACCTTCTACGCGCTGCCGCAGGCGCCGCAGCAGTACAAGCAGTTGATCATGGTGTCGGGCTTCGACCGCTATTTCCAGATCGCGCCCTGCTTCCGCGACGAGGATCCGCGCGCCGACCGTCTGCCCGGCGAATTCTACCAGCTCGACCTCGAAATGAGCTTCGTCGAGCAGGACGACGTGCTGTCGACCATGGAACCGGTCATGCGCGGTGTGTTCGAGACCTTCGCCAACGGCAAGCCGGTGACTGAGAAATTCCAGCGCATCCCCTATGATGTGGCCATGCGCAAATACGGTTCCGACAAGCCGGACCTGCGCAACCCGATCGAAATGCAGGCCGTCTCCGACCATTTTCGCGATTCCGGCTTCAAGGTGTTCGCCAATATCCTGGCCAACGATCTGAAGGCCGAGGTGTGGGGCATTCCGGCGAAGACCGGCGGCAGCCGCGCCTTCTGCGACCGCATGAACTCCTGGGCGCAGGGCGAGGGTCAGCCGGGGCTCGGCTACATCTTCTGGCGCAAGGAAGGCGACAAGCTCGAAGGCGCCGGCCCACTCGCCAAGAACATCGGCGAAGAGCGCACCGAGGCGATCCGCCTGCAACTCGGCCTTGCCGAAGGCGACGCAGCCTTCTTCGTCGCCGGCGATCCGAAGAAGTTCGTCTCCTTTGCGGGTGCGGCGCGCACGCGCGCCGGCGAGGAGTTGAACCTTGTCGACCGCGAGCGCTTCGAACTGTGCTGGATCGTCGACTTCCCGTTCTTCGAATGGAACGAGGAAGAGAAGAAGATCGACTTCGCTCACAACCCGTTCTCGATGCCGCAAGGCGGCATCGATGCGCTGAACGGCGAGGATCTGCTCGGCATCAAGGCGTTCCAGTACGACATGGTCTGCAACGGTTTCGAGATCGCCAGCGGAGGCATCCGCAACCATCTGCCCGAAACCATGGTCAAGGCGTTCGAAACGGTCGGGCTCGATCGCGCCACGGTCGAGGAGCGCTTTGGCGGTCTCTACCGCGCCTTCCAGTATGGCGCGCCGCCGCATGGCGGCATGGCTGCCGGTATCGACCGCGTCGTCATGCTGCTGGTTGGGGCGAAGAATCTGCGCGAAGTGACCATGTTCCCGATGAACCAGCAGGCCTATGATTTGTTGATGAGCGCGCCCTCGGAAGCGAGCCCGCAGCAGCTTCGCGAACTGGCGCTGCGCGTGGCTCTGCCCAAGAAGGACGCCTGATCGCGCTTCGGGCGATGCTTTAAAGAACTGTCCGAACCGACTCTTTCGATTCACTAAAAAGCCCGGCATCGCTGCCGGACTTTTCGCATCTTGAGGTCGCTTCGATCAGTCCTCGTTGGCCTTGACGGTGACGCCGAGCGTCTTCGGCAGGTCGAGCGGGTTGGACATGGCGCCCGCCATGATCAGCGCGAACGGGACCGATGCCGGCGGCTCGGCCGAGATCTCGAGGCTCTTCGGATCGTCGAGATATTTGCCGACCGCGGCCGTGACCTGCGCCGTCAGTTCCGGGTTGTTGAGCTGCGCCATGCCGAACGGCACGATCGCCTTGGCCTGGTTGGCGATGTCCTTGCCGGACATGCCTTGCTGCTTGCCGACATAGTCCAGCACCTTGTTGGTCAGCGAATCGTCGTCGAAGCGGATCGAGGCGCTGTTGAACGAAAGCTGCTGCAACAGGCCGAGCATCGCCATGCCCTGCGCCGAATTGTCGGCGCCTTCCGGCTGTGCCGCCATCTTCTTCTGCATTTCCTGCAGCGACTTGATGAAGTCCATCGTGTAGCCGCCGAGATCGAAGGTCATGCCGAACGTGCCGGCATTCTCGACGGAGATGTCGTATTTCGACAGTTCCATCTTGCCGTCCGAGGGCTGCCAGGTGCCGGCCATCTCGAGATTGCCCGCGATGTTCTGGTAGCCGAGCGCGTTGATGACTTCCTTGGATTTGGGATCGTCGACCAGCGTCAGGTCGGCGTTGAACTTTTCCGTGGTGGCGCTGAATTCCATCGCCTTGCCGTCAGCCGGCGGGGTGATCTCGATGGCGAGCCCGTCCATCGAGAAGGCGGTCTTGTCGGCGACCTTGACGGTCATGTTCGAGAGTTCGGCGGACTTGTACATCATCAGCGATCCCAAGGGGCTGGTCGCGCCGTCGGCCGGAACGGTCATGTCGTGGATGACGAACGGGCTGAGATCGAGGGTGACGCCGTCCTTGCTGTGTTCGAAGGCCGCCGTCGACACGGTGGCGATGTCATAGCCGCCATTGGCCTCGGTGACGCCTTCGAGTTTGACGTCGCCGATGGCGAGGGCTTCCTTTTCCGCCGCCGGCTTGATGGCAACGCCCTGCAGCACCATGCTGGCGTTGTCACCGGTCACGCCGGTCCAGGAAATGTCGACACCCTGGGCGGCAAGGGCTGCCTTCAGCCGGTCGGCGACTGCCGCGTCCTGTGCAAGGGCGGCGTTCAGCGGCAGCGTGAGCAAAAAGGTCGAAAAGGCAAATTTCTGGAGAGTTGAGCGTTTGATTGTCATCGCAAGGTCCCTGAGAGTGTTCTGAAATTCTTTTTCAATTCTTTGCGCCATCACCATTCCGTGACGAACTGGACCGGAAAAAGGCGTATCCCGGCACATTGGTCGAAAATCCCGGCGAAAGGCAAACCCGATCCCACCGTCTTTGCGCAAACCGGTGAATTTGTCATGAAGAGCCGGCTGCCGGATATCATCGCGCTTGGCCTTAGAACCCGCATGTAACAGGCTGATGTTGGTCGACATCCCTTGGCGTATGGTTTCATGTTGCAGAAGGTCCGGCATAGCCGTCTGCCTCTTGCCGCGAATCACCCGCTCGGCTAGTCCCAGCCCATGGGAAAAAGGCTTTTGCCGCCTGAAAATGGCGGTGGCGATCATATCGAGCCGGTCGATCTGAAGAAGGCGCTGGAAGAGCGTTATCTTGCCTATGCGCTGTCGACCATCATGCACCGGGCGCTGCCCGACGTGCGCGACGGACTGAAGCCGGTCCATCGCCGCATCATGCACGCCATGCGCCTGCTGCGCCTCAATCCGGACCAGGGCTTTGCCAAATGCGCCCGCATCGTCGGCGAGGTGATGGGCAAGTTCCACCCGCATGGCGACCAGTCGATCTATGACGCGCTGGTGCGGCTGGCGCAGGATTTTTCGATGCGCTATCCCCTGGTCGACGGGCAAGGCAATTTCGGCAACATCGACGGCGATAACGCCGCCGCCATGCGCTACACCGAAGCGCGCATGACCGATGTGGCGACCGAACTGTTGTCGGGCATCACCGAGGACGCCGTCGACTTTCGGCCGACCTATAATGAAGAAGATGAGGAGCCGGTGGTTTTGCCCGGCGCCTTCCCGAACCTGCTGGCCAACGGCTCGTCCGGCATCGCGGTCGGCATGGCGACATCGATCCCGCCCCACAACGCGGCCGAGCTTTGCGACGCGGCCCTTCACCTGATCGAGCATCGCGACGCGCCGGTGGCGAAGCTGATGGATTTCGTCCAGGGCCCGGATTTCCCGACTGGCGGCATCATCGTCGACAGCCGTGCCTCGATCCTCGAAGCCTATGAAACCGGTCGCGGCGGCTTTCGCGTCCGCTCGAAATGGATCCAGGAGGACCAGGGCAGGGGCACCTGGAGCATCGTCGTCACCGAAATTCCCTATGGCGTACAGAAGGCGCGGCTGATCGAGAAGATCGCCGAGCTGTTGATGGCACGCAAGCTGCCGTTGCTCGAGGATATCAGGGACGAGAGCGCGGAAGACATCCGTGTCGTGCTGGTGCCGAAGAGCCGTTCGGTCGACCCCGGCATCCTGATGGAATCGCTGTTCAAGCTGACCGAACTCGAAAGCCGCTTCCCGCTCAACATGAACGTCCTGTCGCGCGGCAAGGTGCCCAACGTGCTGTCGCTGAAGGGCGTGCTGCAGGAGTGGCTCGAGCACCGCCGCGAGGTTTTGGTCCGCCGCTCGAAACATCGGCTTGGCGAGATCGAAAGACGGCTGGAGATCCTTGCCGGCTACCTGATCGCCTACCTCAATATCGACGAGGTGATCAGGATCATCCGCGAGGAGGATGAGCCAAAGCAGGTGATGATGGCCCGTTGGTCGCTCACCGACACCCAGGCCGAAGCCATTCTCAACATGCGGCTGCGCGCACTGCGCAAGCTGGAAGAATTCGAGATCCGCAAGGAATTCGACGGCCTGAGCGCCGAGAAGAAGCAGATCGAGGCGCTGCTTGCTTCGAACGAGAAGCAGTGGGCGACGATCAAGTGGGAAGTCACCAACATCCGCGACAAGTTCGGTCCGGAGACCGAACTTGGCAAACGCCGCACCCAGTTCGCCGACGCGCCCGAGCATGATCTGACCGACATTGCCCATGCCATGATCGAGCGCGAGCCGGTCACCGTGGTCGTTTCGGAAAAGGGCTGGCTGCGGGCAATGAAGGGCCATCTGGCCGATCTCTCGACGCTGACCTTCAAGGAGGGCGACAGCCTCAAGCTCGCCTTCCATGCCCAGACCACCGACAAGGTGCTGGTCTTCACGACCGGCGGCAAGTTCTACACCATCGGCGCCGACCGGCTGCCAGGTGGGCGCGGCCATGGCGAGCCGATCCGCATCATCGTCGACATGGACAATGACCAGGACATCGTCACCGCCTTCGTTCACGATCCGAAGCGCAAGCTGCTGTTGGCCTCGCATGATGCCAACGGCTTCATCGTGCCCGAGGAGGAAGTCGTCGCCAATACCCGCAAGGGCAAGCAGGTGATGAACGTCAAGGCGCCGGACGAGGCCAAGCGCTGCATTCCAGTTACGGGCGATCACCTCGCCATCGTCGGCGACAATCGCAAGATGCTGGTGTTCGCGCTCTCCGAAATTCCGGAGATGGGCCGCGGCAAGGGCGTACGCCTGCAGAAATACAAGGACGGCGGCCTTCTCGACCTTAAGCCGTTCACGCTGGAGAGCGGTCTCACCTGGCAGGATTCAGCCGACCGCACCTTCACTCGATCGCGTGAGGAACTGGCCGAATGGATCGGCGCCCGCGCCTCGGCCGGCCGCATGGTGCCGAAGGGATTCCCGAGGACGGGGAAGTTTGGGTAGTTAATCTCCCCCCTCGAGGGGGAGATGTCGCCGAAGGCGACAGAGGGGGTCGGAACACCCGGGCTCGACCTCCTGCCTTTGAATAGAGGAGGTCAGCGCTTCATGCGCGGCGACCCCCTCTGGCCTGCCGGCCATCTCCCCCTCAAGGGGGGAGATCAACAGCTCCACCCAACCATTTGGACTATCGTCACGATTGCTGCACTATGTCAGTGCATAAGCGGGAAGGGTGTTTGGGAGAGGCAGGCGTTTGAAGGAAGCAAAAATCCAGAAACCGGAACGGCAGCAGCGCCTGTTCGGCCTGTCGACGCCGTTACGGGCCGCCGTCATTCCGCCGCTGTCAGCGGCGCGCTGGCTGCTGGTGCTGATCGTCGCCGCCGGCGTCTATTTCTTCCACGGCTTCCTGTTTCCGGTGCTGGCGGCGCTCGTCATCGCTTTCGCCAGCTGGCCGCTCTACCGCCGCCTGCTTGTCGCGGTCGGCGGCAACCGCACCATCGCCGCGACCTTTGCCATCCTCTTCATCCTCGCCTTCCTGGTGATTCCGATCGCCTTCGCCGGCACCTATGCGATCAACGAGGTCCGCGAGTGGGTCGCCTGGGCGATCGAGACCAACCGGCATGGCGCGGTGACGCCGCACTGGATCGCCACCATGCCTGTCGTGGGCGAGTGGCTGAACGAGCAATGGACGACCAATTTTGGCCATCCCGGCGGCATTGGTGAGCTGATCCAGCTGGTCAGCGGCGCTAACATCGGCAGCATCTACCGCGGCGTGCTGGCGGCTGGCGGCAGTGCCTTCGGCCTGCTCCTGACGCTGCTGTTCATGATGATCGCGCTGTTCTTCGCCTATCGCGACGGCGAGCACTTTGCCGGCCAGGTCGACCGCCTCGGCGAACGCATCTTGCCGACCAGATGGGAGCGGATCTCGCGCGTCGTGCCGGCGACGATATCGTCGACCGTGACCGGCATGACCGTCATCGCCATCGGCGAGGGGCTGGTGCTGGGTATTGCCTATTGGCTGGCAGGCGTGCCGTCGCCGGTGACGCTCGGCGCCCTGACCGGCGTCATGGCGCTGATCCCCGGCGGTGCGCCACTGTCCTTCACGCTGGTCTCGATCTATCTCGCCGCCAGCGGATCGCCGATGGCCGGGCTGGCGCTGTTTCTATGGGGCGCGGTCGAACTGTTCATCGTCGACAAGACACTGCGTCCGAAGCTGGTCGGCGGGCCGATAAAACTGCCCTTCCTGCCGACGTTCTTCGGTCTGATCGGCGGCGTCAAGACCATGGGGTTCCTCGGCCTGTTCATCGGCCCCGTGCTGATGGCCCTGTTGGTCGCAATCTGGCGCGAATGGCTGCGCGAGGTGGAACTGGCCGACGAAATCGCGCTTGGTTCGCCGGCCGAAATCGAAGCTAGCCCGCAAATCGAGGCCCTGCCGGAACCCGACCTGGCCAAGAAGAAGGCCAGCGGCTGATCCCGAAAGGTTGCGCTACACCGGATGATGCACCGCAAGGTCACTACGACGCCTGCGGCCCTCGTTCAGTTGCCAGAACGAATGCGCGATTAACGTGACGATCAGGATCCCGCCGCCGATCAGGCTGTTGCGGGTCGGTGTTTCGTCGAAGATCATCCACACCCAGACCGGCGCCAGCACCGTTTCGAGCAGGTAGAACATCGCCACTTCAGGGCCCGAGATGTATTTCGGCCCGTTGGCGAGGCAGAAGAACGAGATCGGCATGATGACGGCGCCGTTGAAGATGATCCACCATGGCGCCTCCACCTGAAAGCCGGTCTTGGAGACCATGAACGCCGCCAGCCCGAAAGGCAGGATGACGCCGATCAGCGCGGTAAAGCCCATGTCCTTGCCGCTGGCACGCGAGATGGTGATGGCGCAAGCGATCAGGAAGGCCGAACACAATGCCATCAGGTCGCCGAACAGATATCCGGTGCCGACGGAATCGCCGACGATGATGGCGACGCCGACTATCATCGTTGCCAATGCCGCAAGGGTCAGTGGCCGCGGCCGTTCTTTCAGGAACACCCACGACAGCAGCGCGGCGAACATGGTGGTGAAGGCCAGGATGAAAACCAGGTTGGCGGTCGAGGTGTTGTAGACGCCGGTGATGAAGGCGATCGCGCCGAGCCCGTAGATCGCGGAAACGATCAGGCCCGACCAGCCCGGAATGAGCTGTGGCGCATTTTTGCTGAACGAGCGCCAGATGGTCCACACGATCAGTGCGGCGGCCAAGGTGCAGGCGGTGCGCAGCAGCAAGATCGTCCACGCCTCGCCGTGGGCGAGCCGGATCAGCGGGATGTCCACGGTAAGCGTCAGCCCGCCAAGCGCGGTGAGCAGAAGTCCTTTGGTGTGAGCATCATGAGACGACATGCGGTGGCTTTCGCAATGAATTCGGGAGCGGACGGCGGATCGGCGCAATTGCACACTCTCCGCCAAGCAGCGGAAAGACCCAGCATCATTTCGGTTGAAATGTTTAGGCCCGGACTTGGGAAAGAGTAACTAGCGTAAAACCGCTTCGTTGGTGTAGCGCTCCCAGCCTTTCGGGCCGAGATGCTCCTGCGGCATGAAGCGCATCTTATAATTCATCTTGCGCGAGCCGTTGACCCAGTAGCCGAGGTAGACATGGGGCAGGCCCATCGCCCTGGCGCGGGCGATGTGGTCGAGGATCATGAACGTGCCGAGCGATCGCTCCTCGAAATCGGGATTGAAATAGGAATAGACCATCGACAGGCCGTCGGCCATCTTGTCGGTGAGCGCCACCGCGATCAGCTCGCCCTGGCCCTTGCCAGTGATGAACGTGTCGGGGCCGCGCCGCCGATACTCGATCACCTTGGTGTCGACATGGGTATCCTCGACCATCATGGCATAATCGAGCACCGTCATGTCGGACATGCCGCCACGGCGGTGGCGCGCATCGAGGTAGCTGCGGAACAGGGAATATTGCTCGGTCGAGGGCTCGGCATTGTGCATGTGGCCGACGAGGTCGGAATTGTGCTGAAGCACGCGTTTCATGTTGCGGCTGGCGACGAATTCCTGGGCGAGGATGCGGACCGAGACACAGGCGCGGCAGGTCTCGCATGCCGGCCTGTAGGCGATGTTCTGCGAGCGCCGGAAGCCGCCTTGCGTCAACAGGTCGTTCATCTCCGCGGCCTTGTCGCCGACCAGATGCGTGAACACCTTGCGCTCGAACTGGCCGTCGAGATAGGGGCACGGCGATGGCGCGGTCAGGAAGAACTGCGGCGACTGGGTCGGATGCTGCGTCATCGAGCCTTGGAAACACTCCTTCGAATCGCTCTACCTTTGGCGCGGACGGCGAAAAATTCAACAGGATTGTGAGGGCGTGGTCGACTCGACGCCTTCACATTTGCGCTTAATCGATTGCGACTGCTCTTCAGAGGGCCGTTTCAGCGGTCGGTGCGGCTGACGATGGTACCAAGCAAAAGGTCGTGCAAGGTGCGCTTGCGGTCGGAAAACAGCGTCACCAGCAGCACCAGCGGCGACAGGATGACGTTGCCGGCCCAGAACAGCACCGAATGGACGACCGCGGTGAGACCGTCGATCGGCCTGCCGTCGAGCCGGTCGAGCCGGATGCCCATCAACTTCATGCCCGTGGTGGCCTGGTCGGCACTGCCCAGCGTGTTCCAGATGTAGAGGATGGCGACGGCCGGCACCAGGATGCCGAACAGCATCCAGCCAAGGCCGAGCGTCAAAAGCCCGAGGAAGAACACCAGTATGGCAAACGGAATGGTGAGCAGCGCGACAATGATATAGTCGATCACGAAGGCCAGGACACGCTTCGTGCGCACGCCGTCATAGGCCCTGACATCGTCGAGCCTGCTGGTGATGATTTCGCCGTCGAGAACGCGCGCGTTCATGTCATTTCCTCGTAATAGGGGCCCGGCATAGGGTGCGGGCCGCTCACCAATGAAATGGTGAAGACTTGTAGCGGAATCAAGATCGGGCTTTTTGCGGCGCGCAAGCTCATTCGGCGTCAGATGCAATCCGAATTGGTTGAATTTGCGGTGCGGATGGCATTAGCTTGCTGCGGCGCAACAAAGCGCTCAGGGGCGGGGGAACGGGGCAATATGGATTACGACATGCTGGTCATCGGCAGCGGCCCCTCCGGCCGCCGCGCCGCGGTGCAGTCGGCCAAGCTCGGCAAATCGGTTCTGGTGGTCGACCGCGGCCGGCGCCTGGGCGGTGTCTCCGTGCATACCGGCACCATCCCGTCGAAAACGCTGCGTGAAACGGTGCTCAACCTGTCCGGCTGGCGCGAGCGTGGCTTTTACGGGCGCGGCTACCGGGTAAAGCAGGATATCTCGGTCGGCGACCTGGTCGAGCGCCTCCACAAGACGCTCGACCACGAGGTCGAGGTGCTGCAGCACCAGTTCATGCGCAACACGGTCAAGAGCGCCCGCGCCGCGGTAAAATTTCTCGGCCCCAACAAGGTCAGCCTGACCACCGACACCGGCGATTACAGCGAGGTCGGTTTTGCCAATGCACTGATCGCGGTCGGCACAAGGCCGCACCGGCCACGCGAGGTGCCTTTCGACAAGACCCGCGTCTTCGACAGCGACGAGATGCTGGAGCTTGACCGCTTGCCGCGCACGCTGACCGTGATCGGCGCCGGCGTCATCGGCGTCGAATACGCGACGATCTTTTCCGCGCTCGATGTGCCGGTGACCTTGGTCGAGCCGCGCAGCTCCATCCTCGATTTCGTCGACCGCGAGATCGTCGATGATTTCATCCACCAGATGCGCGATCGCGGCATGACCATCCGGCTTGGCAGCGCGGTGAAGGAAATCCGCTCCAAGCCGGACGCTGCCGAGGTGGAACTGGCCGATGGCCGCACCATCCGTTCCGAGGTCGTGCTCTACGCCGCCGGCCGCACCGGCAATGTCGGCAGCCTTGGCCTGGATGTCGTCGGCATCGAGGCCGACTCCAGGGGGCGTATCAAGGTCGATCCGCAATCCTTCCAGACCAGCGTGCCCAACATCTACGCCGCCGGCGACGTTATCGGCTTTCCGAGCCTAGCCTCGACTTCGATGGAGCAGGGCAGGGTGGCGGCCTGCCATGCTTTCGGCGTGCCCTTGCCGCCGCCGCCGGAGACCTTTCCATACGGCATCTACGCAGTGCCGGAAATTTCGACGGTCGGCCAGTCCGAGGAACAAGTGCGCGAGAGCGGTGCGGCTTATGAGGTCGGCGTGGCGCGTTTTCGCGAGACCTCGCGCGGCCACATCATGGGCGTCAACACCGGCTTCC
The DNA here is from genome assembly GCF_040317555.1 of Mesorhizobium sp. M1406. Classification (NCBI taxonomy): domain Bacteria; kingdom Pseudomonadati; phylum Pseudomonadota; class Alphaproteobacteria; order Hyphomicrobiales; family Phyllobacteriaceae; genus Mesorhizobium; species Mesorhizobium sp. M1406. The sequence goes on along the minus strand of NZ_JAMYKW010000028.1, from coordinate 62,789 downwards.
TGAAGCTGTTGTTCTCGATCGAGACGCGCCGCCTGCTCGGCGCGCATATCGTCGGCGAGGGCGCCACCGAACTCATTCACATCGGCCAGGCGGTGATCAATCTCGGCGGCACGGTCGACTTCTTCGTCAACAACACCTTCAACTATCCGACGCTCGCCGAAGCCTACAAGATCGCCGGGCTGGATGCCTGGAACAGGATGGGACGAGGGTAGACAGGCTGGTCATGCTGGTGAGCTCGTCAGCCTGCCTGCGCCACCGCCGCCGATCCCGACAGCCATTGCCTGACGATTGCCGCGTCGGCGCTGCCGAATTCGTGACCCCATGGGACAATCCGGGCATCGATCTCGGCGCCGTGCTTGCTGAGGAGCGTGACGAGTGCCGGCGCGAAGGGCGCGTAGGTGAGATCCGCGGCACCGGCGATGATCAGCACCCGCGCCTTTGACAGATCCGCCGCCGGCACGTCATCGAGCACCGGCATCGGCCGCAGCAGTGCGGCGCGTTCGACTAGGCCGGGATGCAGCAGCATCAGGCTCGAAACCAGATTGGCGCCGTTCGAATAGCCAAGGAAATTCGTGCGGGAAAGGTCGAGATGGTGGCGCGTGGCCGCGTCGGTGACGAAGCCCGCAAAGGCATCGGTCTCGGTGCGGATGCTGTGCTGCTCGAAGCGCGTCGGCGTGATGCGCGAGAACCAGCGGAAACCATCCTCCTGGACAATGCGGCCGCGCACCGCGATCAGCATCGCACGCGGCGCGATCTCTCTTGCCAGCGGTACCAATGTCGTCTCGTCGACACCCGACCCATGCAGCAGGAAGAAGCATTCGCCGGTAGAATCCGCCGGGCAGTAAAGGCGGTAGCGGAAGGCAAGATCACGCTGTAACGCACCATCCTGTGAGGTCTCTCCAGTCATTGCCTCATCCTTTTGATTTCATGATGACTTCGGTCAGTTTGCCGGCTTCAAAACGCAATATTTTCAAGCTCCGCGAAAGTTGATTGAACCGGGCGCATTACAGTCCGTTTCCTCGCCGATAACATTCTCCGGGAGGAATCGATGCGGTGCGCCGGGGGTCGCATTGCCGGTATGAACAACCAGCTTTGAGGCCTTTTTTCCGATGACCACCCAGATTTCCCCGGACCGCCATATGCGTGTCCCAGACCGCGATATGCGTGTGCCGGATCGCGCTGAGCGCATCTCGGAGCGCGACACGCGTATCGATGTGTTCCGCGCTCTCGCGCTGCTGACCATTTTCGTCGATCATGTGCCGGGTACCGCTTTCGAGTATCTGACTTACAAGAATTTCGGCTTTTCGGATGCGGCCGAGGTCTTCGTTCTGATATCCGGCATGGCGGTCGCGCTTGCCTATGGCAAGAAATTCCAGCCTGGAAACCGGCTGCTGGCGACGTTGAAGATGTGGCGCCGCGCCGGTGTGCTCTATACCGCCCACATCGTCACCACCATGGTGGTGATGGCGATCTTCTGCGCGGCGGCGGTGTTCGCCAGGCGACCGGAGCTGTTGACGATGATCAACATCGAGCCGTTGATCAAGAATGCGCCGCAAGTGCTGATCGGCATCGTGACGCTCGGCCACCAGCTCGGCTACAACAACATCCTGCCGGTTTATGCGGTGCTGCTCTTGCTGGCGCCGGTCTTCCTGCTCTGCGTCAGCTATCGGCCGGTCTTGGCGCTGGTCGCATCCGGCGCGCTGTGGCTGGTCGCGGGGATTTACCAGATCGCTCCGGCGAACTATCCGGAGCCCGGCTTCTGGTTCCTCAACCCGCTGTCGTGGCAGTTCCTTTTCAACATCGGCCTGGCAGGTACGCTGCATGTGCGTCGCGGTGGCACAATTCCGGTCAATCGCTGGCTGGTCGGCGCTGCCTTGGCTTACACTTTTGTGGCGCTGGTCTGGGTGCACAGCCCGCTCTGGGGCCATATCTCCTGGTTTGGCCTGCCCCCGGTGCTGACCGGCTTCGACAAGACCTTCCTGTCACTGCCGAGGCTGCTGCATATTTTGGCTGTGAGCTATCTGATCGTTGCATTCCCGGCCGTTTCGAACCTTTTCCGCACCGGCCGCGATCATCCGCTTGCCATATTGGGCAAACGATCGCTGCCGGTTTTCATCGCCGGCACGGTGCTTGCAATGGCGGCGCAGGTGCTGAAGCTGATCAATCCGGGCGGATTTGCCTATGACAGCCTGCTGATATCAGCCGGCATCGCCATGCAGTTCGCGCTCGCCTACTATCTCGAATGGATTTCGAGCCTTGGCTGGTCCGGCAAAAGCAGGCCGGTTCGCAACGCGGCACCGCCCGTCCATCCGTCCTTCGGCATGTCGATGGCGGCAAGAATGGGCCGGTGATGGGGGTCGAGGCGTCAGGCGGGTGAGGGGCCGGATGAGGCCCGCACCACGAGGTCGACCGGCAGCAATCGCCGGCTGAACGAGCCGTCATTTTCAAGGATCGCCTTGACGGCAAGGCGGCCCATCTCGGCGATCGGCTGGACGATTGTGGTCAGGGGCGGCTTGGAAGCCGCTCCTTCCGGGACTCCGTCGAACCCGACGATCGAAACGTCGCCCGGCACCGTGATGTCATGCTGCCGCAGCCAATCCAATGCATGGAGCGCTATCCTGTCCGACATGGCCAGGATGGCGGTCGGTGTCTCGGCGCCGGCGAAAATATGATCGAGGCCGGCCCACACACTCTCCTCGTTGTTTTCCGTCTCGTAGATCGGCACACGCGAGACGTCGATGTCGACGCGCGAGAGTTCCGCGAAGTAGCCACGCAGGCGGTCGCGCGTCCCGGAATAGAGGGCCTTCTCCATCTGCTCCTGCGTGGTCGGACCAAAGCCGGAATCGGCGCATGGCAGGGCAAGCACGGCAAAGCGGCGATGCCCGAGCTCGGTCAGATGGCGCGCCGCCAGGCTTGCCCCGGCGATATTGTCCACGCCGATCGCCGCGACCGCCTCGTCGTCGTCTGAATCGAGATCGAGTGCGACAAAGGGGAGTTTGCGGTCGCGCGCCAGTTCGACCAGCTTTGAACCGCCCTCGACGCAGAAGACGATGAAGCCATCGACAAGCGCACTCTGGATGTTCCAGGCGAGCTGTTCGCTGTTGGCGGCCGAGACCAGCGAGATCCCCGCGCCGGTGGCGTCACAAGCCTGCGAGATGCTGGCCATCATCACGCGGGCGAAAGGGTCGTCGAAGAAATACGACAACGGTTCCGCGGTGGCGACACCGATGGCGTTGACCTTGCCGGCGCGCAGCAGCCGACCCTTGGGGTCGGGTCCGCCATATCCCATCGCCTCGGCTGCCGCCTTGACCCGTTCGCGAACCTCCTCGCGCACGATCTCCGGGCGGGCGAACACATTGGACGCGGTGCCGTGCGACACGCCGGCCGCTTTTGCAATATCCGCCAGCCGCACCGGTCTTGTCTTTGCAGAGGTCAATGGCGCCATCTTCGTCTCCTGACTCCATCCCATCTAACACTTTCGTTGGATCGGTTCAAATTTTGGCTTGATAGCGGGCTAGCAGAGGTGTATGTTTGAATCGATCCAAACGGATGATCGTGCTGCTTTATTGGATCGATTCAACCCAAGGAAGATGAATCATGCATCCCGTCAATTTTCTATTCGAAGACATCTACCGCGACGACTGGAGCGTCTCGTCAAGCGCCGCGACGCGGAGGCGCCGTGGCAAGGCCAGCCCATGGGTTCGCGAGCCGCGGTTCCTCGTGGAGCGCAAGCGGAGCTGATCGGCGCTGCATTTTCGTGGCGACGGATTGGATCGATTCAAGTCTTGAAAGGAGTGCACATCATGCATCCCGTGAGCTATCTGTTCGAAGACATCTATCGCAACTACTGGGGCATCGCGCCGGCCTCCGAGCGGCCGGAGGGGCGTCGGTTGGCGAGGCTGCGGCGGCGGAATCGCGAATTGCTCATCCAACCCGGGCGCCGGCAGGACTAACCGCATCACAGAACGACGTTTGACGGGCGCAGGCTTGGGTATCGGGCAGGCGCCGAGAGGCGTCAGGAACGCGCCCGCACCAGCGCCGAGGCAGCGATCGCCAGCCAGCCGGCGATGAGCAAGGTGCCGCCGATCGGCGCCGACAGCGGGAACAGCCGTGAGCCGAGGAAATCGCGGGCCAGCAGATCGCCGCAGAACAACAGAAGCCCGATCAGCAGGAACAAGCTGCCGGTGCGCAGGATCCGGTTCGGCCCAAGCAATCCGGCGGCAAGGAAGACCGGCGCATGCATGATCAGGAAGGAAGCGGCGGTGCCGACGAAGGCACCGCCCAGATGCGCCGCCGCGGCTGACAGCGCCACGCCGGCGGCACCGCAGAGGCCGCCGGCCAGGACGAGGATACGGCCGCTGTTGACGGAAGATTGCTCGGCCATGTCCAGGGCTCCGTGATGTCAGAGGGATACGCCAACCCCGTCAGTTGCCGGCGTTGGCGAGCATGTCCTGCTCGCGGCGCGACTGCGCCAGCCAGTTATACACCGCGCCGCCCGCCATCAAGACGGATGTGCCCAGAAACACCGAGCGCATGCCGAAATGGCCGCCGGCAAAGCCGCCCAGCAAGGGGCCGGCGACCTGCCCGACATATTGGGCGGAGATCGACAGCCCGAGCACATTGCCGCCGACACCGTCGGGAACATTGTGGCGGATGACGCTGGTGATGCAGGGCAACAGCCCGCCTAGCGCCAGGCCCATCAGGAAGCGCAGGCCGATGAGTTGCCAGCTCTGCGTCACGAAGGCCTGCGGGATCAGCAGCAGCGCCGAGACGGCAAGCGCGCCGATGACGACGTTCCAGTGACCGATGCGGTCGGCGAGCTTGCCAAGACGCGAAGCCGACAGGATGGCGCCAAGCGCGGCCGCCGACATGACGACGCCTGAGATCAGCGTCACGCGGCTCTGGTCTTCGATGAGCTGCTGCACATAAACGGTGATGATCGGCTCGATCGACATGGTGGCGAAACTCAACAGCATGCCAGTCGCCAGCATGGCGATAACAGGACGCTTGTCCTGTATTTGTGCCCAGCCGCCTTTCGGCTTCCGCTTCGCAGCCGCATCTGCTGTTTTCGGCCGGGGATTTTCCTTGATCAGAAAGGTGGTCGCCAGGAACGCCAGGAAGATGACGCCGCCGGACAAGAGGAAGGTGGCGCGGATGCCGATCAGCGGAGGCAGGGCGCCGCCAACCAGCGGGCCGACCAGTGCACCACCGGTGATGCCGGCCGACAGCAGGCCCAGCGCCCAGCCGGAACGCTCCTTTGGTGTCTGCATGGCGACGAGGATGGTCGATCCCGAGGAATAGCCGCCGGCAAAACCGATCAGCAGCCGAAGCAGCACCAGTTGCCAGACCGTCTGCACCATGCCCGTTAGGGACATGCATATGGCCATGCCGAAGCTGGCGCGTACCAGCATCACCTTGCGGCCATAGCGGTCGCCGAGACGTCCCCAGAGTGGCGCCACCAGTGCCGCCGCGAAGAAGGTCGCTCCATAGGCGATCCCCGACCATTGCACGATCGCCGCGTGGCCCTCGGCGCCGAGCTGCTCGATATAGAGCGGCAGGAACGGCAGGAGCAGCGTCATGGCGACAAGCGTCGAAAACGAACCGGCAAAACACACGAACAGATTGCGCCGCCAGTGGATGTTGTAAGCGCTGTCGGTCGCCGGGGGCGCGTTCTGCGGCATGTCATATGTCCTGTTCCGAGCAACGCCGAACCGCGGGTTGCTGCGGATACCAATTTGGGATACCAAGATGGTACTCGTCATGGACGCAAGCCTGGCCGCTGTCAATGCAACCCCGTCAAACGTGATCGAAACGCGGCCGGCAAGCCGATCGCCGGCAAACGGTCCGAAGCTGGCCAGAAAATGGAAACGACAATGTCGCAGATGCAGAGCGTCGAAAAACAGCTTCGACAGATGATCCTGGGCCTCGAGATCGGCCCCGGCGAGAAGCTGACCGAGCGCTGGATCGAAAGCCGCTTCGGTGCGTCGCGAACCCCGGTCAGGGCAGCACTTCTGCGGCTCGAGACCGAGGGCTTGGTCGGCAGGGACGGGCGTGGCTGGACGGTGTCGCCCATCAACCTGGCCGAGCTCCAGCAGATCGCCGTCTACAGGGAGGCGGTCGAGGTTGCGGCAGTTCGCCTGACATGTGCCTTGGCGGACCGGAGCGCCGTCGATGTCATCGAGGCGATGCTTGACTCCTGCGACAACGGCACGCCGCGCGAGGAATGGCATCGCGTCGGCATGGATTTTCACATCGAACTGGCGCGTCTGTCGGGCAACGAATTCCTGTTCCGGGCGGTCCGCGATGCCATGACGCGCCTGTCGCGGGCGCGCTGGCTGGAGGTTCGCGACGAAGCGGCCCTCAGCCGCGCCTGGGCCGAACATCGCGCCATTCTGGCGGCGGCGCGTCTTGGCCATGCCGATGAAGCCGCGCGCCTGCTTTCGGGCCACATTGTCGGCAGCCGCGGCCGGCTGGTGACGTCGCTCGCCAACGATCGCCGTGGGCTTCGCGCCAGAGGCTTTGCCGTCGTCGGCGGTTAAAGCGCCTACGGGGCACGGGTCGCGCAAAAGGCGTCGTCTCGCCCTACGCGCACTTTCGGCCTCGCTTCACAGACGCCGATGGCGTAAGGAGCGGCGATGGAAAACAACCGATTTGAAACACCTGTGACTGTGAAGTCAGTCGCGGCGGGAAGCACTCAGCTCTTGCGGACGGCGCGTGAGGCTTCCGACTACCTCCTCAACAGCTGGCCCGGCAAGCGCAGCCCCAAGCATCGCGCTGCCCTGCAAGCCTGCCATGACGCGCTGGCCGGCGACAAGCCGGCGATGAACGCCAGGCGCGCCTTCATCGCGGCAGCACGCGAAGTGGACGTCTTTGTCAGCGACAAGGCGCCCGCCTGACACAAGCCAGCCATCTGGGCGGCGATCTGGGTTGAGGCATGGCCCGCATCCGCGGGCCTTTTGCCGTCACTTTGCCGTTTCGGTTTCGCCCTCGGTGTCGTCCTCGGGCTTCGAACGTTCCCTCGCCGCAACCTTGGCCGCCTGCTTCTCGGCCTTCTTGGCCGCTTTCTGGCGGTCGCGTTCCTTGCGTTCCTGATCGTAATTTGGTGGTCGCGCCATATCGGCTCCTTTTCACTGCTGGACCGGTTCGTCGTTTCACGGAAACGCAGAATCGCTCCATCTCTTTGTTTGACGCAATCCCCTAGGGAAAGCGCTACGCGCTTTTCCCGGGAAAACCGTTTCACACTTTTCCTGGAATTGCTTTTAGCGGCTCTGACCCTGCCTAGGAGCATTAGCCGTCAAACACAACAGCTGAAGCGATAGTGCCGGCCGTTGGCGTCGATGATGGTCCGGGGCTTGCAAGATGCGCGGCACAATGGTGTAGGGGGAGCCGGGGCGCTGAGATGGCGCGATCTGCCGTTTGTTTTGATAGTGAATTATGGCCACCATACAACGAACGACGGCAAGGGTTTTCTACTATGCGCGAAACGTCTTGCGCGATATCGCACCGCAGGCTCTCTTCCGTTGGAGGTTGGCGGGCCGTCTCGAACGGGCCAGGCTCTCGGATGAAGCGGTGCGGCGGCGGCTGAATTACTATAACGAGCTGCAGGACGCGTTTTCGCCCAGCCCGGCGGCGGTGCGTCTCGACAATTTGCCCCCCACGCCGACCATGTACTATTACGACCTCAGGGAGTTCGCCCGCTATTTTGACCCGGCGTTGCTCGTCGACGTCGAATTCGGCGACGTCATCGAGGTGCCGAAGGTGCCGACGCTCGTCAAGGATCGGCCGATCCGCGCCGACAACGGCGATGCGGTCATCATGAAATTCAACAAGTTCCGGCACTTCCACATGCCGGCCGACGCAATTGCCTTCGCCGACAAGCGCCCGGTGGTGGTCTGGCGCGGCGATCTCAACAATCCGAAACGGACGAGGTTCCTGGACGCCGTGCGCGATCTGCCGTTCTGCGACGCCGGGTCACACAAGTCGTATGCGCCGGCTGAGTACAGCAAGCCTTTTCTCAGCATCAGCCAACAGCTGCGTTACCGCTACATCGTCTCGCTCGAAGGCAACGACGTTGCGACCAACCTCAAATGGATCCTGAATTCGAATTCACTCTGCCTGATGCCGTCGCCGACATACGAGACATGGTTCGCGGAAAAGCAACTTGAGGCTGGTGTCCACTATGTGCCGCTCGACCCGGATTTCTCCAACCTTGCGGAACGCGTGGCATATTTCGAGCGGCATCCGGCCGAGGCGGAACGCATTATCGCCGCGGCCAACGCCTATTGCCGCCAATTCTCCAACGAGCAGGCCGAACAGGCGATTTCCCTGCTCGTCCTCTACAAATACTTTGTCCTCAGCGGCCAGATCGACCCTGATCCCGAGGTCTGGCGATTTATCCAGGGTTAATGCATGTCGCCCAAAAGTGGTCCCGGTTTTGGGAGAACGACATGCATGAAAACAAAGACCTAAAGCGCGGTGCCTCAAGCGCGACGCGCTTCAGGACGTCGCGTGCCTCGGCGCCTGCTCGTCAGATGCCGCTGCGGTCAAGAACCAGATCGGCGGGGCCGAAGCGGTCCTTTGCCGTCAGCTGCTGGTGCCAGTAGGGATAGAGCAAGGGCGGCCGGCTGACCGCGTCGAGGCGACCGCGTTCCTCGACGGAGAGCACCAGGCTTGCCGCCGCGATGTTGTCCCTGAACTGCGTTTCGGTCCTGCCGCCGATCACCAGCGAGGAGACCGCAGGTCGGCCGAGCAGCCAGGCCAGTGCCACCTGCGCCGCCGACACGCCGCGCTGCGTGCCGATCTCGACAAGCACGTCGACGATCCGCCACAGCCGGTCCTCGTCGCGGATCGGCGGTTCGGACCAGCCGGCGAGCTGGCGGGCGGTGGGGCTGTCGCGGCGGTATTTGCCGGACAGCAATCCGCCGGCAAGCGGGCTCCAGACCAGAACGCCCAGCCCCTGGTCGACGGAAATCGGCAGCAATTCATATTCCGCCTCGCGCGCTTCCAGCGTGTAGTGGATCTGCTGGGTGACGAAGCGTGGCTGGTGATGGCTGTCGCTGATGCCGAGCGCCTTCATCACCTGCCAGCCGGAATAGTTGGAACAGCCGACATAGCGGATCTTGCCCTGGGCAACCAGCGTGTCGAGCGCGGCGATGGTTTCCTCCAGCGGTGTCACGCCATCCCATTCGTGCAGGAAGTAGATGTCTATGACGTCGGTCTTGAGCCGCTTCAGGCTCTTCTCGCATTCGCGGATCAGGTGATGACGCGACAGGCCCTCGTCGTTGGGACCTTTGCCGATCCGCATCCGCGCCTTGGAGGCGATCAGCACGTCGCCCTTGCGCTTGCCGCCGAGCGCTTCGCCGATGATCTCTTCCGAAATGCCGTTCGAATAGACATTGGCGGTGTCGATGACGTTGATGCCGGCATCGATGCAGAGATCGATCATCCGGCGCGCCTCGTCGAGGTCGGTCTTGCCGACAGCCGAAAACGCGCCGGCGCCGCCGAAAGTCATCGTGCCCATGGTCAGCGTCGAAACCTTCAGGCCGGAACGGCCGAGAGTGCGGTATTCCATGTCAGTCCTCGCTATTGCATTGGGGAAGGGGCGTTGGGGAAGGCCGCCCCGAATGTGGCCGCTATTTGTAGGACAATTTGAGCGGTTTGTCGCCATGCCACGACAACGGATCGATCATGCCTCACGGGATTTGCAGCGGCGACTTCATGTTCCAGGCTGCAATAAAACCGTCATTGCCGGCCTATATTGAAGTCGGCTCAGGTGTTGGCGCTCCGAGACGCAAGCCAGGGGTTTGGGGCGCGCCGGACGTGGATCGACAGGGCTTGCAGGTGGAGCAGCTGATATGATCGAGCTAAAACAGAATTCTCCTGCCAAGGACTGGCTTGAGGCCGAGCTCGCCGACACGCTCGACGAGGACTATGAGCTCGAAATATCGGAGCCGGCGCTGTCGATGGAGATCGCCAAGATCTACAAGAACGCGCATCCGCCTTCGATCGATCGCATGCAGTATTTTCGCGACCTGATCACCTTACAGTCCGAACTGATCAAGCTGCAGTCCTGGGTCGCCTACCACAAGAAGAAGCTGGTGGTGATCTTCGAGGGGCGCGATTCGGCCGGCAAGGGCGGCGTCATCAAGCGCATCACCCAGCGGCTCAATCCGCGCATCTGCCGTGTCGTGGCACTGCCGGCGCCGACCGAACGCGAGAAGTCGCAATGGTATTTCCAACGCTATGTCCCGCATCTGCCGGCCGGTGGCGAAATCGTGCTGTTCGACCGCTCCTGGTACAACCGCTCGGGCGTCGAACGGGTGATGGGCTTTGCCCAGCCCGATCAGGTCGAAGAATTCTTCCGCGACGTGCCGGAGTTCGAGCGCATGCTGGTTCGCTCGGGCATCACCGTGGTCAAATACTGGTTCTCGATCACCGACGAGGAACAGCAGATGCGCTTCCTGATGCGCATCCACGATCCGATGAAGCAGTGGAAACTGTCGCCGATGGACCTGCAGTCGCGCATCCGCTGGGAACAGTACACCAAGGCCAAGGAAGAGACCTTCATCCGCACGAACATCCCGGAAGCCCCTTGGTTCATCGTCGAAGGCAACGACAAGAAGCGGGCGCGACTGAACTGCATCGATCACCTGCTCAAGCAGATGCCGTATGAAGAGGTGCCGCACGAGGAGATCACGCTGCCGGAGCGCGTCTTCAACCCCGAATACGAGCGCCAGACCCTGCCGCGCGAGCTCTACGTTCCGGAGAAGTACTGAAGGTTCTCCCTTCTCCCCGTCACTATACGGGGAGAAGGTGCCGGCAGGCGGATGAGGGGCGGCGCTGACTTAGACAGTTGAACTCGGTAAAATCGCCGCATGGGCGAAACGTATTCTGTCCCCATATTGCCATCGGTGGCATTCTCGGCAACACAATATTCGACCGGTTGCGCCGCCCCTCATTGCCCTGCCGGGCATTTCTCCCCGTATAGTGACGGGGAGAAATGGGCCTGCACCGAAGGTTTCGCCACCTAAGCCCGTTTGATAACCACGGGGCTCAAGCACGCTTGATGACGACGTGCGTAGCGAGCGGCGTCGCAACCTGCTCGCTGCAGACATAGCCGAGCTTGACCATGTCGAGGCCGGCAAAAAGGTTCTCGCCCGCGCCGAGCAGCACCGGCGCGATCGCCAGATGCATCTCGTCGATCAGCTTCTCCTGGAGATATTGCTGGATGGTGGCGACGCCGCCGCCCACCCGCACGTCCTTGCCGTCCGCCGCCGCTTTTGCCTGTTCAAGCGCCGAATGGATGCCGTCGGTGATGAAATAAAAGGTCGTGCCGCCCTCCATGACGATCGGTTCGCGCTTGTGGTGGGTCAGCACGAAAACCGGCACGTGATAGGGCGGGTTGTCGCCCCACCAGCCTTTCCAGCTATCGTCAGGCCATTCGCCGCGGATCGGCCCGAACATGTTGCGGCCGAGGATCCAGGCGCCGACATTCTCGAAGCTGCGCGCCGCGAAGTCCTCGTCAATGCCGTCCGCGCCGCCTTCCTCGCCAAACATCTTGCGGAAGGTGCGGGTGCTAAAGGCCCATTTGTGCAGGGATTCCCCGCCGACACCGAGCGGATTTTGCAGGTCCTGATCAGGACCCGCGCCGTAGCCGTCAAGCGACAGGCTGAAAGCGTTGACACGTAGTTTGGACATGCGAGCCTCCTCGATAACCAGTTGTATTTTGCAAGCAGTTGTTTCGTAGCAGACTGATTGCGAATTGCAAGCGGGATTTTTAGGGCGACGATCGGACTGTCGGCTCTGAAGACAAGCCAGCAGCCTCGCCGGCGTGAACCCGCCGTTGCTGCCGCGCTAGTTACATGTGCGGAGAAGAAAGATCCGGCGAATCGGTTCGATCCGGCGCACTGCCATCAGAATATGCGCACAGCAGATCGTTCGATATCGGCCTTCAACATGGGATTGAGGCTGTCGCGGGTGGTGATATCGATCTCCGCTGACATCTTCTCTTCAAGAAATTGCTTGATGCCGACCAGATCGATCAGCGAAAAGCGCCTTGCAGGATCATAATCGATGAAGAGGTCGAGATCGCTGTCGGCCCCTGCGTCGCCCCGCAAAGTCGATCCGAAGAGATAAAGCGAAGTCGCGCCCATGCCTTTGATGGCATCTGCATTTCTCTGCAACCGCTCTATGACCTCATTCCTGCTCATGAATTCATTCTAGCGGATTGCGCTAAAATTCCAAACGACCTGGTGGCCTATCCCTTCAGCATCATCGCCACTTCGGGGGCGAAATAGGTCAAAATGCCGTCGCAACCGGCGCGCTTGAAGGCGAGCAGCGATTCCAGCATCGCCTTCTCGCCGTCGATCCAGCCATTGGCGGCGGCGGCCTTGATCATCGAATATTCGCCCGACACCTGGTAGGCGAAGGTCGGCATCTGGAACTCGTCCTTCAGCCGCCGGATGATGTCGAGATAGGGCAGGCCCGGCTTGACCATCAGCATGTCGGCGCCCTCAGTGATATCCTGTTCGGCTTCGCGCACCGCCTCGTCGGAATTGGCATGGTCGATGTAATACGTCTTTTTGTCGCCCTTGAGCAGGCCGGCGGTGCCCACCGCTTCGCGATAGGGACCGTAGAAGGCCGAGGCGAATTTGGTCGCATAGGACATGATCGCCACGTCCTGGAAACCGTTGGCGTCGAGCGCGTCGCGGATGGCGCCGATGCGGCCGTCCATCATGTCGGACGGCGCGATGATGTCGGCGCCGGCCGCCGCCTGGATGACAGCCGCGGCGGTCACCTGTTCCACCGTCTCGTCGTTGACGATGATGCCGTCGCGCAGGATGCCGTCATGACCATGGCTGGTGAACGGGTCGAGCGCGGCGTCGGTGATGATGCCGATTTCCGGCACCGCGTCCTTGATCGCGCGGGTGGCGCGGTTGATGACGTTGTCGGGGTCGAGAATGTGCGAGCCGGTCTGGTCGCGCAGCGAGATGTCGACATTGGGGAAGGTGGCAAGTGCGGGAATGCCGAGTTTTGCGGCGCGTTCGGCCTCCTTGACGGCGAGATCGATCGACAGGCGGAAGACCCCCGGCATGGCGGCGATCGGCTCGCGCACATTTTTGCCGTCGACGACGAAGATCGGCCAGATCAAATCGTCGACCGAGAGCCGGTTCTCCTGCACCAGACGGCGCGACCAGTCTGCCTTGCGCATGCGGCGCAGGCGGCGGCTGCCGGTGATGTCGTCGACGCTGCGAGCGCCGGCTGGCTTTGCGGGGGTGAATTTGTTCATCGCCAAAACTCCAGATCGGCGGCTTTTATCACGAGCCCTTGCCGCTGACCAATGCGATACGTTTGTGCCAGCAGTCCGTTCCAATTCTATTCCGGTTGGCCGTTGCCCGACAGGATCTGCGCCGCGCCTTTGACAGCAACGCGGAACGCCTCGTCGAAACTGACGCCGCGCACTTGCCACCGATATGTCTTGCCGGCCATCGCCAGCCGCCAGTCGGCGATCCAGCCCAACTCCTTGTCGCTCCACATGAGGCTGCCGCCCAAGACCTGGCGGCTGCCAATACTTCTTGCAACACTGCCTAGCAGTTCGGGTGAGATAGGCCCCACCTCTTCGAAAGTGAGTCCGGCCTTGGCGAGCGTGGCCTTGTTCGGAACGACAATCGACATCGCCATGGGGTCAGCGGCCGATTGAAAAGACTCTATCATGTACGGATTTTCGTCCCCATCATTGGCAAGGACGAAATGTCGGCGCGAGTCGTCCACAGCCAGGACGACCGAGAGCGTCGGCCGTTCGGCCAGCCAGGGCTTGCTGCCGAGCGAAGCCAGAACCGGGTCGATCGTCGCCGGCGTGTACTGGCAAAAGAGATCGTGAGGCCTGTCATGGGTGCCCTGTTCGTCATGCACTGGAATGCCTTCCATGCGGTCGCGGTAACGGAAGCCGGTGACGAAGCTGCCGGCCTTGTCGCGCAGCGCTGTCAGCTCAGGTTTTGCCAGCAGACGCTGGTCGCCGGAAACCCGGACCAGGACCGCGTCGAGGCAGATCTTGAAACCTGCCTGGCGGTTTGGCTCGCCCTGGCCGGTGACGATGGTCTGGGATCTGTAGAGATCCTCGACATCGGCCGCCCTGGCCAGGCCATTGGCGGAGCAGATGGCCAGGAAGCCACCCAGAACAAAGGCAAGGCGCAAAAAGTGCGGCATGGCTCACCATCCGGTTCGAGGCTTGGCGGCCAATCTCTAACACCGAGTGCCGCTGGCGGCCAAGACCGTGCGAAGCTCAGTTCAAGCCTGCGATCTAGGAAGCGGCTGTCGGCGGGCAGGCCTCGCCCGCCGGTGTTCCTGACCATGCCCGCCGCTGGAAGGCCTTGGCGTGACAGCGCGGCAAGCGCCTTTCTCCCGCACCATTTGGCCGGGACGCAAAGGATGGCGTCTTTCCACTTCCGAGCCCAAACTGATACACGCCCGGCAGGGCTTGGCATTGACGCACCCATGCGCCACCCTTTAGCACTTCAATCCCGGCGGCGCGGGGGAGGGATTCTTTCACGATGGATTTTGGCGGAGGCGACGAGATCCGCTTCGAACATCTGGGCCGGGCCGGCGTCGTCACCTTGACGCGGCCGCTGGCGCTCAATGCCTTGACGCACCGCATGATCAGGGCGCTCGACGTTGCCCTTTCCGCCTGGGAGACCGACCAGGGCGTCGATGTCGTCGTCGTCAAGGCCGAGGGCAGGGCCTTTTCGGCCGGCGGCGACATCCTGCACGTCTATGAGGCCGGCCGGGCGGGAAAACCGCCGGTCGAGTTCTTCGCCGACGAATACCGGCTCAACGCCCGCATAAACAGCTTCAACAAACCCTATGTCGCCCTGATCGACGGCATCGTCATGGGCGGTGGCGTTGGCATTTCCTTCCACGGCTCTCACCGGGTGATGACCGAGAATGCCCAGTTCGCCATGCCGGAGGTCGGCATCGGCTTTTTCCCCGATGTCGGCGCCAGCCACCTGCTATCCGATCTCGGCGGCTCCTTCGGCATGTATCTGGCGCTGACCGGCAATCGCATCCGCTATGGCGATGCGCTGTGGTCGGGGCTGGCCACCCACGCCATCAAGGCCGAGGACCAGGGCGGCTTCCTCGACCGGCTGACGCTGACCGGCGACCCGGAATCGGTACTGCGCGGCTTCTTCGTTCAGGCAAGGCGAGAGACCGACAGGCCGACGCTGGAGGCGATCGTTCGCCATTTTTCACAACCATCCCTCAAACGCGTCATCGACAGCCTGGAGCGCGCCGCGGACGCCGACGAGTTCGCCGCAAAGACGCTGGCCACGATCCGCACCCGCTCGCCGACCAGCCTGCACGTCGCCTGGCGCCAGATCAGTGCTGGGCTGACACTGTCCATGGACGATTGCATGAAGATGGAGTTTCGCATCCTCAACCGCATGCTTCTCGGCCATGATTTCTACGAAGGCATCCGCGCCGCCATGATCGACAAGGGCTCAAAACCGCAATGGCGTCCGGCGAGCCTCGATGCGGTCAGCGAGGCGGATGTCGACGCCTATTTCGCTCCGCTGGGCGAACGGGAGCTCTTGATATGAGCGAGGTGACCTCGAGACGCGTCGTGCTGCAGCCCTCCGGGGTGGAGGTGATTTTCGCCTGGTTCCAGCGGGTCATCGCCGGTTACTGCCTGCTGTTCGGCATTCTCTACTGGATCAAGCTGATCGGCTTCTATCCGGGCTCGCTGTGGCGTTTCGACCTGATGCCCGTGCACTGGCAGGTGGCCGCGGTGGTGCTCGCCGTGTTCTTTCCCTTCGCGGCTGCCGGCCTGTGGATGCTGGCGTCCTGGGGGCCGGTGATCTGGTTCATTTGCGCGGTGACCGAGACGGTCATGTATGCCGGCTTTCCCGAGCTTTTCGGGCATCGCCCGCTGATTGTCGTCTCGCATGCCGCGGTGGCGGTGCTCTACATTGTCTTCCGCGTCGTCATCTACCTGCAGAAGCGCCCGGTCCGCCACTAAGCCCTTGAGCACATTGGCGACCTGGCGACTGCATGAATTCAGCCGCGAAATCATTGCCGAAATCTTTAGGTTAATTGTCCTTGCTCGAGTGACCGTTCGTTAAGGCTCTTTCGAAACCTATTACCGGTAAGCTCTTGTTAGCCCTAGCGTTTAAGTCGAATTTTATGAGTATTCGATAGTGTCGCGATCAAGGTGAAAAACAAAAAATCACCAGGGCGACAAACGAGAGGCAAAGACAATGATCAATTCGCGTCCGGCGGCGAAGACCGCCAACGTATCCGACGATCGCCGCGAGGCTATCCGTTCCCTGTACATGGAATCGCTGCAGCTTGTTGAGCGGCTGCACCGCCGCCTGCTTGATGTAATCAAGGACGAATTCGACCGCAACGGCCGTTCCGACATCAATGCCATCCAGGCGCTGCTGCTGTTCAACATCGGCAATTCCGAGCTGACCGCCGGCGAACTGCGCTCGCGTGGCTACTATCTCGGCTCGAACGTCTCCTACAATCTGAAGAAGCTGGTCGATCTCGGCTTCATCAACCACCAGCGCTCGCGCATCGACCGCCGTTCGGTCCGCGTCTCGCTGACGCCGAAGGGCAACGAGGTGGCGGAGGTCGTCGCTGGTCTCTACGAGCGCCATGTCGGCTCGATCGAGCAGGTCGGCGGCATCAACACCGACGAGTTCAAGCAGATGAATCGTGCCCTGCAGCGGCTCGACCGCTTCTGGAACGACACCATCGCCTACCGGATGTAGGACATCCGGTGCGTCGGATACGGCCCGCGCCACAGAAGCGCGGCCGAAATATCGACCTTCAGTCAGGGCCGGTGCCGAAAAGCATCGGTCCGTTTCTTTTCGGAATGCCGGCCGGTCGGATTTGGGAGCAAGGCCACGTTGCCGCCATATTCCAATGGAACCGAGAGTGGCAGTGATGCTGTGGTGAAGACCATGCGTTCACCCGCAATCCGTATCGCGCCCGTGCGTTGTCACGCCAAGGGGATACGGACCATGGTTGGCTAATTGTTAAGATTGCCAATTTTAGAGTGCGGGCGAGATCGCCCGGTGATCAACGCAGCAAGTGATCGAACTGCTACAAATGTCTGGAATGTCTATGAGAACCAGCCGTCGTTTTTTCCTCTCCGGAGCCTCCGCGCTCGCAGCCGCGATGGTTGCCGGCGGCGCCAATGCGCAGGATGTGATCGGTGATATCCTGAAGTCCTCGGCGCGCGGCAATTGGGACGATCAGTTCGACGCCCGCGCCAGCGAGGGCGGCAAGGTGGCCTCGACGCTGCCGATCTTCAGCCTGCAGACCGTCGCCTTCACGGAACAGGCGGTCGCGCAATATCAGAACATCGTCGGGCAGGGCGGCTGGGTAGAGGTTCCCGCGACCAAGAAACTGCAGCTTGGCGTCGATGATCCCGATGTGGTGCCGTTGCGCAAGCGGTTGATGGTTTCCGGCGACCTGGCACAAGGCGCCGGCATTTCGACGGCCTTCGATTCCTATGTCGACTCGGCGGTCAAGCGTTTCCAGTTGCGTCACGGCCTGCCTGCCGACGGTGCGCTCGGCAAATACACGTACGCGGCGATGAACGTTTCGGCGCAGATCCGGCTTGGCCAGTTGCAGACCAATCTGCAGCGGCTGCGCGAGAAGGCCGGCACGTTGGGCAACCGCTACGTGCTGGTAGACATTCCGGCGGCACAGATCGAAGCCGTCGAGAACGACCGCGTCGTGCTTCGCCACACCGCCATCGTCGGCAAGATCGATCGCCAGACGCCGATCGTCAATTCTAAGATCAACGAGATCATCGTCAACCCGTACTGGAACGCGCCGGTCTCGATCGTGCGCAAGGACATCATTCCGCTGATGCGGAAGAATCCCGATTACCTGAAGGACAGTCACATCCGCCTGTTCGCGCCGGACGGCAGCGAGGTCGATCCTCTCAATGTCGACTGGTCGACCGACGATGCCGCCAAATATCGCTTCCGCCAGGACCCGGGTGCGGGCAACGCGATGGCTTCGGTCAAGATCAACTTCCCGAGCCCCGACGGCGTCTATATGCACGACACCCCGCAGCAGAGCCTGTTCGGCAAGATGATGCGTTTCGATTCCTCGGGCTGCGTTCGCGTGCAGAATGTGCGCGACCTCGTCACCTGGATCCTGCGCGACACGCCCGGCTGGGACCGCCAGCATTTCGAGGCGGCGATCAAGACCGGCGAAAACACGCCGGTCCAGGTCACCAACCCGGTGCCGGTCCACTTCCTCTATCTTTCGGCCTGGTCGACTGGTCCGGGCGTCGTGCAGTTCCGTGACGACGTCTACGCGCTCGACGGCGCCAACGAGCTGCAGATCACGTCTTCGCTTTAAGCAGCTGATTTTTTTAAAAAAAGGCCGCCGTTCAGGGCGGCCTTTTCGTTGCTCGGGTCCCACTGCGCTTTTCGCGGGATGAAGCGGATGAGGCCCGCACTGAGGCTTGCGAATCCGGAAGGCTGGAGCTGGAACTGCGGCTCGCCGGCATCGAGGCCGAGCGCGCAGCCGTGCGTGACATGTTTCGCAGCGGCGAGATCGACGACCATACGTCGCGGGCGCTGTTTACCGAGATCACGCTCACCGAGGCCTTGCTGAAAGGCCGCAAGGCGAGGAAATAGCCTCTTGTTGCCTCGCTGGCGCAAACCAGCCAGCAAATTTCGCGTCGCAAACGTGGCGGGGCGAAAACAACTGTGTTAATGGCCCGGCAAATGCAAGTCGCCCAAAAGTGTGCAGCGGTTTTGGGACAACGACTTGCATAAATCAAAAATTGCCCCGAACCCCGAGGATTTCAGCCCATGGCAACAGCAGCGGCAGTGTCGAACAAGTTCGAATCTTTCTTCGAAACCACGCTGGAAGATGCCGATCCGGAGATTTTCGGCGCCATCCGCAACGAACTCGGCCGCCAGCGCCACGAGATCGAGCTGATCGCCTCGGAAAACATCGTCTCGCGCGCCGTACTGGAAGCGCAGGGCTCGATCATGACCAACAAATATGCCGAGGGCTATCCGGGCAAGCGCTACTATGGCGGCTGCCAGTTTGTCGACGTGGCCGAGGAATTGGCGATTGAGCGCGCCAAGAAGCTGTTCGGCTGCAACTTCGCCAACGTCCAGCCGAATTCCGGCAGCCAGATGAACCAGGCAGTGTTCCTGGCGCTCTTGCAGCCTGGCGACACCTTCATGGGCCTCGACCTCAATTCCGGCGGCCATCTGACCCACGGTTCGCCGGTCAACATGAGCGGTAAGTGGTTCAAGGTCGTATCCTACGGCGTGCGCAAGGACGACCATCTGCTCGACATGGACGCCATCGAGAAGACCGCGCATGAGACCAAGCCGAAGCTGATCCTGGCCGGCGGCACCGCCTATTCGCGCGTCTGGGACTGGAAGCGTTTTCGCGAGATCGCCGATGCGGTCGGCGCCTATCTGATGGTCGACATGGCGCATATCGCTGGCCTGGTCGCCGGCGGCGTGCATCCGTCGCCGCTGCCGCATGCCCATGTCGTGACGACCACGACGCACAAGTCGCTGCGCGGCCCGCGCGGTGGCATGATCCTGTGCAATGACGAGGACATCGCCAAGAAGATGAATTCGGCGGTGTTCCCCGGCCTGCAGGGCGGCCCGCTGATGCATGTCATCGCCGCCAAGGCGGTGGCCTTCGGCGAAGCGCTGAAGCCGAGCTTCAAGGTTTATGCCGAAAGCGTCGCCGCCAACGCCAAGGCGCTTGCATCCAGTCTCAAGGAAACCGGTCTCGACATCGTCTCCGGCGGCACCGACAACCATCTGATGCTGGTCGATCTGCGGCCCAAGAACGCCACCGGCAAGCGCGCCGAGGCGGCGCTCGGCCGCGCCAACATCACCTGCAACAAGAACGGCATTCCGTTCGACCCGGAAAAGCCTTTCGTCACCTCAGGCGTGCGTCTCGGCACCCCCGCCGGCACCACGCGCGGCTTCGGCCAGGCCGAGTTCCGCGAGATCGGCAAGCTGATCGCCGAAGTGCTGGATGGTCTCAAGGTCGCCAATTCCGACGAGGGAAATGCCGCTGTCGAAGCGGCGGTCAAGGCCAAGGTCGTGGCGCTGACCGACCGTTTCCCGCTCTATCCCTATCTCGGTTGACGCGATAGGAGGTCTCATCGTCTTGCCGCCACGACGAGCGCCTGGCGGCAAGGCCGGTGCGCCCGACAGGAGCCTTGATGATACGAATTGTTCGTCTCGCCGACCTTGCCGTCGCTGGCGTTCTGGCCGCCTTGATGGCCTTGCCGCTCTCCGCCATCGCCTTGGCGCAAACCGCACCCGCGCAACCCGCACGTCCTCAGGCCGCGCCCGCTTCGCCGGCCCAGGCGGCACCCAAGCTCGAAACCTTCGGCAGGTGGTCGACCCTGGTCGACGAGGTCGACACCGGTGAGGATCTCCGCAAGACCTGCGCGGCATCAACCGCCTTTGTCGGCGCTGGCGGCGAGAGCGGCACTCTGACACTCATCATCACGAACGGCGATGCACTGCCGCCGGATGCCTACCCATCCATAACCATCTCCGTCGACAACAAGGCCTTGCCGACCGGCAAGTCGGTCGCCGCCGCTTTCGGCGATGACAAGGGCCGCGTCGCCGCAAAGCTCCATTCCGATGGTGCCGTGAACGGCCGGCTCAGCTGGACCGTGGACAACCAGGCCAAGACCAGCCTGGCGCTCTTGCGCGTCATGCGGCGGGCATCGGCGCTTGACGTTTCCTTTGGCGACGCGCCGGTTGGAAGCATATCCATGGACGGCTTCACCAAGGCCTATCGCAGCCTCGGCGTATCGTGCGGGTTCCCGACCGCCGACGTCGCGCCCTGACGGCATCGGAACGCAGTCCGGCTGCTT
Source organism: Mesorhizobium sp. M1406 (assembly GCF_040317555.1). NCBI lineage: Bacteria > Pseudomonadati > Pseudomonadota > Alphaproteobacteria > Hyphomicrobiales > Phyllobacteriaceae > Mesorhizobium > Mesorhizobium sp. M1406. Next base: position 41,899 of record NZ_JAMYKW010000028.1, on the reverse strand, counting down.
GGCGAGGCTGGCAATCTTGCTCGCGCCTCGCTATTTCTCTGGCTGAGGGGCGAGGGGCGGATGCAGATACTTTGCCATCGCTGCAAAAACCTCTAAGCCTTTCGCTTCACCGGATTCGCCAACCAAAGGCTTCTCAATGCGCTGTCCCTATTGCCAGTCAGAAGATACGCAGGTGAAGGATTCGCGCCCCGCCGAGGATGGCGCGGCGATCCGCAGGCGGCGCGTCTGCCCCGATTGCGGCGGCCGCTTCACCACCTTCGAGCGCGTGCAGTTGCGCGACCTCGTGGTGGTCAAGAAATCGGGCCGCAAAGTGCCGTTCGACCGCGACAAGCTGCTGCGCTCGGTGGAGATCGCCGTGCGCAAGCGCAATGTCGATCCCGAGCGCATCGACCGCGCGGTGACCGGCATCGTGCGCCAGCTCGAAAGTTCCGGCGAGACGGAGGTTGCTTCGGGGGAAGTCGGCCGACTGGTCATGGAAGCGCTGAAGTCGCTCGACGATGTCGCCTATGTCCGCTTCGCCTCGGTCTACCGCAATTTTCGCGAGGCCAAGGATTTCCACGAATTGCTGGGCGAGCTCAAGGGAGACGAAGTCAAAGGCGAAGAGGACGCCAGCTAAGCATGACTGCAAGCGAACAGGCCGCCCTTGATCGCCGGTTCATGGCGGCGGCGCTCCGCCTTTCACGGAAGAATGCCGGGCGCACCTCGACCAACCCGTCAGTCGGCACGCTGATCGTGCGCGATGACGGCAACGGCCCGATGATCGTCGGCACCGGCGTCACCGCTGTCGGCGGCCGCCCGCATGCCGAGACCGAGGCCCTGGCCGAGGCCGGCGCGCTCGCGCGTGGTGCTACCGCCTATGTCACGCTGGAACCTTGCGCCCATCATGGCCGCACGCCGCCTTGCGCCAATGCGCTGGTCAATGCCGGCGTCGCGCGCGTTGTCGGTGCGGCCAGCGATCCCGATCCGCGCGTGTCCGGCAATGGCTACGCAATCCTGCGTGCCGCCGGTGTCGAGGTGGTCGAGAAGGTGTTGGCGGCGGAAGCGGCCGAGCAGATGGCCGGCTATTTGATCCGATCATTGAGAAAACGCCCAGAAGTGATTCTCAAGCTTGCGCTTTCCAGCGACGGCAAGATCGGCCGGGAAGGCGAGGGGCAGGTGTCGATCACCGGCGATATCGCGCGCCGCGAGGTGTATCTGATGCGGGCCGAGGCGGACGGCATACTGGTCGGCATCGGCACAGCCCTTGAGGACGATCCGGCCCTGACGGTACGCTTGCCGGGGCTGGAGAACCGCTCGCCGGCGCGCATCGTGCTCGACCGCCAGATCAGGTTGCCGGAGACCTCGAAGCTGGTTTCGGGCGTCGACCGGGTGCCGCTCTATGTCGCCGCTTCCCTGGAGGCCGATCCGCTGCGGCGCGCAGCACTCGAACGCGCCGGCGTGCGCTTCATCGGCACTGAAACACATGAGGGCGGCGTCGCACTGCCGGAACTGCTCGAGGATCTGGCCGCGCTCGGCTTGGCAAGCGTGCTGGTCGAGGGCGGCGCCAAGGTGGCTAGCGCCTTCCTCGCCGATGGGCTGGTCGACCGCATCGTGCTGTTCCAGGGGCCGGAAGCGATCGGCGATGACGGCATTGCATCGCCGATCGACGTTGACCATATCCCGGCAGGTTTTCGCAAGCTTCGCGACATGCGTTTCGGCGAGGACAGCTACGCCGAGTGGATAAGGGATATCTGATGTTTACCGGGATTGTCAGCGATGTCGGCACTGTCGCTTCCGTCAAGCCGCTCAGGGAAGGGGTGGGGTTGCGCATCGACACCGCCTATGACCCCGACACCATCGCCATCGGCGCCTCGATCTCCTGCGGCGGTGTCTGCCTGACGGTCACGGGCTTGCCCCACAGTGGCTCGAATGCACGCTGGTTCGAGGTCGAGGCCTGGGAAGAGGCGCTAAGGCTGACGACGGCGATGGGCTGGAAGTCGGGCACGCGGATCAATCTGGAGCGGGCGCTGAAGATCGGCGACGAACTCGGCGGTCACATCGTTTCGGGCCATGTCGACGGCATGGCCGAGATCATCGAGCGCAAGGATGAGGGCGACGCCGTGCGCTTCACGCTTGAGGCGCCGCGCGACCTGGCGAAGTTCATTGCGCCCAAGGGCTCCGTCGCGCTCGACGGCACCTCGCTCACCGTCAACAAGGTGCAAGGCACGCGCTTCGACGTGCTTCTGATCCACCATTCGCTGACCGTGACCACCTGGGGCGAGCGCAAGGTCGGCGATCGCGTCAATCTTGAGATCGACACCATGGCACGCTATGCGGCGCGGCTCGTGGAGGCCGCGAAAGAGGGCCTTTGAGTGCTTGTCGGCCTGAACCTTTACCTCGACTTAATCAGTTTTAATCGCTATGATTAAATCTGACTGTGAGGCTCAGATGGATACAAAAGTAATCACCGCTCACGTTCCGCTGCCGCTAGCAGAAAAGGTAGATCAGCTGGCTGCTCGCCTTGAGCGTCCGCGCGGCTGGATCGTCAAACAAGCCCTTTCCGCGTGGGTGGATTTGGAGGAGGAGCGCCGACGGCTCACGCTTGAAGCAATGGCCGATGTCGACGCAGGACGGGTCATCGACCACCAGGCCGTGCAGGCGTGGGCTGAGAGTCTTGGTACCGACAAGCCACTGCCGGTGCCTCGTTGATGGAGTTGAAATGGACCAACAAGGCTCTATCCGACTTGGTCCGGCTCCATGATTTTCTCGCGCCAGCAAATGGCCCGGCGGCCGCACGTGCCGTACAGTCGCTTACTGCCGCGCCGGCACGGTTAGTTGAGTATCCGCGCATCGGTGAGAGACTGGAAGAGTTCGAGCCACGAGAAGTGCGCCGCATTTTGGTAGGCAGCTACGAAATTCGCTATGAGATACAGAACACCACAATTTCTGTGTTGCGCCTGTGGCATACGCGAGAGGATCGATAGGGCGGGCGTTCATCCCGCAATCTTCCGCTTGCGGTCAACCCGGCTTCGGCCTAAGTCACCGGCAACCCCCCGGAGACTTTTATGGCTGGCACATCCCAACACGGCAAAGCGTTTATCCGTCCGAAGAAGAAAGCCCGCGTTCTGATCATCGAAGCGCGCTTTCACGACGGCCTTGCCGACGCGCTGCTCGATGGCGCGACGAGCGCGCTCGATGAAGCGGGCGCGACCTATGATGTTGTCACCGTTCCAGGTTCGCTCGAGATTCCCGCGGTGATTACCTTCGCGCTGGACGGCGCGACTGAAGGCGGTCCAAATTATGACGGCTTCGTTGCGCTTGGCACCATCATCCGCGGCGACACCTATCATTTCGACATTGTCGCCAATGAATCCAGCCGCGCGCTCATGGACCTGACCGTGCAGGATTCGGTCTGCATCGGCAACGGCATCCTCACCACCGAGAACGACGCACAGGCGTGGACGCGGGCCAAGCGCTCGGAGGGCGATAAGGGTGGCTTTGCCGCGCGTGCGGCGCTGACCATGATCGCCCTCAAAGAACAACTGGGAGCGCGATCGTGAGCGAACCCGCTTCGCCCGGCCAGCCCGCGGTGCGCCACGCCAACAAGCGCGGTGCTGCCCGTCTGGCCGCCGTGCAGGCGCTTTATCAGATGGATGTCGCCGGCAGCGGCGTCTTCGAGATCACCGCCGAATACGAGGCCTTTCGTCTCGGCAAGGAAGTCGACGGCGCGCTCTACCGCGAGGCCGATGCGCAATGGTTTCGCGCCATTCTGGCGGGTGTCGTCGAAAACCAGAAGACCATCGATCCCATCATCCGCCAGGCGCTGACCGAGGACTGGCCGCTGTCGCGGCTCGATTCGACGCTTCGCGCCATCCTGCGTGCCGGCGTCTACGAGTTGATGAAGCGCGAGGATGTTCCCGTCGCCGTCATCGTCTCCGAATATGTCGACATCGCCAAGGCCTTCTACGAGGAAGACGAGCCGAAGCTGGTCAATGCCGTGCTCGACCGTGTGTCACGCCGTGTGCGTGGCGAGGGGCGCGGCAAGGACGCATCATGACGGCAATTGCCGTCGAGGCAGGCAAGGAGGCGCGTCGCACCGCGCTGATCCTCGCCGCCTCGCAGGCGATCATCGGCTCGGCGGCCCCTATCGCCATCTCCATGGGCGCGCTGGCCGGGCAATATCTGCTTGGTCCCGACAAATCGCTGGCGACGGCACCGATCACCGGCTTCAACGTCGGCGTGGCGCTCGGCGCGCTGCCCGCGGCGGCCATCATCCGCGGCATGGGCCAGCGCGGCGGCTTCATGATCGGCACGATCGTCACGGCGCTTGGCGGCCTGATCGCCACGTTGGCACTTTTTCAAGGCAGCTTCTGGCTGTTTGCCTTTGGCTTGCTCACGATCGGGGTCGGTGGCGCTTTCGTCCAGCAGTTCCGCTTCGCCGCCGCAGACAACGCGCCGTCGGAATTCAAGGCGCGCGCCATCTCCTTCGTGCTGGCCGGCGGCATCGTCACCGCCATCCTCGGGCCGCAGATCGTCATCTTCACCCGCGAATTGTTGGCGCCGGTGATGTTTGCCGGTGCATTCATTTCCATCCTGCCGCTGGCCGCGGTCGGTGCCATCATCCTGTCGTTCCTGCGGCTGCCGACGAAGACATCCGGCAAGGTGGCGATCACCGACAGCGACGCCAGGCCATTGGCCGAAATCGTCACGCAGCCGCGTTTCATCGCCGCGCTTTTCTGCGCGGTCGGCAGCTACGCGCTGATGAGCTTCGTCATGACCGGCGCACCGCTGGCCATGGTCGGCTGCGGCCTGTCGGAGACCGACGCGACGCTCGGGATCTCCTGGCACGTCATGGCGATGTTCGCGCCGAGTTTCTTCACCGGCTCGCTGATCCATCGCTTCGGCGCGGAGCGCATCGTGGCGACCGGCCTGATCCTGCTCATCGGCTGCGCCATTGTCGCTCTGTCAGGCCTGGCGCTGTGGCAATTCTGGACGTCGCTGATCCTGCTCGGCCTTGGCTGGAATTTTGGCTTCATCGGCGCCACGGCGATGGTGTCGGCCAGCTACCGGCCGTCGGAAAAGGGCAAGGTGCAAGGCTTCCACGACTTCGTGCTGTTCGGCTCCGTCGCCTGCGCTTCGCTGATGTCGGGGATGGTTTACAACGCCTGGGGTTGGGAAATGCTGAACTGGGTGATATTCCCGGTCACCGTTCTGTGCTTCGTGGCGCTCGGTGCGCTCAAGCTGACGGGCTTGCGCAAGCCAGCGCTTGATCGCGCTTGACCTGACACGATGCTGTCAGGATGACTTCGGTCGAAGCCCCGGCCGGCGAACAAAATTATTGCGCTGATCCCCATTCTTATGAAACCGTATGCCCCGACGGGCCGTCGAAGCCATGCGGCCACCGCATTCCGGTTCACAGTAAGGGATTTTCACAATGTTCTCAGTCAAGCTTCTGGCCGGCGCGGCATTGGCGCTCGGCGTAACAGTGGCTTCCGCCAGTGCCCAGGTGGTTGTCTCCTCGAAGATCGACACCGAGGGCGGCGTGCTCGGCAACATCATCCAGCTGGTGCTCAACGCCAACAACATCAAGACATCGGACCGCATCCAGCTCGGCGGCACGCCGGTGGTGCGCAAGGCGATCATCGCCGGTGAGATCGATATCTATCCCGAATACACCGGCAACGCCGCCTTCTTCTTCGAGAAGGCCGACGACCCGGCTTGGAAAGATGCCGCCAAGGCCTATGAGACGGCCAAGAAGCTCGACTACGACGCCAACAAGATCGTCTGGCTGTCGCCGTCGCCCGCCAACAACACTTGGGCGATCGCGCTGCGCAAGGAAGTCGCCGAGACCAACAAGCTCGCCACGCTTTCAGACTTCGGCAAATATGTCGCGGGCGGCGGCCAGGTGGTGCTGGCGGCTTCCGCCGAGTTCGTCAATTCGGCGGCCGCACTTCCAGCGTTCCAGACCACCTATGGCTTCACATTGAAGCCGGACCAGTTGATCACGCTCTCCGGCGGCGACACCGCGGCGACCATCGCCGCCGCCGCCAACCAGACCAGCGGCGCCAACGCGGCCATGGTTTATGGCACCGATGGCGGCATCGCGCCGTCCGGGCTTGTCGTGCTCGACGATGACAAGGGCGTACAGCCGGTCTACCAGCCGGCGCCGATCATCCGAGAAGCGGTGCTGAAGGAACATCCCGAGATCGAGACGCTGCTGAAGCCTGTCTTCGCCAAGCTCGACCTCGTCACGCTGCAGGAGCTGAACGGGCGCGTGCAAGTCGGCGGCGAGCCGGTCAAGGGCGTCGCCGAAGACTTCCTGAAGAAGAACGGGTTTTTAAAGTAGTCACCGCGTAGCTCATCGTGACATTGGTGCAAGGCACCCCCCTCTGGACGCTGCTGATCTCCCCCCTTGCGGGGGAGATGTCCGGCAGGACAGAGGGGGGTGCTGTCCCGCCGACCTCTCGACCCGTCAAAGGTGAGTGCCTTGACAGGGTTGCTTCTGAACAGGCCGACACTCGAAAGTTGGCGATCCTTCACACCCCCCTCTGGCCTGCCGGCCATCTCCCCCGCAAGGGGGGAGATCGGATGTCGCGTCGACGTTCGCCAATCCCCAGAGAGAGCTGCGAGATGTGGCAAATCGCTCTTCATGAGGGGCAGTCATGAACCCGCGCTTCGACAAGCTCGGCGTGGTCATTGCCGCGATATCAGCCTACGCGGCTTTTGCCGCGCCCTTTGCCACGTTCCGCGCCAACCGGATCGTCCCCGGCCAGGCGCGTTCGATTCTCGAGGCGCTGCCGCCAACGACCGGGACGCTGCTGCTCGCCATCATCGTCGCCGCGGGACTTGTCGCGCTGTTCAGGACACCGCTCGCGCTGCGCCTTGCGGCCAGCGCGGTGACGCTTGCCGCGCTCGTGCTGCTGATCGGCGTTGCCGGCACATTTCTCACGCCGGCGGGCAACACCTTTGCAAGAATTTCGCCGGCCTCCGGTTTCTGGATTCTCATCTTTGCTTTCACGCTTTTGCTCGCCGACGTGCTGACACGGCTGACCCTGTCGCCATTGGCACGGGTTGGCGTGCTCGTGGTCGCGGCTTTGGCGATCGGGCTGCTGTTGATTTCGGGAAGCTGGGACAATCTGTCGATCCTCAAGGAATACGCCAACCGCGCCGACAGTTTCTGGGCCGAAGGCTCCAAGCACGTGACGCTGGCGCTCGGTTCACTGGCTGCCGCGACGATCGTCGGTCTGCCGCTCGGCATTCTCTGCCATCGCGTCGAAAAGCTGCGCGCCGGTGTGCTCAACGTGCTCAACATCATCCAGACCATTCCCTCGATCGCGCTGTTCGGCCTGCTGATCGCGCCGCTCGGCTGGGTTGCCACGCATGTGCCGGGAGCTGCCGCGCTCGGCATTCGCGGCATCGGCACGGCGCCCGCCTTCGTCGCGCTGTTCCTTTACTCGCTGCTGCCGGTTGTGGCCAACACCGTGGTCGGTCTCGCCGGGGTGCCGCGGGCCGCCAACGACGCGGCGCGCGGTATGGGCATGACCGACCGACAGCGCCTGTTCGGCGTCGAGTTTCCGCTGGCTTTTCCTGTCATCCTCACCGGCATCCGCATCGTTCTGGTGCAGAATATCGGCCTCGCCACCATTGCCGCGCTGATCGGTGGCGGTGGTTTTGGCGTGTTCGTCTTCCAGGGCGTCGGCCAGACGGCAATGGACCTTGTGCTGCTCGGCGCCGTGCCGACGGTGGCACTGGCCTTCGCCGCCGCCATCATCCTCGACGCGGTGATCGAAATGACCGCCACCAAGCGCAGGGTTGAAACGGCATGATCGAGATCGAAGGCATTACCAAGCGCTATGACGCGACGACGGTGGTCGATGATGTCTCGATGGTCATCGAGCCTCGCACCATCGCCGTCATCGTCGGCACCTCCGGTTCCGGCAAGACGACGCTGCTGCGCATGATCAACCGGCTGGTCGAACCGACCTCGGGCATCATCAAGCTCGACGGCGCCGACAATCGTTCGCTGCCCGGCTACGAACTGCGCCGCAGCATCGGCTACGCCATCCAGGGCCACGGCCTGTTTCCGCATCGCACGGTGGCGCAGAACATTGCCACCGTGCCGGTGCTGCTCGGCTGGGACAAGGACCGCATCAAGGCCCGCGTCGACGAACTGATGACACTTTACCAGCTCGATCCCGAAGCCTTCGGACCGCGCTACCCGCACGAACTGTCCGGCGGTCAGCAGCAGCGCGTCGGCGTTGCCCGCGCGCTCGCCGCCGAGCCCAACGTGCTGTTGATGGACGAGCCGTTCGGCGCGCTCGATCCGATCATCCGCACCAAGGCGCAGGAAGATCTGCTGGCGATCCAGCAGCGCTTCGGCACCACCATCATCCTCGTTACCCACGACATGGAAGAGGCCGTGCATATGGGCGACAAGATCGCCGTGATGGATGCCGGCAAGCTTGTGCAATACGCCAAGCCCGCCGAGATCCTGGCGAAGCCGGCAAGCGCCTTCGTCGAAACCCTGGTCGGCGCCAGCGAGAGGCCATTCCGGTTGCTTTCGCTCGGCCGCGTGCGCGACGTCGTGGAGAAGGGCACCGCCGAAGGCGAAGCGATCCCCGGCGATGCCAGCCAGCGCGATGCACTGGCCGAATTGTTGTGGTCGGGCCGGCCGGCGCTGCCGGTCACAGGCGCCGACGGCAAGCCGCTTGGCCGCGTCACGGTCGACGGTCTGGTGAAACGCGCGGCGAGGCCGGCATGAAGGCCTGGCTTCCATCGCTGCTCAGGCTTGCCTTGGTGATGCTGCTCGTTGCCTTCGTCACCAATCCCGGCTGGTTCGAGCCGCTGCTGAAGCCGCTGACAGAGAACAATGCGCCGGTGATCTACAACCAGGGCAGCCTGCTGACCCTGACATTGCTGCATTTGCGCACTGTCCTGATCGCCACCGTGGCCGCGACCATCGTCGCTGTGGCGCTTGCCATCCTGGTCACAAGGCCGGCCGGCGCCGAGTTCCTGCCGCTGTCGCGCAGCCTGGTCAATATCGGCCAGACCTTTCCGCCAGTGGCGGTGCTGGCGCTCGCCGTGCCGGCTGTCGGCTTCGGCGAGAAGCCGACGCTGATCGCGCTGTTTCTCTACGGGCTGCTGCCGATCTTCGAAAATGCACTGACCGGCCTGACGACGCTGCCGGCCAATGTGGTCGAGGCGGCGCGCGGCGCCGGCATGACCGGTTGGCAAAGGCTCACCAAGGTCGAGCTGCCGCTCAGCGCACCGATTATCCTGGGCGGCATCAGGCTGTCGGTGGTGATCAGCCTCGCCACGGCCACCATCGGCTCGACGGTGGCCGCCAGGACGCTCGGCGAAGTGATCATCGCCGGGCTGTTGTCCAATAACCTCGCCTTCATCCTGCAGGGCGGCCTGATCGTGGCGGCCCTTGCCGTGCTGATCTATGACGGTCTGTCGGCGATCGAGCGCTACACGGCACGACGCATGGGCCGTGAGGCTGAGTAATCGGGTTCAGATTTCATCTTCGCCTACTTCCGCCATCCTTAGAAGATGGCGCAAAGGCCAGTCTTGAGCGGCTTATTGCCGTGTATCGGAATCGCGAGACGTACAACGCTTCCCTGCTTTCCGTAGATATGATGGCTTCCGGCGACGCGCAGAAGCTCCCAACCTCGTCGCTCGACTACCCGCGAGGGTTCATTGCCGGAGATGGACTGCAAACAGCGACTTCCACGATCCTGCCGGGTTTCGAAGTCGACGACGACGGAAGGTCGACTGAAAGACAGCCCTCAATGGCTTCGCGCAGATTTGCCAACAGCTCGTCCAGGGTTTCTGCCTGCGTTGCGCACCCTGGAATGGCAGGGACTTCGGCCCAGAATCCACCCTCTTCGGCTTCGTGGACAATAGCCTTGAATTTCATCGCTCAACTCCTGTCTTGGTCCAGAAGATATGCTCGCGATGAGCATTTGCAAAGCAGGGGGATCGTGCGGCCTACTCCGCAGCGTGGGTTTGGATCAGCCCGAGCGTCCTTCCTTGTCGCCGGCAACCAGACGAAATCGTCCTCATTCAATCGATCTAATTCAACAATGACGCCGATGGGAATGCCGCCGCTTTCCACTTTTGGGCGAAAGCCGGGCAAAAACCGAACAATATCTTGACGTTCGCAGCCCTGTTTCGCATACACCGCTGCGAAGAGGCGGATTCCGTGCTCGGAATCCGGTCTTTGTCTCAACGGCCCAGGGAGGGGTTCTTTTGGGCCATCAATCGAGGAAAATCCGGCAATGACAATTATTTCCGCCGTCATCGCCTGCGGCCTGCTTTCAATCCTTTACGCCATCTGGGCGACACGTTCGGTCCTTGCGGCCGATCAGGGCAATGCACGCATGCAGGAAATCTCCGCGGCCATCCGCGAGGGCGCACAAGCCTATTTGGCGCGTCAGTACACCACCATCGCCATCGTTGGCGTCGTCGTCCTCGTGCTCGCCTGGTGGTTGCTGTCCATCACCGCCGCGGTCGGCTTCCTGATCGGCGCGGTGCTTTCGGGCTCCGCCGGCTTCATCGGCATGCATGTCTCCGTTCGCGCCAACGTTCGCACGGCGCAGGCCGCATCAAACAGCCTCGCTGCCGGCCTCGACATCGCTTTCAAGTCGGGCGCCATCACCGGCATGCTGGTTGCTGGCCTGGCCTTGCTCGGCGTGTCGATCTACTACCTTGTCCTGACCCACTTCATGGGCCTTCAGCCCAATGACCGCATCGTCATCGACTCGCTGGTCTCGCTCGGCTTCGGCGCATCGTTGATCTCGATCTTCGCCCGTCTCGGCGGCGGCATCTTCACCAAGGGCGCCGATGTCGGCGGCGATCTCGTCGGCAAGGTCGAAGCCGGTATCCCGGAAGACGATCCGCGCAACCCGGCCACCATCGCCGACAATGTCGGCGACAATGTCGGCGACTGCGCCGGCATGGCCGCCGACCTGTTCGAAACCTATGCGGTGACCGTCGTCGCCACCATGGTTCTCGCCGCCATCTTCTTCGGCGGCACCGCCGTTCTCGGCGCGGCGATGCTCTATCCGCTCGCCATTTGCGGCGCCTGCATCCTGACCTCGATCGTCGGCACCTTCTTCGTCAAGCTCGGCTCGAACGGCTCGATCATGGGTGCGCTCTACAAGGGCCTGATCGTCACCGGCCTGTTGTCCGTCGTCGGTCTCGGCGTCGCTACCTCCGTATGTCTTGGCTGGGGCGAGATCGGCACCGTTTCCGGCATGGTCATCACCGGCAAGAACCTGTTTTTCTGCGGCCTGATCGGCCTCGTGGTGACCGGTCTCATCGTCGTGATCACCGAGTACTACACCGGCACCAACAAGCGCCCGGTGAACTCCATCGCCCAGGCGTCGGTCACCGGTCACGGCACCAACGTCATCCAGGGCCTTGCGGTCTCGCTGGAATCGACGGCACTTCCGGCGATCGTCATCGTCGGCGGCATTATCTCGACCTATCAGCTCGCCGGCCTCTTCGGCACGGCGATCGCCGTCACGACGATGCTCGGCCTTGCCGGCATGATCGTTGCGCTCGACGCCTTCGGCCCGGTCACCGACAATGCCGGCGGCATTGCCGAAATGGCTGGCCTGCCCAAGGAAGTGCGCCACTCCACCGACGCGCTCGACGCGGTCGGCAACACCACCAAGGCGGTTACCAAGGGCTACGCCATCGGTTCGGCCGGTCTCGGCGCACTGGTGCTGTTTGCTGCCTACTCGAACGACCTGAAGTTCTTTGCCGCCAATGGCGACAAATATCCCTACTTCCAGGGCATGGGCGAGATCTCCTTCGACCTCTCCAACCCCTACGTCGTCGCCGGTCTCATCTTCGGCGGCCTGATCCCGTATCTGTTCGGCGGCATCGCCATGACGGCTGTCGGCCGCGCGGCCGGCGCCATCGTCGAGGAGGTGCGCAAGCAGTTCCGCGAGGATCCGGGCATCATGGCCGGCACCTCCAAGCCGAACTACGCCCGCGCGGTCGATCTGCTGACCAAGGCGGCGATCCGGGAAATGATCATCCCGTCGCTGCTGCCGGTGCTGGCGCCGCTCGTCGTCTATTTCGGCGTGCTGCTGATCTCGGGCTCGAAGGCGTCCGCCTTTGCCGCCCTCGGTGCCTCACTGCTGGGCGTCATCGTCAATGGCCTCTTCGTCGCCATCTCGATGACTTCGGGTGGTGGCGCCTGGGACAACGCCAAGAAGTCGTTCGAGGACGGCTTTGTCGACAAGGACGGCGTCAAGCATCTCAAGGGTTCCGAAGCGCACAAGGCTTCGGTGACCGGTGACACGGTCGGCGATCCCTACAAGGACACCGCTGGTCCCGCCGTCAATCCGGCGATCAAGATCACCAACATTGTCGCGCTCTTGCTGCTGGCCGTGCTCGCGCACGGCTGATCGAGGAGCATTGCTCGAAACAAAACCCGCGGGAGCGATCCCGCGGGTTTTGTGTTGAACGATAACGACGCCGATCCTCCAGTGCTTATCTTTGCCCCGTCCAAGCCTGGCTTGCGTTTCGGCTGTCAGCCACGCCAATCTGTTGGCAGGCGTACGACGGCCTCGCCTTGACCGTGGCCATAACAAAAACCCGCAGGATCGCTCCCGCGGGTTTTTGGTCGCCTGAGATGGTGCTGCCCTCCTCGAAGGGAAGGCAGTCTGAGATCAGGGAGTGCCGCCGCCGGGAATGCCGGGGGCCAGCTTGCTGGCGCCGTTGATGATCTGGCTGAGGAAGTTCTGGTCCTTGCCGCCGGTCGGGGTGGTGCGCGAGACGAAGTCGAACATCTTGCCGTCCTTCAGCCCGTAATTGGCGATCTGGGTGACGCGCCCGTCCGCGCCGAAATAGACCGCCAGCACCTTCTGGTCGATGAGCCTCGGCTTGTCGAAGGCGACGTAGCGCTTGCGCGTCTGCGAAATGTAGTAGAACGCCTCATTGTCGAAGGTCGCCGTCGTCGACGGCGTGCCGAGCGCCAGCAGCACCTGCTCGCGGCTGGAGCCGACGGGCACCGAATCGATTGCCTGCTGGTCGATGACGTACCCTTGCGTCAGTGTCTCGCTCGGGCTGAGGTCACCGATCATCTTGTTGGTGTGGCAGGCGGATAGCGCCGAAATGATAACCAGCAGCGAGATCGCGCCGGCGGGCCTGGACGAGAAGGTCGACTTGAAATTCAGCGCGCGCAACAACAACTCCATTAGCTGGCCGCAACTTGCGCTGGGCCGCGAAACCGGTAAACCAGCTTGCTTGCCGATGCAACAAGGCCACTTCAACAAACGGTCCCCAGGAGACCATCCCCAATGTTCCAGCGCTTTTTTGGCCGCGAACGCCACGCCAACCGCGCTATCACCGAGGCGCTTTACGCACAAATCGTGGCGGCGGCGCGGCAGACCGTGTTTTATTCCCATTGGAATGTGCCGGACACGCCGCTTGGCCGTTTCGAGATGCTGTCGCTGCACATGTTCCTGTTCCAGCACCGGTTGCGTGGTGAGGACGGCGTGGCGCAAGAAGTTGCTCAAGTGCTGATCGACGAGTTCTTCCTCGACGTCGACCATTCGCTGCGGGAATTGGGCGTTGGCGATGTCGGCGTACCCAAACGCATGAAAAAGTTGGCAAAGATGTTTTATGGCCGAACCGCCGCCTATGACGATGCGCTGGAAAGAAATGACCGCGAAGGGCTCACCGCGGCCCTTGCCCGCAATGTCCGACCCGACGCCGGCGCCTGGCCGGAAGCGTCGCTGCTGGCCGCGTATGTCACCGACGCTTGCAATCAACTGGCCGCGCAACCGTCAGAATCGATTGTTACCGGCGCGCTGGCGTTTCCCGTCCCAAGGGAGGTTGAACAATGAAGCACGTTGACCCGCAAAGCCCGGTATCCTTCCGCGCAAACGTCACTCGCCTGCCGCAGAAGGGTCTGCCGGTGGTTATCGAGGCCGATGCCGCGCAGCGCGCGGCGCTGGCCGAGGAGCACGGGCTGATTTCGGTCGAATCCTATCGCGCCGAGCTTCTGGTGGCGTCATGGAAGCGCAATGGCGTGAAGATCAGCGGTCGCGTCGAAGCAAACATCACCCAAGCCTGTATCGTCACGCTCGAGCCTGTCGAAGCGCATATCGACGAACCGGTCGAAGCGCTGTTGCTGCCCGAGGACTCCAAGCTTGGACGGCAGGGTTTCGATGGTGGCGGCGAGATACTGCTCGACGCGGAAGGCCCTGACAGTCCCGAAACATTTTCCGGTGACACGATCGATGTCGGGGCACTTGCCGAACAGTACTTCGGACTGGCCATCGACCCCTATCCGCGCAAGCAGGGCGCCTCGCTGAATGCCGGCACCGAGACCGAACCAGCGGAGAATGAATTTCAGCAGAAACTGCGATCCTTGCTGGGAAAATCCTGAAAAGCTCGCCCGCGACGGAAAAGTCGGTTGTGCGGCAGCCCAAAACCGTTATTTTCGCCGAACCTTCGCGGTCGCTGAAGCGACCTGCCCGCATAACCGTGAGATAAATACCGCGTGATCAGGATTTCCATCGATGCCATGGGCGGCGATCACGGACCAGCCGTGGTCATTCCGGCGCTCATGACGGTCGCGACCCGCCGTCCCGACATCCGCTTCGTCATCTACGGCCGTGAGGAGGTCGTGCGCCCGGAACTCGCCAAATTTCCGAAGCTCGCCGAGATCAGCGAGTTCTTCCATTGCGAGGTAGCGGTCAGGATGGACGACAAGCCGAGCCAGGCGCTGCGCCACGGCCGCTGGAAGTCGTCGATGTGGAAGGCCGTGGAAGCGGTCAAGGCCGGCACGGCGGACGCCTGCATTTCCGCCGGCAACACCGGCGCGCTGATGGCGATGTCGAAATTCTGCCTGCGCACCATGGCCACCATCGATCGCCCGGCGATCGCGGCCCTGTGGCCGACATTGCGCGGCGAAAGCGTGGTGCTGGACGTTGGCGCCACGATCGGCGCCGATGCGCACCAGCTGATCGACTTTGCCATTCTGGGCACCGGCATGGCGCGCTCGGTCTTCGGCGTCGCCAGGCCGAGCGTCGGCCTGCTCAATGTCGGAGTCGAGGAGATCAAGGGCCAGGAAGAGGTCAAGGAGGCCGGGCGCATGCTGCGCGAAGCCAACATGGCCTCGATGAACTATCACGGTTTCGTCGAAGGCGATGACATCGGCAAGGGCGTGGTCGACGTTGTCGTCACCGAGGGCTTTGCCGGCAACATCGCGCTGAAGACGGCGGAAGGCACGGTGCGCCAGATCGGTGGCTATCTGCGCGCGGCGATGAGCCGGACGCTGATGGCCAGGATCGGCTACATCTTCGCCAAGGGCGCCTTCGATCGCCTGCGCGAAAAGATGGATGTCGGCCGCTCCAACGGCGGTGTCTTCCTGGGACTGAACGGCATCGTGGTAAAAAGCCATGGTGGTGCCGATTCGGACGGCTTCGCCGCGGCGATCGAGCTTGGCTATGATATGGTGCGCAACAATCTGCTCGACCGCATCGAGGCCGACCTCGACCTGTTCCATGCGCGCAACCCGCATGCCCAGGCAAACAGGAAATCCGACGTCGTTACCGACGCAAAGGAATAGGAAAGAACTTTGATCAGATCAGTCGTGCGCGGCACAGGCGCCGCGCTGCCCCGCCGAATCATGAAGAATGCCGATTTTGAAGGCATGGTCGAGACATCCGACGAGTGGATCGCCCAGCGCACCGGTATTCGCCAGCGCCATATTGCTGGGGATGACGAGACGACGGCTTCGCTCGGTGAGGCGGCCGCGCGCGCAGCACTTGCCGATGCGGGTCTCACGCCCGCCGACCTCGATCTGATCGTGCTGGCGACCTCCACGCCCAACAACACATTCCCGGCCACCGCCGTCGAGATCCAGAACCGGCTCGGCATGCATCACGGGTTTGCCTTCGACCTGCAGGCGGTCTGCTCCGGCTTCGTCTACGCCGTGGCCACGGCCGACCTCTACATCCGCGGCGGCCTGGCCAAGCGCGTCCTGGTCATCGGCTCGGAAACATTCTCGCGCATCCTCGACTGGAGCGACCGCTCGACCTGCGTGCTGTTTGGCGATGGCGCCGGTGCCGTGGTCATGGAAGCAGGCGAGGGGACTGGCGCGATCGCCGACCGTGGCGTCCTGGCGGCCAGCCTGCGCTCCGACGGAGCGCACAAGGACAAGCTTTTCGTCGACGGCGGGCCGTCGACCACGGGCACCGTCGGCCACCTCCGAATGGAGGGCCGCGAAGTCTTCAAGCATGCGGTGGGCATGATCACCGACGTCATCGAAGCGACGTTCTCACAAGCCGGCATATCAGCCGATGACCTCGATTGGTTCGTGCCGCACCAGGCCAATAAACGAATTATTGACGCTTCCGCCAAGAAGCTCGGGATAGCTGAGCAAAAGGTGGTGGTTACGGTCGATTTACACGGTAACACCTCGGCTGCTTCCGTGCCGTTGGCACTTTCGGTGGCCGTCGCCGACGGCCGCATCAAGAAGGGCGATCTCGTGCTTCTGGAGGCCATGGGTGGCGGCTTCACCTGGGGCGCGGTCCTGGTTCGCTGGTAAGTGCCAAACGGTCCGGTTTCGGTCCTTGACCTTGCCGGATCAATTACTTAGGCTCTGCCGTTGTTGTGCCGAATTTTATGTTTTGAGCTGATGGGACGGTCGGATGGGGGGAAAGACACTTACGCGCGCCGACCTTGCCGAGGCGGTTTACCGGAAGGTCGGCCTGTCGCGCACTGAATCGGCCGAGCTCGTCGAAGCGGTGCTGGACGAAATCTGCGAAGCGATCGTCCGTGGCGAGACGGTGAAGCTGTCGTCCTTCGCGACATTCCACGTCCGCTCCAAGAACGAGCGCATCGGCCGCAACCCCAAGACCGGTGAAGAAGTGCCGATCCTGCCGCGCCGGGTGATGACCTTCAAGTCGTCGAATGTCCTGAAGAACCGTATCTTGCGCTCCCACCAAAGCGGCAAGGCCAAAAGCGGCAAGTGACCATTGCGCGGTTGAAAACCGCCGCCGCCATGACGTCGGGCTTGAATATTGCTTCATAAACCGCTGAAATAAGACCCGATTCGGCAGGGTAAGCCGGATCATCGTCCAGCGTGAGGATTCGCCCATGGACAAGAGCCCCGACGCCTTTCGTACCATCAGCGAGGTCGCTGAAGATCTCGATTTGCCGCAGCATGTGCTGCGCTTCTGGGAAACGCGTTTCACCCAGATCAAGCCGATGAAGCGCGGCGGCGGTCGTCGTTACTACAGGCCGCAGGATGTCGAGCTGATCAAGGGCATCCGCCACATGCTCTACGACCAGGGCTACACCATCAAGGGCGTGCAGAAGCTGTTGCGCGAGAACGGCAATCATTTCCTGGTCGCCATCGGCAATGGCGACATGGCCGCCGTCGAGGCGATCTCGCAGCGAAAGCAGGCCGATCAAGTGCCACTGACGCCCGCGGCCCAGCCGCGCGGCATGGACGACGAACTGGTTGGCCAGCCGCGCGTCAAACCCAGTCGCCGCTTTTTCGGCTTGGGCAAGAGCGACGAGGACGGTCCGGTGCAGCCGGACGCGTCGAAACTCTCGCGCGACAATCGCGCGCTGCTGCAGGAGGCGCTGTTCGACCTCCTGGAATGCAAGCGCCTGCTCGACCAGGTGCGCTGACCGCTGCCCGAAGCGATATCGATATTTCGAAAACCGGAACCCGTCTTCCGGTAAGGCGTTACGTTTCCTTCTGCACGTGAAGGAAATACATCATGGCATCATTTTCGACCCTCTCAGACATCGATCTCGACAGGCAGGTCGCGGCTCTCACCAGGGAATTGGCCAGCCTGAAGAAGGCCGTGGCCAGGCGAGGCGGCGATTACTACGAAGATGGTCGCGATGCCGCGCTCGACACCTATTCCGATCTTGCGGGGCGTCTGCGCGATGCCATGCCGGCGATCCGCAAACAGGGCAGGGTGATCGAGAAGTCGGCCCGCGATCATCCGGCGGCGGCCGCCGCGGTCGGCCTTGTGGTGATCGGCCTCGTTGCCAACCTGCTGTTCAGCCGGCGCTGAGGCGTAGGCCCGGTCATTCGGATGCATCCCTGGCGAAACCACTGAGCAAAAAGTTGCTCGGGTGTTCAAAAGAACTTGATGGGGCCGATCTGCGTGAGACGGCCTCACAGGCGCCTGGTTCACGATCCCGTGACGGTCGGTTTGGCTCTTGGCAAATCGCCGGCGAGCGGGCATGTTCCCGATCGTCTCAGGCAGCACTCCACATTTGATCAAACTCTTTCAGTCATGGAGTTGCCAATGCCCCATAATGCAAAAAGCGAAGCCCTCTCCGAACCGGCAGCCAACGGGAACGGGCCTGATCACAGCACCCTCAGAGCGATGCGGGAGACCCGCGGCTACAGCGTGGAAAAGCTTTCCCTGACATGCGGTCTGGCGGTCGACGAGATTGAGGATATCGAGAACGGCAGGGTGACCGATCCGTCGAAGCTGCGTCGTATTGTGTCTGCGCTTCGACTTCCGCAGGAGGCTCCGATTACCCCGGCCGTGCCGACGCCGGCGGGGCAAGGTCGATCCCTGGCATAAATCAGCCCTCAGGCATGCCCGACAACCCGCCAAGGCATCCTTGGCGGGTTTGTTTTTGTCGGGTGCCGCCGTCTCCCTGCCTCGGCCTGGGGCTTGCCGATTTGTGTGTCGCGCGTGTTTATACGCGATGCCGTCCATCAAGTTCTGAACCATGGGTTTTGACGATGAGCCTGGAATCCGTTCGTGCCTTCTTCGCCGCTCACGCACCTGGCATCGATGTCATCGTCACCGAAGCGAGTTCGGCGACGGTGGCGCTGGCGGCCGAGGCGCACGGCGTCCTGCCGGCACAGATCGCCAAGACGATCTGCCTGCGCGTCGGCGACCGCACCATGCTGGTGGTGACCAGCGGCATCGCCAGGCTGGACAACCGCAAGTTCAAGGATCAGTTCGGCGGCAAGCCGCGCATGCTCGACGCCGCGGAAGTTGTCGAGGCGACGAGCCACCCGGTCGGCGGCATCTGCCCGTTTGGCCTTCCGGCGCCGCTGCCGGTCTATTGCGACGTATCGCTGCGCGAGTTCGAAGAGGTGGTGCCTGCAGCCGGCGCCACCAACGCCGCCGTGCGGCTCAGCCCGCGACGCATGGCCGACCTCACCGGCGCCGAATGGATCGATGTCTGCCAAGGTGAGGATGGTCGCCGAATTTTGGTTGACCCGACCGGGGTTATCACGATACATCGCGACCGGTCCGGAGTGTAGCGCAGCCCGGTAGCGCACTTGACTGGGGGTCAAGGGGTCGTCGGTTCGAATCCGGCCACTCCGACCATTTTGAAGCAGGACTTCCCCCGAGTCCGCATCGGCTGGAATCCGGCCAGATCAAATTTCCAATCGATTAGGCCTTTAACTTCTTGCTTGATCCGGCGCAGGCCGCAACAGCCGCTGGTGCCTATATTCCAGCGCGATGGCGCCCCAGATCAGTCCGAGCAGCAGGTAGACGTGGCGCCAGTGGTCGATGTCGATGAAGGTGCCGAGCCCGACATTGCCGATGAAGGCGACATAGGCGCACAACAGATAGGGCTGCCATGGCCGGTCGCGCAGCAGGATGCGGAAGCCGGCTGCTATCGTCCATAAGACAAGCGCGAGGAACGACACGAAGCCGAGCCAGCCATAGTCCATCAGCATCTTCAGCCAGATGTCGTGGGTGTCTTCGCCGAAGATCGTGCCGAACACCAGCGGGCCGATGCCGAATGGATGCTCCATCGCCATCTGGAAGCCGATTGCGTAGCGGGCGAAGCGTCCCAGGCGGGCGGTGTCGTAGCTCTGCTCGAGATGGGCACGGTTGGAGAACATCTCCGACACGCCGGGCAGCTGCAGGATGACGATCATGGCGACGACCAGCAGCGCCAGCGCGGCGATCGTCATCACCACCACGCGTAGCCGGAACATGCCGCTGGCGCTCTGCAGGAACAGGCAGCCGGTGAGCAGGACAGCCGAGACGGCGAACATGCCCCAGGCGCCGCGCGAGAAAGAGAAGAAGATGCCGGCGGTGATGATCAGCAGCGGCACCGCCAGCAGCGGCATGCGCGAGACAGGCCCGGTCAGGAGCAGGTAGAGCAGATAGATGCCGGGCAGCACCAGGAACGGGCCGAATACGTTCGGGTCCTGGAAGGCGCCGGCGGCACGGTCGTATTTGGTGAACATCTCCGCGCCCGGAAAGGCGTGGAAGTAGCCTGCAATGCCAAGCAGCGAGGTCGCCACGGCAGAAGCCACGTAGGCAATGAAGATCAATCGGTAGAGGCTCGGCCGCACAGCGGTGATCGATGCGAAGAACACCGCGCTGAAGGCAAGAAACAGCGATACGGCGAGATAGAGCGGCGTATTGGCGAGGTCCGCCATCTGCGTCATCGCCATCATGCCGCCGATGTTCATCGTCACCAGCAGCACCAGGAGCGGCGTGGCCGCGCGGGAAATCCTCAAGCCGAAAAGCGCCCAGATGGCGATCAGCCCGGCCATGTAGAGTTCATAGGGCGCCGGCTCGCTGATGACGAAGCCGGACAGCAGAATGCCGAGGAAGACCGCGCATGAGGAAATCAGCGCGATCAGCTTGGCGTTGACCGCCGCGCGCGGCAAATCATGGCTGATCGCGCTCAATAGGCGTTTTCCGTGTTGAGCAGCCGGATCGGCGTCAGGAACAGGATGCGCAAGTCGAACAGCAGCGACCAGTTCTCGATGTAGTAGAGGTCGTACTCCGTCCGCATGCGGATCTTCTCGTTGGTGTCCATCTCGCCGCGCCAGCCATTGATCTGCGCCCAGCCGGTGACGCCGGGCTTGACCTTGTGGCGTGCGAAATAGCCGTCGACCACCTCGTTGTAGAGCAGGTTGTGTGACTGCGCGGCGATGGCATGCGGGCGCGGGCCGACCAGCGACAGCGAACCCAGCAGCGAGTTGAAGAACTGCGGCAACTCGTCGATCGAGGTCTTGCGGATGAAGCGGCCGACGCGGGTGACGCGCGGGTCGTTCTTGGTCACCGTCTGCTTGGCGGTCGGGTCGGCCTTGTCCGTATACATCGAACGGAACTTGTAGACCTCGATGGTCTCGTTGTTGAAGCCGTGCCGCTTCTGATGGAACAGCACCGGCCCCTTGCTGTCGAGCTTGATGGCGATGGCGGTCGCCAGCATCACCGGCGAGAACACGACGATGCCGATGAGGCTGAAGACGATGTCGAAGGCGCGCTTGGCGACCGAATCCCAGTCGTTGATCGGCTTGTCGAAGATATCGAGCATCGGCACCGAGCCGATGTAGGAATAGGCGCGCGGGCGAAACTGCAGTGCGTTGGAATGCGCCGACAGCCGGATGTCGACCGGCAGCACCCACAGTTTTTTCAGTAACTGCAACACACGCGATTCGGCCGTCAGCGGCAGCGACACGATCAGCATGTCGATGCGTGCGATGCGGGCGAACTCGATCAGTTCCGAAATGGTGCCGAGCTTGGGATAGCCGGCGACGATGGGCGGCGAGCGCTTGTCGCCGCGATCGTCGAATATGCCGCAGATGCGGATATCGTTGTAGGGCTGCTTTTCGACGGAGCGGATGAGGATTTCCGCCGCCTTGCCGCCGCCGACGATGACGGCGCGCCGCTCCATGCGGCCATCGCGCGCCCAGCGCCGGATCAGCTTCGACATCACCAGCCTGAGGCCGAAGATGAGAACGAAACCGATGACGAACCAGGTGCCGAACAGAAGGCGCGAATAGTCCTGCGACATCTTCATGGCGAACGCGGTCAAAGCCATCAGCGCGAAGGCACCAGCCCAGGCCAGCAGCACGCGGCCGAAATTGGCGATGGGCCGCATCAGGGCGACGATCTGGTAACAGTCGGTGACGTCGAGCAGCACCACGGCAAGGAACGACGCGGCGGCGATCGTCAGCGGATACTGCCAGGCGAGATAGTTGAAGAACCCGACATAGTGGAAATAGACGGCGAGCCCGGACAGCAGCAGCAAGCCGAATTCGACCATGCGCAGGACGCCGCTGACCATGATCGGCGACATGGTATCGCGCCTGTACTGCGTGGCGACCTGGCGGGCGACATCGTTCATGCCGCTTGGCATGTCGCCATCGGCCGGGCCGTCGAATTTACGCACCGCCTCTGCTGAAAAGCGGCGCGCTGGGTCGATCTCGTTCATGGGGGCTTTCCGCAAGCTTCCCTTCGGTGAATAGCAAAAGAGAGCTAAGAAACCCTTGAAACAACCCGTGGCTTTGAAACGGCTTGACCTTGCGGCTATCTGTCTAGCGCGGCGAAGTAGGCCTTCTCGATGTTGGCGGCCATCACATCGGCGCCGAAGCGCGCCTTGAGGTCGGCGCCATCGGGCATCAGGTCGCTATAGGCAGCGGGGTCGGTCAGCGCCTGGCTCATCTTGTCGGCAAGCTCGACCGGGTCGGGCCGGATCAGGGCAGGGGAACCGGTGCCGAATATCTCCGGAATGCCGCCGACCGCGGTGGCGATCATCGGCTTTCCCGCGGCTAGCGTTTCCAGGACGATATAGGGCATGGCTTCGGCGCGCGAGGGAACGATGACGAGCGCCGCCAGTGCAAAGGCCTCCCTGGCCGGCATCGGCGGCAGGAAGCGGACATGGCGCTCGAGCCCGAGGCGTTTCACTCGCACGTGGTAACGCGGCAGGTCGTCGCCGTCGCCGACCATGACTGCGGTCAGCGCGCGGCCGAACTGGGGGCCGGCCAGCGCCAGTGCATCGATGAAGATGTCCGGCCCCTTCAGGTCGCGCATCATGCCGATATAGAGCAGATCGGCTGCGTCTGGCTCGGCGATCACCGGCTCGAATTCGGTGGCGCGCAGGCCGTTATAGACCAGGGTGTTGGGAATGGGCGGTTCGCCGACCTTCCTGCGGTAGGTTTGCCGTTCATAGTCGGAGACAAACAGCAGGCAGTCGGTGAAGCGAGCCATGAAGCGCTCGAGCGCGAAGAACAGCTTTCCGGTGGTCGTGTTCTCGTCGTAGTGGAGAGAGCCGCCATGCGGCGAATAAAGGCGGGCTACGCGAGACCTTGATACCCGCAACAATGAGCCGAACAGACGGGCATAGGCGCCACCCTTGGCGCCGTGCCCGTGCAATATGTCCGGCCGCAATTCCTTGATGATCCTGTAGGTGCGCCAGGCCGAGGCAAGGTCGCCCGGGCCGACATGGCGCTGCATCGGCGTGCGGTGGATGCCGAGCGCCAGCATGTCCTTCATCTGCTCGAACAGACGCTCCTCGAACGCGCCGCCCGTCGTCGAATCGCAAACGATGCCGACGGAATGCCCGGCGGCTACCTGCGCCTCGGTCAGGTCGCGCACATGCCGGAATATTCCCCCGACGGGTGAGCGAAAGCAGTGGACGATCCTGAGTGTGTCCGCCACGTGGTTCGTCAGAACAGGCGTTCGCGGACGTAGACGGTATCGCCGGGCAGCAGCGGGTCGGAGGTGACCACGCGGCCGGTCATCACCTTGCCGTTGATGTCGCGGGTGATGTCGACGCTTTCCTGGTTGGCACGCGGCGAGAAACCACCGGCAATGGCGATGGCCTTCTGCACCGTCAGGCCGGGGACATAGGAATATTGGCCGGCCGCACCCACTTCGCCCATGACGAAGATCGGCCGGTAGCGGTCGATCTCGACCGAAACGTCTGGATCGCGCAGATAGCCTTGCCGCAATTTGTCGGCGATTTGCTTTTCCATCTGCTGTGCGGTGTGGCCGCGCGCCGGAATGGCGCCGACAAGCGGGAAGGAGAGGTAGCCGGATTGGTCGACGCTGTAGGTGTTGGTCAGGCCGTCCTGCTCGAACACGGTGACGCGGACGCGGTCGCCGGCGCCAAGACGATAGGGCTGATCGAGCACCTCATGGAAGGCTGCCGGCGTCGGCCGGTAGCTGGAACAGCCGGCGAGCATCGATACGGCAAGCAGCGCGCGAAACAGGGAAGCAGTGCTTTTCATGACCGGATAGGTACCTTCGACTGGTCGCCGCAACGTCGCAGCAACTCTAGGGATCGAGGTCCGTTATCATCCTGTTAGGGTTAATGGCCGGTAAAGGGGGCGGCCGACGGACGGCGCATCGGCAAGAGTTTTACGATTTCTGGCGGTTTTGTTTATCGCCCGCCAGTAAACCCTAATGGAAACTTACCGCGATCTTAACGGCTGAGTTACCATAGTTGTTTACGGTGCGTGCTGACCCAGTATCGGAGTAGGGATGCATGTCCGTTCAGTCCGCGGCCGCAGATGTCGACGTCGATCTCAGCCAGCTCTTCGGCAGCCTGGCGAGGAGTTGGCTGCGCATTCTCGTCGTCGCGCTGTTGGTGACCGGCGCGGCTTTCGCCTTTGCCTCGCTGGCAACCCGGCACTACAAGGCCGAGACGCAGGTGGAAATCGCTCCGCGTGAATCCGTGTATACGCGGCCGGCCAGCAACAACAATGATACCGACAAGCCTATTCTCGACGAACAGGGCGTCGCCACCCAGGTCCAGATAATTTCCTCCAACGAAATCCTCAAGCAGGTCGCGCAAAAGCTTGGCCTGGCAAAATTGCCCGAGTTCGACGACGCGCTCTATATGTCGCCGTTGAGCCGCGCTTTGGTCCTCGTCGGCTTGAAAAGCGATCCGATGGAGATTCCGGCGGAAGAGCGGGTCCTCAAGAAAATGCACGAGAAGCTCAACGTCTATGGCGTCGAGAAGACCCGCATCATCGCCATTGAGTTCTCATCGGAAGATCCAAGGCTCGCGGCCGCCATACCAGACGCCATTGCCGCCGCCTATATAGCGGGGCAAGGGGCCGCCAAGCTCGAATCGAACAATGCCGCCGCCGATTTTCTGGCGCCGGAGATCGCCGACCTGTCGAAGCAGGTCAAGGATGCCGAGGCCAAGGTCGCTGCCTACCGCTCACAATCCGATCTTCTGATGGGTGGTAACAATTCGGTGCTGGCCACCCAGCAGCTCTCGGAACTGTCGAGCGAACTGTCGAAAGTGCGCGCCAACCGCGCCGCGGCCGAAGCGACCGCTGACGGTGTGCGCAGGGCGCTGCAGAATGGCGGTTCGCTGGACGCCGTGCCGGAGGTTTTGTCATCGGACCTGATCCAGCGCCTGCGCGAGCGCCAGGTCGAACTGCGCACCAACATCGCCGATCTGTCGACGACATTGCTTGGCAATCATCCACGCATCCGCGCGCTGAAATCGCAACTGGCCGATCTCGATGCGCAGATCCGCGGCGAGGCGCAAAAGGTCATGAAGGGCCTGTTGATGCAGGCCGAGACGGCAAAGGCCCGCGAGAATCAGCTTGTCGCCGACGTCAACACATTGAAGGCCGCGTCGGCGCAGGCCGGGGAACAGCAGGTCGATCTCGATGCGCTGCAGCGCGATGCCACCGCCAAACGGCAGCAACTCGAGTTGTATCTGACCAACTACCGCGAAGCGGCTTCGCGCCAGGATCGCAATTATCTGCCGGTCGACGCGCGGATCGCCTCGAAGGCTTCGGTTCCCTCCGAGGCCTATTTCCCGAAGGTCGGGCCGATCGTTGGCGCCGCTTTCGCCGCATCGCTGCTGATCATGGTCATTGTGACGCTTCTGCGGGAGCTGTTTTCCGGCCGTGCGATGCGTCCGGCGACCGGTTCCCGCTTCGAGCGGATCGATGAGGTCGCGATGCCCCATGTGGCGCAGGCGCCTGATAGGGTCGCAATGCCGGTTGTCCGCCATGAGCCTTCAGTCCGCCAGGATCCCGTCGCTCGCCAGGAGATGGCGGAACGTCCGGCTGCAGCAGAGGCCAAGCCCTACACGGCCGCGATGCCCTATAGGGCCGAAGCGCCTGATATGGTCGCAATGGCCGAGGCAGCGGCAGCCGAGCAGACGGCTGTCGAGCCCGAACCGGTGCGTTCGACGCTGGGTGAGATCGACGTCGAGAAGGCTGCCGAAAAGCTGATCGCCAGCGGTGCCGCGCGCGCCATCTTCGTCTCGCCGGAGGGCGACGAGGCCGCCGCATCCGCGATTCTGGTGGCCCGCGAAGTCGCGGACGCCGGCCTGCGCGTCCTGTTGCTGGATCTCACCGCGTCGGGGGCGGCCTCACGGCCGATGCTGGACAGTGGGCTTTTCCCCGGAATCACCAACCTGCTCGCTTCGGAAGCGCAGTTCAGCGACGTCATCCACGCCGATCTCTACTCGGACTGTCACGTCATTCCCGTCGGCACCGCCGATCCGGTCCGCGCCATGCGAGCCGCCGACCGGCTGCCGATCATCATGCAGTCGCTGACAACCGCCTATGATCTGGTCGTGGTCGAGTGCGGACCAGCCGACGCGCAGGGCATCAGCCGTCTGACCGGCGATGCCACCGAGGTCTTTCTCTCCATGCTGGAGCCGGACGACGAAGTAACAAAGGCCGCGGTCAGGCTGATCGAAAGCGGCTATCCCGACGTGACGCTGGTGACGCCGCTCGGCCACGAACCGCCCGGCAATCCGGTGCCGGGACGGCGCACCGCCGCCGCCTGAGCGAGCCTTGGATCGTTTGGCGGAGACCTGTTCAGAGGCCCGTCTGATTTCTATCCCAGTTCCAGGGTCGTTACGCCGAACAACCGCTGCGGCCCAAGCTTCGGGGCTGGGCCCTTGTACATGCGGGTGGTGGTGAAGGTCGGCGCAAAGCCGGCCGCATCAAGCGCTGCAATGAAGTCCAGTTTGGTGGCTGGAACGTCGACGCTCAGGTCGCCGCCCTCGCAGGCACCAGCCAGTCCGTCCAGCAATCGCAGAGCGATTTCCATGTCGTCGGCAAACAGCGGGCCGATCTTGAAGCCGGATCGACACCGGCGCGCCACGCCATAGCCGTTGATGCCGCGTGAACTGATCGCCGCCAGCCCGTGATGTGGCGGCCGCAGCCAGCGCTGCAGAAAGGCACGTCGGGGCGCGGGAAAGCAATGCGCGTCATAGGCGATGATGTCGGGCACGAGCTCAGTCTTCACCGTCCTCAGTCCGTTGGCTCTGCCCGATGGGCCTGCCTTGCGGCCGCTATAGCGGATGGTCTCGTAGGCCGGGCTGAAGCCCTTGCGCCGGTAATTCGCCTGCTGCTCGGCGACGCCGTCGAGGCCGATTGTGCGGCCGGCAAGTCTCGTCATTCCGGCGTTCCACACCGCCTTTGCGTAGCCTTTGCCGCGCATGTCCGGCCGGCAGATGTAGAGGCCGATGAAACCGAACTCGCTTCCATAGGCTACCGCCGAGATTGCCGCGACCATTTCGTTGCCTACAAAGGCGCCGATGAAGCCTTCAGGGTCCGCGGCCTGGAACATCGCCGCGTCTTCAAGGCCAGGATTCCAGCCTTCCGCGGCCGCCCAGTCGACGAGAACAGCCTGCTCCTGCAGCGACAGCGTCCGGATGGTCGGCTTCATGGCACTCACTCCGCGGCGGCTATTCCGGGTGAGAAGGATTTCAGCACACCACGATAGGGCTTGGCCAGCGGGCTTGCATAGGCGCCGCGCTTCGATGTCGACAGGCCGAGCGAGATCAGCGCCTCGGCCTGCTTGAGTGCCGCACCGACACCGTCGATAACCGGCAGTTGGAACTCCGCTTGCAGCCGGTGTGCAAGGTCGGCCATACCGGCGCAGCCGAGCACAATGGCCTCGGCGCGATCCTCTCCGATCGCTCGGGCGATTTCGTCGCGCAGTTTTCCGACCGCGCCGGATGCCGGGTCCTCCAGCGCAAGCACGGGGATGTCCGCGGCGCGCACGCGGACGCGTCCCGCCATGCCGTAGCGCTGCACCAGCCCCTCGACAGGTATAAGCGAGCGTTCGGTGGTTGTCACCACGGTGAAGCGCTGGGCAATGAAAGCAGCGATGGAAAGCGCCGCCTCGCAGATGCCGATAACGGGGATACCGGCCATGGCGCGTGCCGCATCAAGGCCGGTGTCGTCGAAACAGGCGATGATGGCCGCCTGCGCGCCGGCACGCTCGCCGGCGGCGATCTCCATCAGCAGGCCCGGCACGGCCAGCGCCTCGTCATAATAGCCTTCGATCGATACCGGCCCCATGGACGAGGTGACGGCAACCACTTCCGTCCAGGCGCCGGCGACGGCGCGTGCGGCGGCCGCGATGGTCTCGGTCATGCTCGCCGTCGTGTTTGGGTTTACCACCAGTATCTGCACGGTTACGCGCTCGCCCGGCGGCGGCCGACATAGAGGATGGCGCCCAACGTTGCCAGGATCACCAGGAACGAAAACACCGTGGTCACCGTGCCCAGCGCGTAGAGGACAGGCGTCGTGACATTGGTGGTCATGCCGTAGATCTCGAGCGGCAGCGTGTTGAAGGTGCCTGAGGTCATCAGCGTACGCGCGAACTCGTCGTAGGACAGCGTGAAGCCGAACAGGCCAACGCCGATCAGGCTCGGCGCGATCATCGGCAGCACGACATGGGCGAAGGTCTGCCAGGAGGTGGCGCCGAGGTCGCGTGCGGCCTCCTCATAGGCCGGCGAGAAGCGGTTGAAGACGGCGAACATGATCAGTACGCCGAACGGCAAGGTCCAGGTCAGATGCGCGCCGAAGGCGGACGTGTACCAGGCCGGACGAAAGCCGATCTGCTGGAAGACCACGCCGATGCCCAGTGAAATGATGATCGAGGGCACGACGAGGCTGGCGACAGCCAGGTAGAACAGCGCTGTGGCGCCGCGAAATTTCTGGCGGAAGGCGAGGCCCGCCAGCAGTGACACCACGACGGTGACGATCATCACCATGACGCCCAGCACCAGCGAGCGCTTGAAGCTGCCGCCGAAGTCGCCGACTGCCTGGCGCTCGAACAGATTGGCGAACCAGTGCAGCGACACGCCGTTGAGCGGGAAGGTGAGGCCACCGGTCTCGCCCTGGAAGGACAGGATCAGGATCGCCGACAGCGGGCCGTAGAGGAACAGCACGAACAGCGTGAAGAAGACAGCCAGCACGTAGAAACCGACAGTGCGTTTTTCGTGGCTCACGTCAGAGCTCCTTGCGGATGTCGACGACGCGCAGGATGCCGGCGACCATCAAAAGCACCAGCACGAGCAACACCACCGCATTGGCCGCGGCGGCCGGATATTGCAGCAGCGACATCTGGTTCTTCATCATCAGCGCGACGGAAGCGCTCTGGCCGCCCGACATCACCTGCACGGTGGAGAAGTCGGCCATGACTAGCGTGACGACGAAGATGGTGCCGATGGCCATGCCCGGCTTGGCCAGCGGAATGATGACGTTCCACAGCACCTGCCAGCCGGAGGCGCCCGCGTCGCGCGCGGCCTCGACCAGCGAGCGGTCGATGCGCATCAGCGTGTTGAAGATCGGCGTCACCATGAACAGCGTGTAGAGATGGACCATGGCGAGCACGACCGCGAATTCCGAATAGAGCAGCCATTCGATCGGTTTCGGCACCAGCCCCAGATGCACCAACGTCGAGTTGATCAGCCCGTTGCGGCCGAGCACGGGAATCCACGAGATCATGCGGATGATGTTGGAGGTCAGGAAAGGCACGGTGCAGACCAGGAACAGCACCATCTGCATGGCCGTGGTGCGGATGTGGAAGGCCAGGAAATAGGCGACCCAGAAGCCGATGAACAAGGTCAGCGCCCAGACGATGGCGGCGAATTTGATGGTGTTGAGATAGGTCTTCCAGGTAACCCACGAGCCCAGAACATCGGAATAGTTTGTGGTCAGGAAATCCGGATACATGGCGGCGAAGTCGTAATCCCAGAAGGACACGACGACGATCATGATGATGGGCAGGAGCAGGAACGCACCAAGGATCAGCGCCAGAGGCGCCGACTGGAGGTAGGGCGTGACGGCGCTGACGGAGAAGCGTCGTTGTCGGACTTGTTTCGCGGCGGCGATTGCGGGGCGTTCGATCGCGACTGTCATTAATGCTCTCGATTTTTCGCGATGCGGCTGAGCCGCGTTCCCTTCTCCCGCAAGGGGAGAAGGGGTAGAGAAGGGGCGCTTGTTTGTTCCTTACGCCGCGATGAACTCGTTCCAGCGCTTCACCATATAGCGGTCCTCGTCCATGACCGAGTTCCAGCAGGCGACCTTGCCCATGCGCTCCTCGAACGAGCCGCCGTCGCGCACCGCGCCGGCCTTCTCCATGACCGTGCCGTCCGGTGCCTTGATGTCGCCCTTGGCCGGCTTGCCTTCGATCCAGTAGCCCCACTCGTCCTCGGTCATGAACTTCTTGGCCGAGACCATGTTGGCCGAGTAATAGCCTTGGCGGTTGAGATAGCCGCCGACCCAGCCCGACGTGTACCAGTTGATGTATTCGTAGGCAGCGTCGAGCTCGGCGCCCTTGAGATGGGCGGCAAGACCGAGGCCGCCACCCCATGAGCGGTAGCCTTCCTTGAGCGGCTGGAAGCGGCAGGCGATGCCCTTGGAGCGCACGGCGGCGACGGCCGGTGACCACATCGACTGGATGACGACTTCGCCCGACGCCATCAAATTGACGCTCTCGTCGAAGGACTTCCAGAAGGCGCGGAACTGGCCGGCCTGCTTGGCCTTGATCAGGAAGTCGATCGTCTTGTCGATCTCCTCCTTGGTCATGTTGCCCTTGTCGGCATATTTGATGTTGCCCGTGGCTTCCATGATCATCGCCGCGTCCATGATGCCGATGGAGGGGATGTTGAGAATCGCGGTCTTGCCCTTGAAGGCCGGGTCCATGATGTCGGCCCAGGTGGTGATGTCGCGGCCGACAAGGTCGGGGCGGATGCCCAGCGTGTCGGCGTTGTAGATAGTGGGCACCATGGTGAACCAGTTGGTCGGTGCCTTGGCGAAGGTCTTTGAGTCCTGCGCGTCGACATAACCGACTGTGTGCGGCGCCGTGCCCTGCGCGATGACGCTGTCGGGCGTCAGTTTGCCGGTTTTGAACAGCGGCACCAGTTCGTCATAGTACTTCAGTTTGCTGACATCCATCGGCTGCAGCACGCCGCTCGGGAACACCTTCTTGCAGATCCAGTATTCGATGTCGGCGATGTCGTAGCTGTCGGGCTGGGTCACGGCGCGCTGGGCGGCGGCGTCGGAATCTGTCGCCGTCATCTCGAGCGTGATGCCGAGGTCGGCCTTGCACTTGTCGGCGATGGCATTGAGGTTCGACACGCCGGTGCCGAACTGGCGCAGCGTGATGTTGGATTGCGCCCAGATGGTCGGAAAGCCTGATATGGCACCAGAGCCGGCGGCAAGGCCGACGGCAGCGGCACCCGTCTTCAGCAGCGAGCGGCGCGAAATACCCGCCTTGGTTTGCGTAGTGTTTGTCATCCTATTCCCCTATCTTGTTTTGCTTGGTTGACGTCATGAATGCAGGCGACCGAGGACGATGGCATCCTCGGAATCCCAGGCGACCGGTACGGCGTCGCCAATGGCGACGGGTTTGGCGAAGAAGTCGGAATCGTCGATGATGACGGTGAAATCGTCGATGCCGGCGCCGGTGACCGACAGCTTCACCGTGGCGCCGCGATATTCGATGTTGGAGACGATGCCGGTGAAGCCGAGGCCGGGCGAGGGCGCCTCGCCGATGCGCACATGGTCGGTGCGGATGGCGATGTCGATCGGCGCTCCCACGTCCTGTGGCCGGCCACTGGCGGCAAGCGAGCCGCCGCCATTCACGTCGAAGGCGACCATGGCGTCGCGTTCACCGGTGACCCGGCCGGAGATGACATTGTGGTCGCCCATGAAGCGCGCGACGAAGGCGGTGGCCGGCCGCTCGAACACGTCGCGCGGCGCCGCTGCCTGTTCGATGCGGCCGTCATTCATCACCACGATCAGGTCGGCGAGCGCCATCGCCTCCTCCTGGCTGTGGGTGACGTGGACGAAGGTGATGCCGAGTGACGCCTGCAGCTTCTTCAGCTCGGCCCGCATGCGGATCTTCAGGAACGGGTCGAGCGCGGAAAGCGGCTCGTCGAGCAACAGCGCCTCGGGATCGGTGATCAATGCGCGAGCGAGTGCTACGCGCTGCTGTTGGCCGCCGGAAAGCTGCGCGGGCCGGCGCGTCGCATAGGCCTCCATCTGCATCAGCTTCAGCATGTCGAGCGCCTTGGCACGACGCTTTTCCTTGTCGACGCCCTTCATCTTCAGGCTGAAGGCGACATTGTCGATCAGGTCGAGATGCGGGAACAGCGCATAGGACTGGAACATCATCGCCGTGCCGCGCTTGGCCGGCGGCAAGTCCGTCACCACCACATTGCCGAGGCGGACATCGCCGCTGGAAATGCTCTCATGACCGGCGATCATGCGCAGCGTCGAGGTTTTGCCGCAGCCGGAAGGGCCAAGCAGGCAGCAGTAGGTGCCGGCCGGGATCTTGAGGCTGATGCCCTCGACGGCGGTCGTCGTTCCATAGACTTTCGAAACGGACACAATGTCGATTTCGGCGGCTTTGGACATCAGGCTTCCCCATTTGGTCGCATTAACCAAAGCATCATGCGTGCCAATCGCGAGATGACTGGCCAAGCACTTGAATCGTCGGGAAAATCAGGATTTTTGGACGGCGCCTATCAGGCGGGCTGTTTGTGCATTGCACAAATTATGGGCGATTGTCGGCGATCTCTACCCAAATCGTATGCAATCTTTTTTGCCTTCGTGTCCACTTTGCCTCTCGTGCAGGCGTCAAGAGTCGCGTTAGAAGGGGACGGAAAGAATTCCCGCCATGAACATCGCCGACCAGATCTATTCCGCCACCGACAGCGCCACGCAGGATCGTGCCCGGGCGATCCGCGACCAGTTGCGCGACGCCATCGTCGACCGCCGGCTGGCGCCGGGCACCAAGCTGTCGGAAGGTGAGGTCGGCACACTGTTCGACGTCTCCCGTACCGTGGCACGCGCGGCGCTGCAGATGCTGTCCTTCGAAGGGCTGGTGCGCACCGAGCGCAATCGTGGCGCCTTCGTCGCCAACCCATCGCCGGAGGAGGCGCGCCAGCTGTTCGCCTCGCGCCGGCTGATCGAACCGGGCATTGCCATCGCCGCCTGCGGCCGTGTCACCGCTACCGACATTGCCGCATTCAAGGCGCAACTCGACGAGGAGGGCCGCTTCATCGCCGAGCGTGGGCCCAATGCGCGGCGGTCCGAAATCAAGGCGTCGGGCGATTTCCACTTGCTGCTCGCCGCCGTCGCCGGCAATGCCATCCTGCAGCGCTTCATGGAGGAACTGGTGGCGCGCTCGTCATTGGTCATCGCGCTTTACGGGCGGTCTGGCATATCGGCCTGTGGGCACAGCGAACACACGGAAATTGTCGGCGCGCTGGAGAGCGGCGATTGCGGGCGGGCGAGCCGGCTGATGCTGCACCACATCGATCATATCGAGGCCGATCTGGATTTGCGCGTCAGGGCCGGCCCGGCGCTGCGGGAAGCCCTCAATTTCTGAGAGCTAGCTTTCGTCCTCGGCGGGCACTGCTTGTCCCACCGCCTTGCGGCGCAGCATCTTGGTCAGCTTCCAGATCGTCGGGCTGTTCTTGATGAAGGCTTTCAGCCGCGCGCCCTGCCTGAGCGTCAGCGACAGCACGCGGCCCTTCATAGTCAAGGGGATCAGCACCTCGAAATGCTGGGTTTCGATATCGCACCACAGCCGCTTGTATGGCTCGTCGCCGACGGAGAAATCATAGACCTCGAAACCGCTCTCGCAGGCTTCCTGGATGTTGTCGAAGAACAGGAAATCGCCGGGGCTGGCGTGACCGAGATCGTCCTCGGCGATCGCGCCGAACTCGCAGATCAGGCGCTTGCCCGACCGGCTCGATCCAGTGATGGCGCGCAGCTTGCCGGCAACCTCGAGCCCGTGCAGCACGAAGGAAGGTTTGTCCTCGGCAAGCGCTTGCACGAACAGCGCGCGGAAGAAGCCGCGCACCTGCTCGCCGCCGAAGACGTTGGTGATGCCCATCTTGCGGAAGCGGAATTCCTTCATCTCGAAAAAGGCGTCGAGCAGCCTGGTCACCTCGTCCGCCGTGCGCGCCTCGATGCGCCGATGGCTGCCGACGGCCTCGAACTTGCGGATCTGAGAACGGTGCTTCTTGCGCTTGCGTTTGCCGCTGGCGCGAGAAAGCAGCGCATCGAAGCCGCCGGCAAGGTCGACGGCCAGCGACAGATTGGGGCTGGCAAAATGGTCAAGCGAGGCGAGGGGATTGGCGACGCCGTCGAGATCGGGCAGCAATCGTTCCAGTGCGACGAGATCGATGTCCGGACGTGCCCTGGCGATGGCCGCCAGCATCGATCGGACGGCCGGGATATCCGCCCTGGCCAGCCAGTCCGCATCGCCGGCGACGAAGTTGCCATTGGCGTGGCGGCCTCCCATGAAGCGGGCGACGCGGAATGGACCGCTGGCGGTGACTTCCAGCGCCAGCGAAAAAACCGGCCTGCCTTCGGCGCTCAGCGTGGTGACGAGCAGATCCGGTCCGGCCTCGGCGGCCCAGTTCAAGACCCAGGCAGCACTCTGCGCCGGTGCGAACAGGGCCGAGCGGCAGAACTCGGCATAGGCTGCGAGCCCGTCCGTGGACACCACTGAAATCGACAGGCCGGCATGTTCCCGTGGCAAGGCGCGCGACGACGCCTCGGTCGCCGCAAGCCGATTGCCGTCAAATGACGCTGAAGCGTCAACCATACCTCAATCCTTAGGGCGTATTGATCGCGATTTGGGGTTCGCGCAGGCGCATTCCGTGCTTGGATCAGCCTAGGCGCAAAAGGTGAATGAATGATCGACGGCGGGGAGGCAATCCGGAAACTGGCGCTGAACGTCGCCCGCTATACCGGTCTTGCACCGCTGGCCAAGCCGTTCATCGGCGGCATTGGCGCCATCCTGATGCTGCACCGCGTCACCGCGACGCCGGAAAAGCCGCACAGCGTCAACCGGCATCTCAACATCGCGCCCGGTTTCCTCGATGCCATGATCGCCGACATGAAGGCGCATGGCTATGTCTTTGTCTCCATGGACGAAGCCGTTGAGCGCATCAAGGCAGGCGGCAAGGGTGGCCAGTTCGCAACCATCACCGCCGACGACGCCTATCGCGACAACATGACCGAGGCGCTGCCAGTGCTGGAGAAGCACGGCGCGCCGATCACCATCTATGTCGCGCCCGGGCTGATCAACGGCACCGCCGACCTGTGGTGGGATGTGGTCGAGGACATCGTCAACGCGCGGAAGACCTTGTCGCTGACAGGGCTGAACGGTCCCCTGACGATCGATTGCTCGACACCCGCGAAGAAACTGCAAGCCAATGCACGCCTGCACGCCTATCTCACCTCCGAAGTCCGCGAGGAGGATCTGCAAGCGGTGCTGCGCGACCTGGCTAGCTCAAATGGTGTTGACGCCGATGGTCCGCGCTTGCGGACATTGATGAACTGGGACGAAATCCGCAGCATCGCCGCGCATCCGCTGGTGACGATCGGCGCCCATACGATCAGTCACAGCAATCTGAAGCGGCTCTCCGAAACCGATGCCCGGCACGAGACCGGCGCCGTGCGCGGCATGTTGCAGGCCGAACTGGGCGAAAAGCCCGGCCATTTCGCCTACCCTTATGGCTATGCAAGTGCTGTGGGTTGCCGGGAAGTCGCCTTTGCCCGCGACGCCGGCTACACCTCCGCCGTGACGACGCGCCACGGCGTGCTGCGCGCCGAACATGCCGGGTTCCTGCAAGCCTTGCCGCGCATTTCAGTCAATGGCCGCTACCAGAGCCTTGCCCACATCCGTACCATGCTGTCGGGCGTGACGACGCCGCTCGCCAATGCAGGGAAGATGCTCGTTACCATCTGACGGTGACGGGTTCCGCTTAGCGCTTGGCCCGCGGCTCCAGCATCAGCCATTTGATGATGCCCATCGCCGGCAGCACCCAGAGCAGGCCGCTGAGCAGGAAGAACAGAAAATGCACCCACGGGCCCGACTCCGAGAGCTGGGCGACCGCGAAGATCGATGCGACCAGCGCATAGATGATGACCAGCGCGATCAGCAGAAACATTCCGATCAGCTTTTTCAGGCGCAGGGGCATGATTGGTCTCCTGTGGAGGATGCCGGCAACTCGGACAAGGGACCGGGCAACCTCTGAGTGTTGGCCTCGCATAGGCTTTGGCGCGAAGCTGTGCAACCGGTGAGACGCGGCGCGACGGCGTGCCGCGCCGCATGGCCTTGCCAGCACGAGAGCGATGGTCCACCAATCCGCCAAACCAACCTGCCGGGACAAGACCATGGCTGCCATACCAGCTGCCGCGCCATTTGTGGCCCGCGACCGCGACCTCCACAATCGGGCGCTGCTGCGCGGCTGGCTCTATGTGGTGGTGCTGATGCTGGTTGCGCTTGTGCTGGTCGGCGGCGCCACCAGGCTGACCGATTCCGGCCTGTCGATTACGCAATGGAAGCCGATCCATGGCGTCATACCGCCGCTCAACGACGCCGAGTGGCAAGAGGAATTCCAGCTCTACCAGCAGATCCCGCAATATGCCGAGCTCAACAAGGGCATGAGCATCGAGGCGTTCAAGTCGATCTTCTGGTGGGAGTGGGCGCACCGCATCCTGGCGCGCGGCGTCGGCCTGGTCTTTGCCTTGCCGCTGCTGTTTTTCTGGACAACGCGCCGCATAGAGCGTGGCCTGGGGCCGAAACTCGCCGGCATCCTCCTGCTTATCGGCCTGCAGGGCGCCATCGGCTGGTGGATGGTGGCCTCGGGACTGATCGACCGGGTCTCGGTCAGCCAGTACCGTCTGGCCACCCATCTGACACTCGCCGCGCTGATCTTCACCGCGACCATGGTCGTGGCGCGCGGACTGGCGCCGCATTCCGAACCCGCCGCCGATCGGTCGACGCAGAGGCTGGCCGGTTTCATCGTGTTTCTGGCGCTGATCCAGATTTATCTCGGCGGCCTGGTCGCCGGGCTCGATGCTGGCCTGAGCTACAACACCTGGCCGCTGATGGACGGCAAGATCATCCCGGGCGATCTCTTGCTGCTCGAGCCGGCATGGCGCAACTTCTTCGAAAGCCCGAAGACGGTGCAGTTCGTGCATCGGCTCGGTGCCTACACGGTGTTCATCGTGGCCCTGTGGCACGTGATCGCCACGCGCCGGAGGCTGCCAGGCTCAACCCATGCCCGCCGTGCGACGTTGCTGTTTCTGCTGGTGCTGGTGCAGGCCTCGATCGGCATCGGCACGCTGCTGATGCATGTGCCGCTGCATATGGCGCTGACCCATCAGGGGTTTGCGCTCATCGTGTTGGGCTTTGCCGCCGCGCATTGGCGCGGCACCAAGGGCGCCTATCCCTTGCGGCACGAAATCGCGCTCAGGAGCTGATCCCGAGCCGATCGGCCAGTCAGAATTCAATCCGCACCGTCCGCCGCGGCGTTGCGGCAGGCGGAATTCGACGTTCAGAAGACGACATGTTCAAACGAGCAGCATGCCGTGGCCGTCTCGGCAATGAGTTCGGGCGCGCTGACCTTCCAGCGCGCCGGAAAGGCTGGCGCGTCCATCAGAGGCCGAGCATCAGGTCCATGTTCTGGACGGCGGCACCCGAGGCACCCTTGCCGAGATTGTCATAGACCGCCAGCAGCAGAACTTGCGCCCGTTTGTCGTTGGCGAAGACGTAGACCTTCATCCGGTTGGTGCCGTTGTAGATCTCCGGATCGATTTCCGGCATGCGCTCCGAATGCGCATAGGGCGCCACCTCGACCACGCCGCCCTTGATGGCGGCGAAATGGTCGGCGATCGCCGCATGCAGCTCCGCACCCGTCGGCACATGGTCGAGGCCGCCGAGCTGCAATGGCACGACCGTGATCATGCCTTGCGCGAAATTGCCGACCGCCGGCTGCATGATCGGATCATGCGACAGCCTGGCATAGGCCCTGAGTTCCGGCACGTGCTTGTGCTGCAAGGTGAGGCCATAGGGCAGGAATTCCGAGGCGTCCTCGCCCTTGGCGACATAGTCCTCGATCATCGGCCGTCCGCCGCCCGAATAGCCCGAAATGCCGTTGACGGTGATCGGGAAGTCCGCCGGCAGCAGGCCGGCGGTGACCAGCGGCCGCAGCGTGGCGATCGGTCCCTGCGGCCAGCAGCCGGGGTTGGCGACGCGCTTTGCCGAGGCAATTGTCTTCGCCTGCGTCTTGTCCATTTCGGCGAAACCATACGCCCAGCCTTCCGCCACGCGATGCGCGGTCGACGCATCGATGACCTTGGTGGTGTCGTTGGCAATCAGCGAGACGCTTTCCTTCGCCGCATCGTCGGGCAGGCACAGGATCGCGACATCGGCGGCATTGAGGAACTCGGCGCGCGCGGCTGTTTCCTTGCGGCGCTCGGTCGGAATGGAGATGATCTCCAGGTCGCCGCGCTCGGCAAGCAGCGCCCGGATCTGCAGACCGGTGGTGCCGTGTTCGCCGTCGATGAAGATTTTCGGTTTCATGGATCGATCAAATTCCCTGATATTTCAAGACTATATGCCCTGACCTTGATTCACCGCGGCACCGTTGTGGCTGCCGTTGTTGTTCAACTCTTCAAGCCGGGCCTTCCGCTCCGCCAGCAGGCCGAGATATTGCATGGCCACCATCGAGCCGGCGATCGCCGTTATATCGGCGTGATCATAGGCCGGCGCAACCTCTACGACATCGGCGCCGACAATATCGATCTGGGTGAGCTGGCGCAGCGTCGACAGGATCTTCGCCGACGACGGCCCGCCGGCAACCGGCGTGCCGGTTCCCGGCGCATAGGCCGGATCGAGGCAGTCGATGTCGAAGGTGAGATAGGTCTTCTTGCCGCCGGTGCGGTCGACGATGGCGTAGGCGATATCGGACGCCCGCATCTCCTCGATTTCATGGCCATAGAGGATCTTGATGCCGAACGTGTCGGGCGCATGAGTGCGGATCCCGATCTGGATCGAGCGATCTGGATCGATGATGCCTTCCTTGACGGCGCGGCCGACGAAGGAACCATGGTCGATGCGCTTGCCGTCGTCCGGCCAGGTGTCCTGATGCGCGTCGAACTGCACCAGGGCGAGCGGGCCATGGATGGCGGCATGCGCCTTGAGCAGCGGCCAGGTGACGAAATGGTCGCCGCCGAGCGTCAGCAGGAAGGACCCTGATTTGAGGATCTTCGCCGCTTCGCGTTCGATCGTACCGGGCGTCTTCTGGTGATTACCGAAGTCGAGCAGGCAATCGCCATAGTCGACGACCGCCAGATGCTCGAACAGATCGCGTGAAAACGGATATTGCGGGTCGTTGTCGAGGATCGCAGAGGCGCGGCGAATCGCCTGCGGCCCGAAACGGGCGCCGGGCCGGTTGGTGACGGCGGCGTCGAAAGGAATGCCCCACACCACCGCGTCCGCGCCCTTCACGTCCTTCGTGTATTTGCGCCGCATGAACGACAGCGCGCCGGAATAGGTCGGCTCGAACGCGGCGCCCGTCTTGGAACGGGCGGTGAAGGCGTTGTCGATGTTGTTGTTCGCCATTACGGATCCTCGTTTTTCATCGGGGTGCAACAACTACAGAAGCGGCACGGAAGATGCCAGTCACAGCTTGGCGAGACGGAATGGTGCTGCGCGAGTGCACGTGGCGCCTCATTGATATGCCGGCCATGGCTTGGTTCCGCCGGCTCTCGAAACGCATCTGACGCATTCCGCTAGCCGGCTTCGTTCACCGAGATGTCACGGGCATCGCCTATCCGGGTTTCGATCCGGCAAGGAGCGATTCTCGATGCGGACCCTCTGGCTGAGCCTTTTGTTTTCCGCGGCACTTGCGGCCGCCGCTGGCCAGGCCTTGGCCGGCGAGACCCGCGCCAGACAGATACTCGACCGCTTCGAGCATGCCAACCAGTGGCGCGACCACGTGATGGTGGCCGCGCATCGCGCCGGCAGCATGCAGGCCGGCAAGACGCTCTATGCGGAAAATTCGATTGCCGCCGTGGAAGGCTCGATCGCCATGGGCGCGGAGATCGTCGAGGTCGACATCAGGCGCTCGAAGGACGGCGAGTTCGTCGTCATGCATGACAGCTGGCTCGACCGCACCACGACCTGCAAGGGCGAGGTGGTCAAGCGCACGCTGGCCGAACTGAAGACCTGCCGGCTGGTGGTCGAGGGCACCGGCGTCGTCACCGATGAAACGGTTTCGACGTTGCGCGAGATGCTGATGGCGACCCGAGACAGGATCCTCATCAACCTGGACAACAAGCTCGACGTCGGCGATCTCTCGGGCATGATCGCGGTCGCTCGCGATCTCGGCATGGCCGAGCAGGTCATCGTCAAGGAGAACCTCTGGAACTCCACCCGGATTTCAACGGTCAAGGCCGCCATGGGCGCCATCGGCGGCGGCTTCCAGTTCATGCCGATCATCGCCGATGACGCGGTGCACGATGCCGGTTTCGCCGAGACGGTCGACCACGCCTTCTCACCGCGCGCGATCGAGTTGATCAACTGGCGGGCGGGCGCCGAGACGCTGACCGAGACCGGCGGACCGCTGTTCAGCACGCGCATGCGCGCGGCCGCGGCGAGGGGCGATTGGCACATCTGGGCCGATACCTACGCCATCGTCAACAAGCCGGGCGGCTTCCTGGCCGGCGGCCGCGGCGACGAACTGGCTGTGCAGGCCAGCCTGCCGCGCGAAAGCTGGGGTTTTTGGGCCGATCGCGGCGCCACCATCATCCAGACCGACGAACCGAAGGCAGCCATCGACTGGCTGGCGGTCAACGGTTTTCGTGTTCCCTATGCCGACAAGGCGCGGCCGGTTGAGCCGGCGAATACGGCAAGTATCAATTAGGAACGCTGGCGCCGGGTGACTGCCGAGCCCTAACAGGAAGGCCTTGCTCCCCAGTGGGTCGCCCGCCCTCAAGCAGCCATCGCTATGCCATCCAATTTCCTGAGCACGTCGTCCGAAAGCATCAGTTCGGCAGCAGCGAGGTTCTCCCTGAGATGCCCGACAGACGATGTACCGGGGATCAGCAGGATATTGGGCGCGCGGTGCAGCAGCCAGGCGAGCGCGACCTGCATCGGGGTGGCGCCGAGGCGCTTCGCCACATCGGACAGCGTCGAAGACTGCAGCGGGTTGAAGCCGCCGAGCGGAAAGAACGGCACATAGGCGATACCGTCGCGGGCAAGATCATCGATCAAGGCATCGTCGTCGCGATGCGCCAGATTGTACTGGTTCTGCACGCAGACGATCTCGGCAATCCCGCGTCCTTCGGCGATCTGCGCAGCCGTCACGTTGCTCAGTCCGATATGCCTGACAAGCCCCTTTTGTTGAAGCTCGGCCAGCACGGTGAGCGGCGCTTCGATCGATCCTTCGGCGGGACCGTGGGGGTCGAACATGATGCGCAAATTGACCACATCCAGCACTTCGAGCCCGAGATTGCTTAGATTGTCATGCACCGCCTGGGACAACGCTTCGGGAGAAAATGCCGGTAACCACGATCCATCCGTGCCGCGGCGGGCGCCGATCTTGGTGACGATGACCAGATCGTCAGGGTAGGGTGATAGCGCCTCACGGATCAGAAGGTTGGTGACGTGCGGACCGTAGAAGTCGCTGGTATCGATATGATCGACCCCTTGCGCCACGGCGTCGCGTAGCACGGCCAATGCCGCGTCATGGTCCTTCGGCGGCCCGAACACGCCGGGTCCGGCGAGCTGCATGGCGCCATAGCCGAGCCGCTTTACGGTGTGGCTGCCAAGGGTGAAGGTGCCGGCCTGTTGAATGTTGGACATGATTGATCTCCTTTGAGGAGGCAGAGATAGGCCCTGCTCAATCCTGTGATAATCAGGTACAATCCACACAGGCTGTGCGGAATTGCGAACAATGATGGACCTCAGTGATCTGAACGCCTTCGTGGCGGTGGCGCGCGCCCGCCGCGTACCCCGCCGCCCGCCGGCCCCCCGCGGCCGCCCCGAACGTTTTAGCCAGGCGGGGCGTCGCCACCAGACACACCACGGTGTGAAGGAGTTTAACCCCACCACCC
>NZ_JAMYKW010000027.1:0-74851 GCF_040317555.1 Mesorhizobium sp. M1406 | reverse complement strand
GGGCCTTTCGCGGTCTTTGCGGGCCAAACGCGGGGGGTCTTCTTGGGCCCCCCCCGGGCCCCACGGCCCCCCACTTGCCCTATAGCCCGGCGCCCCGGCCCCCCCGGGGGGAGGATGGCTTATTTCTTCACCAGCTCGTTGGCATAGGCTTCAAGCTCGCTGAGGCCGCCCTTGACGTCGGTACGGGTGCCGGTGACCAGTTCCTCGAGGATGATGCCCCAGCGATCGCCGAGATCCGGCCAGCGCGGATCCTGCCAGAAGTTGACCGCCGTGACCTTGCCCGTCTCGGCCAGCGCCTGACCGAGATCGGCGCCGTAGATGTCGGCGAATTCCTTGCTGGACAGGATGCTGGTGCGGTTCAGCTCACCGAACTGGTGGGCGTCGAGCCGGCGCTTCTCGTTTTCCTTCGACGTCGCCCAGGCGATGAACAGGCCCGCGCATTTCTTCGAGGCATCGTCGGCATTGGCCTTTG
This sequence comes from Mesorhizobium sp. M1406, assembly GCF_040317555.1. Lineage (NCBI taxonomy): Bacteria > Pseudomonadati > Pseudomonadota > Alphaproteobacteria > Hyphomicrobiales > Phyllobacteriaceae > Mesorhizobium > Mesorhizobium sp. M1406. The sequence continues at coordinate 74,379 of NZ_JAMYKW010000027.1, read as the reverse complement.
CGGCGATGGCGAGGCCATGGCCGTAGCCACCACCGGTGAGCGGCGCCGGCGGCGGCAGGAAGCCGATCTTGCCGACCACCTGCGATGTCTTCGGATCGACAGCCATGCCCGACAGCGGCGTCGATTCGACGAGAATGGCAACCTGGCCCGACAGGAACGCGCCGGTCGATTCATCCCAGCTGCCGGTCTGCGTGCCGGGCGCCGAATCCTTGAACAGCTTCAGGTAGGTTTCGGTTGCCTTCACGGCGGCATCCGAGTTGAAGGCTGGCTTGTCGCCGTCGAACCACTGGCCGCCATAGGCCTTGAAGAACGGCATCCAGCGCCAGACATTGGCGCCCGAACCGCGTGCGCCGCGCAACGCGATGCCATATATGCCCTTGTCCGGATTGGTCAGCTTCGGCACGTCGGCGATCAGTTCGTCCAGCGTCTTCGGTGGCTGGATGCCGGCCGCCTCCAGAATGTCCTTGCGGTAGACCATCAGGTCGCCGCCGCCGGTCAGCGGCGCGAACCAGGCCTTGCCGTCATAGGTGGCGACCTTCTGGCGGCCCGGATCGAAATCGGCGTAGTCGTAGTCCGCCGGATAATAGTCGGTGAGCGGCACGATCCATTTCGACGAAGCGAACAGGGCGACGTTGGCTTCGTCGACATAGTAGACGTTGTAATTGCCGACGGTGGACGCATCGGCGCGCGATTTCGCCCGGCGGTCGTTCTCGTTCAGATAATCGATCTGGAAGCTGGCACCGGCAAGCTTCTGGAACTCGTCCTTGGAGTCCTGCAGAAGCGTCAAGCCGTCACGTGGCTGCGCCAGCACTTTGACGGGCGCCGAGCAGACCGGCGCCTGCGCCAGGGCGATGGTGGAAACGGTAGTGGAAAGCATAAAAGCTGCGCCAAGGCTGGCAGCAAGCCGAACTGGTTTCATGATCTTTTCTCCTCCAGGAACAATTCGCAGGAAGCGGAAGTCCTCGGGCTACGCGATCCTCACCATCGCCCGAGTGACAATGCCACCCGTTGCTAAAATGCGGAGTTGCGAGGAGGCTTGCTAGAAGCCTCGTTGCAACAGACCTGTACTTTTATGCATTGTGCGATGCAAAAACCGGCGCCGCGATACGAAGCCTGTCACATGAGTATCGATTTGGTCTGAAAGGGTATTTCAGGACGCGCTTATGCACGCATTGTCAGCCGCTGACGCGACAGCCGGCGATAGGATGACGGCGTCATCTTGTGCTTGCGCATGAAGGCGCGGTTGAAGTTCGATATGTTCATGTAGCCGACCTGAAAACAGATGTCGGTGATCGCAATATCGGTGTCCGCCAACAGCTTGCAGGCCTGCCAGAGCCTGAGCTTGGCAAGGTGGTCGCTGAAGCTGTTGCCGGTGTTCTTCTGGAAGAACCGCGAAAACGTGCTCTCCGTCATTCCGGCCAGTTCCGCCACCTCCGGCAGCTTCAGATCCTCGGCGAAATGCTGGAACAGATAGGTCAACGTGCGCTGGATGATGTCCAGCGAGGCGGCATCGAGAACCGGCGAGAAATCCGGCGACGACAGCAATTCGTATTCGTCGGTGCGGGCGAGAAGATCGACGAGATTCAGGAAAAGACAGAACCTGTTCAGCCCGCTAACCTCACCCATCCGCTCCATGATGTCGGCACCATCCAGCGCGGTGCGGCCGTGAAAAACCATGCCGCGCAGCGAGCGTTCGAGGAACGGTTCCAGTTCGCGCAACTCCGGCAACAGGCCTGCTGACCCGCTCAATCTCTGCGCATCGAACTGCAGGACGATGTCGCGGCCTTCGATCAGTTCTCCCGGTTGCACCGCGGTCACCCAATCATGCGGCAGCCCGCCACCGACGATGGTCAGGTAGCCCGGCCCGAATTCGCCGATATGATCGCCGACCAGAACCACGCCGGAGGATTTTCGCAGCAGATGGATCTCGTATTCCGGATGGAAGTTCCAGACATTGCGCTCCCAGGGATAGTCGTCGAGCCGCCACAGGAAACTTTCGCTCGCCTCGGTGACGATGTGCTCGAAGGACGGCGCCGTCCGCGGGATCGCGGCCGTGTTCTTCCTGCGCCTGAACTGCATCCTGCCTCCTGAAAAATCCGGGAACTGTCATCGTACCCCGTCGTCCATGCAATCCGTAGCAGCCGATTGCCCGCATGTGAAATGCACCTCAGCGGCAAGGTTGGTGGTCCGGCTGGCTCAATCTGTTCCCACCCCTCCTCTCTTGCCTTCATGTCGCGTTTCGTCCAGAAGCTGGCGCAAACGCCGCGAAACCGAAGGTTTTGCCGTTTGAAATGCGGCTTCCGGTTCTTTGCCGACGTGCCGCGACTGGAAAGAGCAGGAAATGTCTGCGATCGAAGCCGGTGCTCGCGCGCCGGAAAATCTTTGGCGTCAGGAAATCATGGCGACGCTGGCGCTCGCCTGGCCGATGGTGCTGACCAATCTCGGCCAGACCGCGATGACGGCCACCGACGTCATGATGATGGGTCGTCTGGGGCCTGGTACGCTGGCCAGCGGCGCGCTTGGCGCCAACCTTTATTTCATGCCGCTGATCTTCGGGCTTGGCCTGATGCTGGCGACCTCGCCGATGATCGCGACCGAGCTCGGCCGCCGCGGCCATTCGGTGCGCGACCTGCGCCGCACCGTGCGCCAGGGCCTGTGGCTGGCGATTTTGATCTCGATCCCGATCTGGCTCGTGCTTTGGCACGGTGAGGCCATTCTGCTGGCGATGGGCCAGGATCCGGCGCTCGCCCATGAGGCGGGTGTCTATCTTCGCTGGCTCGAATGGGCGGTGCTGCCCTTCTATGGCTATATCGTGCTGCGCTCGTTCATCTCGGCGCTGGAGCGGCCGGGCTGGGCGCTGGTCATCGTCTTCGTCGCCGTCGCCTGCAACATCTTCTTCAACTGGGTGTTCATGTTCGGCAATCTTGGTGTGCCTTCGATGGGCATCGCCGGCTCGGGCCTTGCCACCTCGCTGTCCAGCACGCTGATGTTCGTCGGCATGGCTGTCGTGGTGATGCTGGAGAAGAAGTTCCGGCGCTACCGTCTGTTCGGGCGCTTCTGGCGCGCCGACTGGCTGCGCTTCAGGGGCCTTCTGCGGCTCGGCCTGCCGATTGCCGGCCTCCTCGCCTTCGAGGTGACGATCTTCAATGCGGCAGCGCTGCTGATGGGTCTGATCGACGCGGATTCGCTGGCCGCGCACGCCATCGCCATCCAGATCGCCTCGATCAGCTTCATGGTGCCGCTTGGCCTCAACCAGGCGGTAACGGTGCGCGTCGGGCTTGCGCACGGCGCCGGCAATCCGGAAGGCGTTTCCCGCGCCGGCTGGACCGCCTTCGTCATCGGCGTTCATGGCGCTGATGGGGCTGGTGATGATCCTGTGGCCGCATCCGCTGATCAGCGCCTTCATCGATCTGGGCAATCCGGCCAATGCCAGGGTGATCGCGCTTGCCGTGTCGTTCCTCGCCTTCGCAGCACTGTTCCAGGTCTTCGATGGCGCGCAGGCCGTGGCCGCCGGCATGCTGCGCGGCCTGCACGACACCAAGGTGCCGATGATCTATGCCGCGATCGGGTATTGGGGCGTCGGCCTGCCGCTCGGCGTGCTGCTCGCCTTCCATTTCGGCTTCCACGGTGTCGGCATCTGGATCGGCCTGTCGTCGGGGCTTGCCGTGGTGGCGGCGCTGCTTCTGGCGCGCTGGCTGCGGCGGGATCGCCTGGCACCGCCGCTCGCCTTTGGTCATTGAAATGGACGGCCGCCGGCTCGGCGGCTGTTTGTCCTAACATCGGGGAGCAGAAAGCTGGCGTTCTGCTACCTGCGGGGATATGGGCGGTTCCCTCCTTCAGTGGCCAATGACGTATCATGCCAATCTTGCCGAGGACGAAGGTCTAACCTACACCCTCATCTCGGACATGGATGGACTGGTGTGACTGCGTGAGACAGGCGGCAAGCGCGACATCTGCTCCAGGAACGTGTGACCAGTGCTAGGGGCAAGCCGTGAAGCGCGCATTTTTTCGATTGGTTGCTTCGATGATCCTGGTGTCCGTCGTAACCGGCTGCACCGGCATTTCCTACTATGCGCAATCCGTGAACGGTCATCTGCGGATCATGACGGCGCGCAAGGATGTCGGGAGACTGATCGAGGACCCTTCGACGCCGAAGGCATTGCGCGCCCGAATGGCATCGGCGAGTGCCATACGACAGTTTGCAACAGATCAACTGGCGCTGCCCGACAACAATAGCTACCGCAGCTATGTTGATATCGGCCGGGACTCGGTGACATGGGCTGTCTTCGCCGCGCCGGAATTCTCGCTGACGCCGCGAACATGGTGTTTTCCCGTTTTCGGCTGCGTGCCCTACCGAGGATATTTTTCCAAGAAGTCCGCGATTGAAACCGCAGTCGAACTTCGAGAACAGGGCATGGACGTCTATGTGACGGGCATCACTGCATATTCCACGCTTGGCTGGTCAAGTGACCCGCTGCTAAGCACGATGTTCAGCGAGGATGAAACCTATCTTGCAGGGCTGGTTTTCCATGAACTGGCCCACCAGCGCGTCTACGTGCACGACGATTCCGCATTCAACGAGGCGTTCGCTGTCGCCGTCGAAACAACCGGCGTGAAAAAATGGCTGCGCGCGACTGGTGATACCGCCGCATTGCGCCGTTACGAAGCTGCCCGGAGGCGCAAGACCGGATTTCTTGCGCTTGTCTCGCAGACCCGGGACGAGTTAACGCAAGTCTATTCCAACTCCGGCACCTCGGAGCAAAAGCTGGCCGCAAGGACGGCCGCGATTGAACGGCTGCGGATGCGCTACCGATACATGCGCGACATGCGCTGGGGCCGATACCGGGGATATGATGCCTGGTTCGCTTCCCCAATCAACAACGCGAAGCTCGCCGCGACTGCCGTGTACGGGGAACAGGTTCCGGCGTTTCTCCGCCTGTTCGACTTGTGTTCGGGCGACTATATCAGGTTCTATGCGTCGGTCCGACGGATTGGCGCACTGGACGAAGCTCACCGTGCCGAAGCACTTGCGGCGGCAGAAAGCTGTTATTGAGCCGGTCAAATGTGAAGGCCCGAAGCGTCGGAGATATCCCGGAATCCAGCCTCGGTCATCCACGCGCGATACCGACCTTCAGTGTACGATTCGTAACGGATACTCCTGGCGAAGCTGAACGAACGTCGATTTCTGAGAATGTCTATCGCCGCCTCGAACGTCCGACATGCGCGCGGTTCTACTGGTCCGAAAACCTCACGCTCACGCCACGCTGCCGAAAATAAGCCTGCATCAATTTGCGGCCCGAACGGTTGTTCTGCGCCAACTTGGTCGGATCGAACACCGCCTGTTTTATCCCCTCTCGCGTCAGCGCCGCCTTGAGCGTCGCGATATGTGCGTCGATGTCGGCATTGTCCGCCCGGAGCGAGGCATAGATGCTCTCGGTCGCCTCGGCCACGGTTGGTTCGCTCACTGGTGTCGTCCTTTGGTTGGTTTGGGCGGCGGCTTAGCACAGATTCGCGGCTCCGCCGATACCGATGATACCGTCAGTACACGGCGCCCGTCGCGAAAGCGAACCGTTCCTTATGGGGCTTCGTAGAGTTCCAGCGGCAATCCATCCGGGTCCCTGAAAAAGGTAAACCGTTGGTCTGTATATGGGTCGATCCGGATTGGCTCAACAGCAACGCCCGCGGCTTCCAGGCGCATAATTACGGGATCAAGATTCGCCACGGCAAAAGCCAGATGTCTCAGGCCTGTCGCCTCTGGATGGGACGGCCGCATCGCTGGTGCGGGGAAGGAGAACAATTCCAGTTGGACCGACCCGATCCGCAGATCCGCCTTCCATGACCGCCGCTCCTCCCGATAGACCTCCCGGATCAGATCGAGGCCGAGGAGTTCGACGTAGAACCGTCGCGACCGGTCGTAGTCGGTGCAGATCAACGCGACGTGGTGAATGGCGTTCAGCATACTGCCAACTCTAGTCAAGCTGGGATTTGAGGCCAAGGTCACCATTGGCTACGCGGCACTTTGTCGATGTCGCCGTTCGCGAAGGTCGCCTGCGCGCCTTCACTTGTGAGAGACCACTTGGGTCAAAAGCTGACGAATCCTGTCGTCCCCTAGGTGGTGTTCAACACAACATGCCTTCCGCTCAGTGTAATGCCGCCCGCTTCTCGAGCTTGCGCGCGTATTGTGTCAGCGGAAAGCACATGACGAAAAAGATCAGCGCCACCAGCCCGTAGACCTTGAACGGTTCGAAGGTGGCGTTGTTGATGGCGTTGGAGGTTCGCACCAGCTCCTCGAAGCCGATGATCGAGGTAAGCGCGGTCGATTTGATCAGCTGCACCAGGAAGCCCACAGTCGGCGCGCGGGTGATCGAAAACGCCTGCGGCAGGATGATCAGCCTGAGCTCCTGGAGGTAGTGCAGGCCGAGGCTGGCGCCGGCGTCCCACTGGCCTAGTGGCAGCGCGGCGACGCCGGAGCGCCAGATTTCGGCGAGATAGGCGCTGGCGAAGAAGGTGAGGCCGAGCACCGCCGCCGTCCATGGCTCGATGCGCAGGCCGAGCATCGGCAGGCCAAAGAACATCAGGAACAGCTGCATCAAGAGCGGCGTTCCCTGGAACAGGGCGATGTAGCCGGAGGCGAGACGCCGGCTCCACTGGTTCTTGGCGATCCTGAAGAACAGCACGATCAGACCGACGATGCCGCCGCCGATGAAGGCACCCAGCGACAGCAGTACCGTCCAGCGGGCGGCGAGCAGCAGGTTGCGCACGATGTCCCAGAAGGTAAATTCGATCATGACACGCCGGCCCCCAGGACGCGGCGTCCGCCCGTGACCAGCAGCCGGCGCAGGGCCATCGACATCAAGAGATAGACCATCGTCACGACAAGATAGGTCTCGAAGGAGCGGAAGGTGCGCGCCTGCAGCATGTCGGCTTCGTAGGTCAGTTCACGCACCGCGATCTGCGACACCACGGCGGACTCCAGCATCATGATGACGATCTGGCTGGTCAGCGCCGGGAAGATCACCTTGAGCGCCTGCGGCAGCACGATCTTGATGAAGACCTGGCGCGGCCTCAAGCCCAGCGCGAGCGCTGCTTCCGTCTGTCCGCCGGGCACGGCGTCAAGCCCGGCGCCGACGATCTCGATGGTGTAGGCCGCCATGTTGAGCGTCATCGCCAGCATGGCGGCAAGCACCGGATCGAGCCTGATGCCGAGGCTGGGCAAGCCGAAGAAGATGAAGAACAGCTGCACCAGGAACGGCGTGTTGCGGACGATCTCGACATACCAGGCGATGGCCCGCTTGAGCAGCACCGGGCCGTTGCGCCGTCCCGCGGCACCCAGGATGCTGAGGAACGTTCCCGCCAGCGTGGTTACGGCGATCAACAGGATCGTCGTGGCCGCGCCTCGCGCGATATCGCCGACAGCACCTGGAAGCCAGGCAAAGGCCACGGAAACTCAGTCCTTGAGATTGTCAGGATTGAGCGACGTCTTCAGCCAGGCTTTCGAGCTTTCGTCCAGCTTGCCGTCCGCCAGCATCTTGGCGACGGCGTCGTTGACCGCCTTTTTCAGGCTGTCCTCACTCTTGTTGAGGCCGATATGCGAGGGCGAGGTCAGGAGCTGGAACTTCTGCTCCGGCTTCAGCGCGTCCTGCTTGGCCAGCACCTGCGCACCGACATCGTTGCCGACGACCATCAGCTGGGTCTGGCCGGAGATGAAGGCCTGGATCACCGAATTATAGTTGTCGAAGCGCTTGATGTCGGCGGACGCCGGCGCTGCCTCGGTGAGCGAGGTGTCTTCCAGCGTGCCTCGGTTGACGGCGATCGACTTGTCGGCGAGGTCTTCCTTGCCCTTGACCGATAGTGCCGCCGGACCGATCACGGCGATGTAGTAGGGCGCGTAGGCGACAGCGAAGTCGATGACCTGCTCGCGTTCCTTCGAATAGCCGACGCTCATCAAGAGGTCGACGCGGTGATCGTTCAAGTATGGGATGCGGTTCTGGCCCGTGACGGCGACGGGGTTGAGCTCCACCTTGAGCGTGTCGGCGATGTATTGCGCGACATCCATGTCATAGCCCTTGAGGCTCATATCGGCGCTGGCCGAGGAGAAGGGCGGAAAATCGGCGAAGACGCCGACATTGATGCTGCCGGCCTTGGTGATATCCGCCAGCGCATCGGCGACGGCGGCCTGTGTCGCGAGGCCGAAACCGGTCGTGCCAAGCATCAGCACGGCGGCGATTGAGGTAAATGTCTTCCGGATCGTCATTTTATTCCCCTGTCTGGACGCTTTGTTTGTTTGATACGGCCGCCGGCTCCAGCACGGCGGCCGCCTTTCTATCTGAACGTCAGGCTCCCTTGCCGGTGACAGCCGGGCTGAACACCATCAGACTCAGTATCTCGAACAGCACCTGTGCGGCGGCATGCGCCGTGTTGGTGGTAGCGTCGTATTGCGGCGCCACCTCGACGACGTCGCCGCCGACGATGTTGAGACCTTTCAGGCCGCGCAGCAGTTCGAGCACTTCGCGTGTCGTCAGCCCGCCGACTTCCGGCGTGCCGGTGCCGGGCGCGAAGGCAGGATCGATGCTATCTATATCGAAGGAAACGTAGGTCGGCCCGTCGCCGACGATCTTGCGCGCCTTCTCGATGATGGCGGGAATGCCGAGACCGGTCACCTCCTCGGCATGGACGACGGTCATGCCGGACTCGTAGGTGAACTCCCACAGATATTCGGCCGAGCCGCGAATGCCGATCTGGATCGTGCGCGTCGGATCGAGCACGCCGTCGAGCACGGCGTTGCGGAACGGCCCGCCATGGTGGAATTTGGTCATGTCGAACAGGCCACTGGTGTCACAATGGGCATCGATGTGGATCAGCCCGACCGGAGCCTTCTTGCCGACGGCCTTCAGGATCGGATGGCTGATCGAATGGTCGCCGCCCACAGACAATGGAATGACGCCGGCATCGACGATCTGGTTGGTGCGGCGCTCGATATCCTCGTGGCTGACCTCCAGCCGATAGCGGCTGCGGAACGGCGTATCGCCGATGTCGGCGACCCTGAGCTCATGCGTAGGCGCGCATTCCAGCACGTGATTGTAGGGGCCGATGCGCTCGATGGCGCGCAGCGCCCTTGGCCCGAAGCGCGAGCCCGGCCGGTTGGTGACGCCGAGATCCATCGGCACGCCGATCATGGCCACCTGCAAATCGCCGAAATCCGGATTGTCGGCCGCTATTTCGCGGTAGGGCGCGGCGAGGAAGGTCGGGATGCCGGAATAGGGCGCCAGCCGTGTACCGCTCTTGGAAAAGATCTTGTCGGCGACCTTGCGGAATTTCGGGTCGAACATTTCGCCGCCATGGCTTTCGCCATATTTGCGACGCAACGCGTCGAGCTTGCCGCGATCGTATCCCATATCCGCTCCTCCTGCCGGGCTGATGCAGTGCGACCATTGGCGATGCCTGGCGAGCCGACCATCATCCGGCCGGGTCGCTGTCGCGCTGGCTGCCTGCAGATTTCACGTCTTGAAGCTGTTCCGAGCTCAAGTGTCTGGCAGCCGCATTGAAAAATCAAATGATAATGTTAGGGTGCTCTCTGTGAGAAAATCTCACAATCAACCCTGAGCACGATCCCGTCCGAAAACCGGCCTCCACTTTTCGGGATCGTGCTGAAATGGATGCTCATGGCCAACCGGCTGCCGCCTCTCAATCCACTGCGTGCCTTCGAGGCAACGGCTCGCCATGGCTCGCTGACCAAGGCGGCGAGTGAACTGAACGTCACGCATGGCGCCATCAGCCACCAGATCAAGGCACTCGAGCAGTCGCTCGGCGTCAAGCTGTTCGAGCGGGTCGGTCAGCGGGTCAAACTGACTCCACACGGCGCCGAACTCTTGCCTGCGGTCTCGACGGCCTTCGACAGCATCGCGGCCGCCACCCAGCGCATGACAAGGCCGGCGAGCAGCGGCACACTTTCAGTCTCCTGCGTGCCGGCGCTGCTGTTGCTGTGGATGACACCGCGGCTCGGCGGTTTCATGGCGCAATATCCCGACATAAGGCTGACGCTTATCCCCTCCAACGACCCTAAGGATCTGCGGGCGCCGAATATCGACGTCTGCGTGCATTATGGCGACGGCAGCTGGGCCGACTGCTGGATGCGCAAATGGTCGGGCCTCGAACTGTTTCCCGTGGTCAGCCCGACCTTGATCAACAACCGTCCGATCCGCGGCGTCAGGGATCTCGCCGACCATGTCTTCCTGCATGGCGACGATGGCCGCGAATGGCACACATGGCTGGCGGCCGCCGATGCGCTGGACCTGGAGCGGGGCCGCCGCCATCATCTTGGCGATGCACGCGTGGCGACCGAGGCGGCGGTGCATGGCCATGGCGTGGCGTTGGGCGATTCGGTGACGGCAAGTGCGCTGCTGGCCAGGGGTATGCTGGTCGCGCCGTTCAGCCTGTCGGTGCCGGCGGTCGACGATTTCTATGTCGTCTGCCGCAACGAGATGAGGGCGACGCCGATCGTTCAGCTGTTCATCGATTGGCTGTTCGCCGAGAAGGCGCAAGATGACGGCCGCGCCGACGCACCGGTGGCGGGCCGCATCGTCAGCCGCCGCAAGCGTCCGGCGCTCAGGGTCATCGGTGCCAAAACCGGGACCTGACAACGGCTTGCGGTGGCCGCCGGTGATGTTCCGTCTCCGCAGGGTTCTCTTTTTGTCGGGCCAGCCTGAAACCGGGCAGCGTTTTTGCCAATTCGATGCTATGAGGCCTGTCGCGGTTGTGGATTGCAGGCAGCAAAGGCGGTGTTGAAACATGGCTAAGACCGATATTGCGCGGCGGGTCTACAACCACACCTGGAAGCTCGATCCGATCGTGCGCAGCCTGCTCGACACGGATTTCTACAAGCTTTTGATGCTGCAGATGATCTGGGGCATGTACCCCAAGGTCGAGACCACCTTCTCGCTGATCAACCGCACCACTTCGGTTCGCCTCGCCGAGGAAATCGATGAGGGCGAATTGCGCGAACAGCTCGATCATGCCCGCACCTTGCGCTTCTCCAAGAAGGAGATGATCTGGCTCGCCGGTAACAATTTCTACGGCCGCAAGCAAATCTTCGAGCCGGAGTTTCTCGCCTGGCTGGAAGGCTTCCGGCTGCCCGAATACGAGCTGTCGAAGCGGGACAGGCAATATGAACTGACCTTCAGCGGGCCGTGGATGTACACCACGCTGTGGGAGATCCCGGCGCTGGCGATCATCAACGAACTCCGATCTCGCGCGGCCATGCGGGCGTTCGGGCCGTTCGCGCTCGATGTGCTCTATGCCCGTGCCAAGGCCAAGATGTGGGCCAAGACCGAGCGGCTGAAAGCGCTGCCCGGCATCCGCATCTCAGACTTCGGCACGCGCCGGCGCCATTCCTTCCTGTGGCAGCGCTGGTGCGTCGAAGCGCTGAAGGAAGGCATCGGCGAGGCGTTCACCGGCACCTCCAACGTGCTTCTGGCGATGGACAACGACCTCGAAGCGCTCGGCACCAACGCGCATGAACTGCCGATGGTGTTCGCGGCGCTGGCCAATTCGGAAAAAGAGCTGAAACAGTCGCCCTACAAGGTGCTGCAGGACTGGCAGCGCTATTATGGCGGCAATCTGCTGATCGTGCTGCCCGATGCCTTCGGCACCGCGTCGTTCCTGCGCGACGCGCCGGACTGGGTGGCCGACTGGACCGGCTTCCGCCCCGACAGCGCGCCGCCTATCGAGGGCGGCGAGAAGATCCTGTCGTGGTGGCGCGACAAGGGCAAGGATCCCCGCCAGAAGCTGCTGATCTTCTCCGACGGGCTTGAGGTCGAGACAATCGAAGAGACCTACCGCCACTTCAAGGGCAAGGTGCGGATGTCCTTCGGCTGGGGCACCAATTTGACCAATGATTTCGAAGGCTGCGCGCCGACCGAAACCAACAGGCTCGACGCCATCTCGCTGGTCTGCAAGGTCACCGAAGCCAATGGAAGGCCGGCGGTCAAGCTGTCGGACAACCCGGCCAAGGCAACCGGCGACGAGGACGAGATCGAGCGGTATTTGCGCATCTTCGGTGAAAAGGACCGCGTGGAGCAACTGGTCAAGGTGTGAGGGGTGGCCGCGGCAGCCAAGATGGCAGTCTTGGATAGGATGAGTTCCTTCGCCACCGAACGCCATCGTCGGTCGTTTGCCTTGTTGCTTGCGGCCCTGTGGTTCATCTCACCCACCCCGGCCTTCGCCCACGCCTCCGATCGCGGCCACGTCCTGCTCCTGCCAACCGGCTACTATCTGGCCGGCGGCGCCTTTGCCGTTGCCGTCAGCTTCCTCGTCCTGGCACTGCTGCCAGCGGATTCGCTTGGACGTTTCTGGCGCCGGCGCCTGCCGCTATTCACCTTCAGTGACAGCGCCCGCACTGCCGTCAGCCTGATATCCTTTGCCGGCTTTGCAATCCCCGTCACCGCCGGCTTGTTCGGCAGTCGAGACCCGCTCTCCAACCCGCTGCCACTGGTGATCTGGACCCTTCTATGGGCTGGCACCACGCTGCTGCAGGGCGTCTTCGGCGATCTCTGGTCGTGGCTTAACCCGTGGTACGGTCCGTGGCGCCTCGTCTCGCACCTGTTGGGCGGGGACGACGGGGGAAGGTGGCGACTCCCGCGATGGCTTGGCTACTGGCCGGCAGTGATACTGTTTGTCGCCTTTGCCTGGTTCGAACTCATCGATCCGGCGCCTGACGATCCGGCGCGGCTGGCTTGGATCGTGGGCCTTTACTGGCTGTTCTCTTTCCTTGCGATGCTGGCATTCGGCTATCGCGCCTGGAGCCGCGGCGGCGAATTCCTGACGGTCTTCTTTTCGCTAGTGGCACGCTTCGCTATCGTCGAGCGCGACGAGAACGGCCGGCTTGGCCTGTGCTGGCCGGGCGCCAAACTGCTGGCCGCCGAGCCGTTGCCGACCAGCGGCATTGCCTTCCTGCTGCTGGCCCTGTCATCCGTTTCCTTCGACGGCCTGTCGAAAACCTTCTTTTGGCTCGGCCTGTTCGGCATCAACCCGCTCGAATTTCCCGGCCGCACCGCGGTTATCGGCAGCGGCACTCTCGGGCTCGTCCTGACATTCGTGCTGCTGGCGGCGGTGTTCCTGCTCACGGTCTGGCTCGGCCAGCGTCTCGCCGGCAGCGATCAAACTCTTGGACAGGCGGCTGGCCTGCTGGTGTGGTCGATCGTGCCGATCGCGCTTGCCTATCATGTCGCGCATTATCTGACGGCGCTGCTCGTCGACAGCCAATATGCGCTTGCGGCACTTTCCGACCCGTTCGCGCTAGGCTGGAACCTGTTCGGCACCGCCGACATGCGGATCGAGGCCGGCATCGTTGGCGGGGCGGACTCGGCGTGGTGGCTGTGGAATGTCCAGGCCGGCACCATCATATCAGGCCATGTGCTGGCCGTCCTCGTCGCCCACGGCTTCGCCTGGCGCCTGCACCCGCAGCCCTCCCGCGCCGCGCTCAGCCAGTTCCCGCTTACCCTGCTGATGATCGCCTATACCGTCTTCGGCCTCTGGTTGCTTGCCACGCCGACCGTCGGATGAGAAAAAGGCGGCCTCGAATATCGCTGGAGAAGCTCGCTTGCCACATCAAGGCTTTGGTGATTTAGTTTGTACACATGCAATTTTTTACGTCCTCTGAGCGAGGATGCCGAAGCGCCTTAATCGTTGGTCAACACTGAAAAAACAGGGGAACGAACATGGCTGACAAGAACGGATTTTTCGACCTCTCCAAGACCGCCCTCAGCCGCCGCACGGCGTTGAAGGGTCTGGCCGCGGGCGCCGGCCTCGCCGTCGCACCGGGCTTCGTCCGCTATTCCCAGGCGCAGAGTTCGGCGCCGATCAAGATCGGCTTCCAGTCGCACCGCACCGGCATCGGCGCCGCCTATGGCCGCTGGTACGAGAAGACCACCGCCGCCGCGGTCAAGGCGATCAACGCCGCCGGCGGCATCAATGGCCGTCAGGTCGAGGTGATCATCGAGGATGACGGCACCGATCCCGGCCGTGGCGCCGAGGTGGTCGGCAAGTTCGCCACCCAGCACAAGACCGACATCGTCTTCGGCACGCTGTTCTCGCATGTCGTCATCGGCTCGGCGCCCGCCGCCGGCGAAAACAAGATGCCCTATTTCGTCGTCAGCGAAGGCCACCACGTCGCCTCGACCAAGCTGAACCGGTATGTCTTCCAACCAGGCATCACCGACGTGAAGAGCCAGATCCAGTCGATGGCGCCGTGGATCGCAGCCAATGCCGGCAAGAAGGTGACGCAGATCTTCCCCGATTTCGCCTTCGGCTACGACCATCGCGACTACCTACCGCCGGCGCTGAAGGCGCAAGGCGCCGAGGTCATCGCGCAGATCGCCATTCCGCCGACGGAATCGTCCTTCACCAAGTACTTTCCGCAGATCCCGGCCGAGACCGAGGTGATCTACCACGTCATGGTCGGCCCGGCCGTGCTCACCTTCGTCAAGGAGCTCGGTGAGTTCTACGGCTCCAACCGGCCGCAACTGTTCGGCTTCATCGATTCGCTCGAAGCCACCGACATCAACAGCCCCGGCCTCGAATTCCTCGACGGCAGCCATTTCTGGGAAGGCTCGCCGCGCTATGCGCAGCCAGACGATTCCGAGGCGCAGAAAGCCTATCGCGCCGCCGTCGGCATCGACGACAATGGTGCCGCCGTCGGCGACCCAAAGGACGTCTCGACCGCCGCGCACATGTTCGGCTGCTGGGAGACGCTCTACGTCGTCAAGAAGGCGATGGAAGACGCCGGCTACAAGGGACCGGAAGACCGCGCCAAGCTGGTCGAGGCCACCGAGGCCCTGACCGAATTCGCCGAAGGCCCCGAGCATCCGCAGGGACCGAAAACCTTCAACGGCAAGATCCACCAGTGCTTTGGCATCCAAAACATCTCCAAGGTCGAAGGCGGCAAGCTGAAGGTCGTGCACAAGACCAAGATCGAGGACGGGCTTTACGAGGCCGAGGGGGATTATACGACGCAGGCGCTTTAGGCTTGGTCCTTTAAGCGCAGTGCCCTTCGGCCCACCCCCCTCTGTCCTGCCGGACATCTCCCCCACAAGGGGGGAGATTGGATTTCACGGCGGGTTTCGCCAACTACCAACGAGGGCGCTAAGGCGCCGTCGCAGGTACTGCCAATCTCCCCCCTTGTGGGGGAGATGCCCGGCAGGGCAGAGGGGGGTGCCTCGCGCACCCATTGGCGTGTAGCCGATGCACTTTGGTCCTCACCTCCTCCTCGCCGCCCTCGAAGGCCTCGTCACGTCGGCGGTGCTGGCGCTGACCGCGCTTGGGCTATCGCTGGTGTTCGGCGTCATGCGGGTGGTCAATGTCGCGCATGGCGAGTTTTTCATGCTCGGCGCCGTGCTCGCCTGGGCGATCACCACCGCGATCGGGGGCCATCCGGCGCTCGGCTTCCTGGCGGCACTGGTAATTGCGCCGCTGATCGTCGGCGCCATAGCGCTGGTCGCCGAACGGCTGGTGCTGCGCCGGCTCAACTACAATCCGGAAGCCACCATCGTCGCCACCATCGGCATGCTCTACATCATCCAGCAGCTGGCGCTGACCTTCTACGGGCCGGAGGCGCGGCCGGTGGAGCCGCCCTTCAGCTACCGCATCCTTTTGCCGTGGTTCGGCTACTCCGGCTACAAACTGTCCGTTATCGCCGCTTCGGCGCTGCTGCTGCTCGCGACCTGGCTGGTGCTGACGCGCACCAAGATCGGCCTCGTCATGCGCGCCACGCAGTATGACAGCGAGACGGCGCAGGCCTTCGGCATTCCCGTCGGCCGCGTCTATGGCGGCGTCTTCGCGCTCGGCGCCATGCTGGCGGCTATCGCCGCGGTGCTGATCGTGCCGATCAGCCAGGCGCATTATCTGATGGGGCAGGACCCGCTGCTGCTGTCCTTCATCGTCGTCATCATCGGCGGCCTCGGCTCGCTGCGCGGCACCGTCGTCGCCGCCGTGCTGATCGGCCTGTCCGACGGCATCATCTCGATGTTCTTCTCACCGACGCTGGCCAAGATCATCGCCACGCTGCTGGTGACCATGGTGCTGGTGTTCCGGCCGCAAGGCCTGTTCGGGACGGCATCGCGATGAGCGAAGCCTCGCCGGCAAAAGCCTACGCACTGCATCTCGGCGTCATCGCGCTGCTCTTCGTGCTGAGCTTCCTTTTACCGGACTATTATCACGGCCTGCTCGCCCGCATCATGGTGCTGGCGGTCTTCACCATGGGCTACAACATGCTGTTCGGCTATGTCGGCCTGCTCAGCCTCGGCCACGCCATGTTCTTTGCCGCCGGGCTCTATGGCGCCGGCCTTGCCGTCATCCAGCTCGGCTGGAGCGTACCATTGGCTTTCCTAGGCGGAATTGCCAGCGGTGCTGTCCTGGCACTGGCGATCGGCCTGCTGGCACTGCGCACCACGGGTGTCGCCTTCATGATCGTCACCATGATGTTCGCCCAGGTCTTTTATCTCCTCATCCTCTATTTCGCGGCATGGACCGGCGGCGACCAGGGCATGGTCGTGCCGCAGCCGGCGCGGGTGCTCAGCTTCGGCGCCACCTCGCTCGATCTCATCAATCCGACCGTGCGCTACATGACGGCGCTGGCGCTGTTCTCGCTCGTGCTGCTCGTCACTCTCGCCATCGTCCGCTCCCGATATGGGCGCGTGCTGGTCGCCATCCGCGAAAACGAGGAGCGGACGAAGATGCTCGGCTACGATACGTTTTCGAACAAGCTTGCCGCCGTCGTCATCTCCGGCACCATCTGCGCTGCCTCGGGCGCCGCCTATGCGCTGCTGTTCGGCTATGTCGGATCGAGCTTCGCCTCTGTGCAGTATTCGATCCTGCCGCTGCTGTGGGTGCTGCTCGGGGGTGCGGCCACGACGCTCGGGCCGCTGGTCGGCACGCTGTTCATGTATTATGTCATCGACATCACCAGCGGCTACACCTCGGCCTATCTGCTGATCGTCGGCATCGCGCTGATCCTGCTGGTGCTGTTTTTCCCGAAAGGCATTCTGGGCAGCATCCGCCAGCGTTGGCTCGGATGGCTGCCATGATGCCGCTTCTGACCACCAAGGGTCTGTCGCGCAACTTCGGCGGCCTGCGTGCCGTCGACGGCGTCGATTTCGAGCTGATGCCGGGCGAAATCCGCGCCGTCATCGGCCCCAACGGGGCGGGGAAGACCACTTTCGTCAGCCTGGTCAGCGGCCGCATCCAGCCGTCTTCCGGCATGATCGTCTTCGATGGCACCGACATCACCAGCCAGCCGGCCTATATCAGGGTCCGCAAGGGCATCGCCTACACGTTCCAGATCACCAGCGTCTTTGCCAATCTTTCGGCCTACGACAATGTCGCGCTGCCGGTGCAGCGGACTTTGAGCGACGGCCGCTCGAAGGGTGCGGTCAGGGTCGGCGTCATGGCGGCGCTCGAACGCACGGGGCTGGCCGATCGCGCCCACATGCCGGCCGGGCAATTATCCTACGGCCATCAGCGCCTGCTGGAAGTGGCGATGGGCCTGGCGCTGAAGCCGCGCCTGCTGATTCTCGATGAGCCAACGCAAGGCCTTGCTGACAGCGAGATCGACAATTTCATCACTCTGGTGCGCGAGATCGCTAAAAACGCCACCGTGCTTCTGATCGAGCACAACATGCCTGTCGTCATGCAACTGGCCGACCGCATCACCGTCTTCAATGCCGGCAAGATCCTGGCCGAAGGCACGCCCGAGGCGATCCGCGAGAATGCCGCGGTGCAGGAAGCCTATCTGGGGACCGCCCCATGACCGAAACAAACAAGGCTGAACCTAAGTCTAAAGCACTCAGCATCTCGGGGCTCGACTGCTTCTATGGCGAAGTGCAGGTGCTCTATGGCCTCGACCTCACGCTGAACAAAGGCGAGGTGCTGTGCCTGTTCGGCCGCAATGGCGCCGGCAAGACGACGACGCTCAAGGCCATCATGGGGCTGGTCCCCTCAAGCGCCGGCTCGATAAGGCTCGACGGCCAGGAATTGACAGGACTGCCGGCGCATGAGGTGCCCAAGGCCGGGGTCGCCTATGTACCGCAGGGAAGGCGGCTGTTCGCCGAGATGACGGTGGCCGAAAACATCGAGATCGGGCTGATGGCGCGCGGCAAGGGCAAGGCGACGCGCGAAAACGTGCTCGACCTGTTCCCGCTGCTGCGCCAGCGGCTGCGGCAACGCTCCGGCACGCTGTCCGGCGGTGAACAGCAGATGCTGGCAATGGCGCGCGCGCTTTGCCTGGAGCCGCGGGTGCTGCTGCTCGACGAGCCGACCGAGGGCCTGATGCCGTCGATGATCGCCAAGATCCGCGAGACGGTGTCGAAGCTGCGTGACATGGACGTTTCGACCATTTTGGTCGAGCAACGGGTCGATGCCGTGCTGTCCGTCGCCGACCGCGTTGCGTTCATCGAAAACGGCCGCAACCGCGAAACGGTCGATGTCGAGGAGCTGCGCGCCGATCCGTCGGCGGTGCGCCGCTACGTTGGTGTCGGTTGATCAGCCGAAAAACAGAAAACCCGCGATCAGGAATGTCGGGATCAGCACAAGGCCGGACCATGCCATATAGCCGAAAAAGCCCGGCATCCTGACGCCGCGATGGCGGGCTATGGCGTAGACCATGAAGTTCGGCGCATTGCCGATATAGGTGTTGGCGCCCATGAACACCGCGCCGGCCGAGATCGCCGCCAAGGTCGAGGCGAATTCCGTCATCAGGTGCCGTGGGTCGCCGCCGGCAAGCTCGAAGAACACCAGATAGGTCGGCGCATTGTCGAGGAAGGACGACAGCGCCCCGGTCAGCCAGAAATAGGCGATGTCGCTGGGCGCGCCCGAGGGCGAGGTGACGAGGGCGACCAAGGTCGCCAGCGCGCCGTCATGTCCGGCTCTCAAGATGGCGACGACCGGCACGATGCAGATGAAGATGCTGGCGAACAGCTTTGCGACTTCCGCGATCGGTCCCCAATTGAAGCCGTTCGCCTCGCGGTGGCTCTTGTAAGAGACGGCGAGCGAAAGGAAGGCGAGCGCCAGGATGATGGCGTCACGCGCCAGGTTCTGCAGCTCGAGACTCACGCCGAGGACGGAAAAGCTCACGCCCGGCTTCCAGGCCGCCGACAGCAGAATGGCACCGATCACGCCGGCCAGCAGTGGGAGGTTGGCTAGGCCGCGCAGGCGCACCTTCGTATCCGGTGTCGGATCTTTGATCTTCGGCGCGCCAGCCTCGCGCCGGTGCAGGACGATGTCGATGCCTAGGAAGACGGCCAGCACGACACCGCCGACGAACAGCGTTTCGCGCCAGAGATTGGCGGTCGTCCAGAAGAAGTCGATGCCTCTGAGAAAACCGACGAACAGTGGCGGATCGCCCAAAGGGGTCAGCGAGCCGCCGATGTTGGAGACCAGGAAGATGAAGAAGATCACGACATGGGCGTTGAACGGGCGGTTGTCGTTGGCGCGCAGGATCGGCCGGATCAGGATCATCGAGGCGCCGGTCGTGCCGATGACCGAGGCGAGTAGTGCGCCGACCAGCAACAGCCCGGCATTGACCAGCGGTGTGCCGTGAATGTTGCCGGCGACGAGAATGCCGCCCGAAATGGTGAACAGCGCAAACAGCAGGATGATGAACGACATGTATTCGGTGAGCAGCGCATGCAACACCGCCTCGGTCGCCGAGGGGACGCCGAAGGCAAGCGCCAGCGGCACAATCACCAGAGCGGCCCACAGGGCTGCGATCTTGCCGTAGTGATGCTCCCAGACATGGTGGAAGAGCAGGGGACCAGTGGCGATCGACAACAGCAGCCCGGCAAAGGGCAGCGCCCACCACAGCGACATCACGGCGCCGGGCAGACCGTGTTCCTCCGCCGCCAAGGCCTGCGCCGGGAAGAGCATTGCGACAGCGATTGCGGCACCCGCCATCACACCCGCCGCGGTCGGTAAAAAGCCCCTCTTGCGCCCCACGGTCCGATCAATCCGACAAGGGATCTTCGAGCGTCACTCCGGCGTCGCGCATGCGGTGCAGCATTGTATCGAGCGAACCGTTGAGATCGATGCCACGGCAGGCATCAAGCCTGACGGTGGTCTTGAAGCCCTGGCTGACGGCGTCCAGCGCCGAGAACGCAACGCAGAAATCGGTCGCCAGCCCGACCAGGGTCAGCGTGTCGATGCCGCGTTCCCGGAGATAGCCGGCAAGGCCGGTCTGCGTCTTGCGATCATTCTCGAAAAAGGCCGAATAGCTGTCGATATCGGGCCGAAATCCCTTGCGGATGACGAGTTCGGCCTTGGTCCAGGCAAGGCCGGAATGGAAGTCAGAGCCCAGGCTGCCCTGGATGCAATGGTCCGGCCACAGCGTCTGCTGGCCATAGGGCATTTCGATCATTGTGAAAGGCTGCGCGCCGGGATGGCTGGAAGCAAAGCTGGAATGGCCGGCGGGGTGCCAGTCCTGCGTCAGCACGACGTGATCGGCGTGCCGAATCAGGTCGTTGACCAGCGGCACGATCTCGTCGCCGCCAGCGACCGCCAGCGCGCCGCCCGGGCAAAAGTCGTTCTGCAGGTCGATGACGACAAGCGCTTCGTCGGCCATGCGGCTTCCTTCTCTCTGCCTCGATGCCGCTGTCGCGACCCGAGGCAGAAACTTGACCAGATGGCCGGCCGCGTCAACCTCTGGCCGCATAACAAATGCGTGCCGGGCGAGCCGCCGCAAACTCCGGCTTTGACAAATCCTGCCGGCTTGATATCATTTGCATACGAATGAATTTACCCGGCCGCCGATGCCGGCAGGGTCTTTCGAAATACCGGTTTCTGGAAGACCTCTTTTCTGGAAGGCAAAGCGTGATCCGTTACGCGAAACCCACCTCGGTCGACGAAGCGCTCGCTTTGCTTGGCGAGGGCGCCTGGCGCATCCTTGCCGGCGGCACCGATTTCTATCCGGCACAGGGCAGCAAACCCTTCCGCGACAATGTTCTCGACATCAACGGCCTGGCGGCGCTGCGCGGCATTGCCGAGACGGGCGGCCACTTCGTCATCGGCGCGCGCACGACCTGGACCGACATCGTCCGCCATTCCTTGCCGCCATCCTTCGACGCGCTGAAGCAGGCGGCGCGCGAGGTCGGCTCGGCGCAGATCCAGAACGTCGCCTCGGTCGCCGGCAACCTCTGCAACGCCTCGCCTGCCGCTGACGGCGTGCCTGCCTTGCTCGTCCTTGATGCCGAGGTCGAGCTGCGGTCCGTGGCGGCGACACGTCATCTGCCACTACAGGACTTCATTCTCGGCAACCGCCGCACGGCTCTGCTGCCCGGCGAGATGGTGACGGCCATCCGCGTGCCGAAACGATCCGCCACTGGCACATCGGCTTTCGTCAAGCTCGGCGCGCGGCGCTACCTTGTGATCTCCATTGCCATGGTGGCGGCGCGTCTGGTTGTCGAGAATGGCATTGTCGCAGAAGCGGTGGTCGCCGCCGGCTCCTGCTCGGTGGTGGCCGAGCGGCTTGCCGGTGTCGAGGCTGCTCTGCGCGGGCTGCCCGCCGGCCAAGCGCTCGCCGATGCGGTCCTGTCCGCGCCGATGGGCGAACTGTCGCCGATAGCCGATGTGCGCGGCAGTGCCGAGTATCGGCTCGATGCGGTGCGCGAGATCGTTGCCCGCGCCGTGCTTGCGGCCGTGGGGCGGACGACTGGCGACGAGGTGGCGGCATGAGCCAGATTCGACCTGAAATGAATGAAGCCCTGCCCGTTCCAGGCAACATCCTGCCTGGCTTCGGCGCTGCACGGTCCGATATCGCATTCGAGGTCAATGGCGACTCCATTTCGGTCAACGTACCGCCGCTGCGCCGGCTGTCCTCGGTATTGCGCGACGAACTGCTGCTGACCGGCACCAAGGTCGGCTGCGACGCCGGCGACTGCGGCGCCTGCACGGTGCTGGTCGACGGCGATCCCGTCTGCGCCTGCCTGATGTCGGCTGCCTCCGCTGCCGGAACGTCGGTTACAACCGTCGAAGGCCTCGCCAATGGTCGGCTGTCGGCGCTGCAAGCCTCGTTCCTTGCCCATGGCGCGGCGCAGTGCGGCATCTGCACGCCGGCGCTGCTGGTCGCGGCAACCGCATTGCTCGACAAGCAGCCCAGCCCGACCGAGGCCGAGGTGCAGGATGCGCTGGGCGGAATTCTGTGCCGCTGCACCGGTTACCGGAAGATCATCGCGGCGGTGATGGATGCGTCGCTGCAGGCAGCAAGCCTCGATTTCCGCTTGCCTCGATCCGGCCAAGCGATTGGCTCCTCCCCTGTCAGGCTCGACGGCGTGCCAAAAGTCACCGGCGGTGAAAAATTCGGCGGCGATTCTTTCCCTGCCGACGCGCTGGCCGTGCTGGTGGTCCGCTCGCCGCATTATCACGCCGGCTTCGCCTTCGGTGACCTCGACGGCTGGGCGAAGGCACATCCCGGCATCGCCGGTGTTTTCACCGCCGCCGACATTCCCGGCAAGAACTGTTTCGGCGTCATCGGGCCGTTCGCCGACCAGCCGGCGCTGGCCGAAGGGTTTGCCCGGCTGCGCGGCGAGGCGGTGGCGCTGGTCGCCGGCGAGCGCGAGGCGATGCTCGATCTCGATTTGTCGGATTTCCCTGTCCGCTGGACCGAACTGCCGCATGCCCTGCAGCCTTGCGAGGCCCAGGCCGAGGGTGCCGCGCCGATCCATCAGAACCGCCCTTCCAACCTGCTGACCTCCGGCTTCGTCGAGCGCGGCGATCCGGAGGCTGCTCTTGCCAGTGCCGCCGTCACGGTTTCCGGTGCCATCGACACCTCCTATGTCGAGCATGCCTATATCGAGCCGGAAGCCGGCCACGCCTATATGGACGGCGACACGCTGGTCGTCGTCGCCTGCACCCAGGCGCCGTACATGGACCGTGACGACACGGCGAAGGTGCTTGGCCTCCCCGTCGACAAGGTGCGCATCGTGCCGACGGCGACCGGCGGCGGCTTCGGCTCCAAGCTCGACGTATCGCTGCAGCCGCTGATCGGCCTCGTGGCGCTGAAGACCGGCCGACCGGCGGCCCTTGCCTACACCCGCAACGAATCGATGATGTCGACCACCAAGCGCCATCCAGCCGAGATGAAGGCGACGATCGGCGCCGATGCCGATGGCCTTGTCACCGGCATGATCTTCGAAGGCGATTTCAACACCGGCGCCTATGCCAGCTGGGGGCCGACGGTCGCCAACCGCGTGCCGGTGCATGCCTCCGGACCCTATGCGACGCCGAACTACCGCGCCGAGGGCCGCGCCATCCATACGCATGGGCCGATTTCCGGCGCCTTCCGCGGCTTCGGCGTGCCGCAGGCGACGATCATGCAGGAGACGCTCTACGACGAGCTGGCCGGCAAGCTCGGCATGGACCGGCTCGATTTTCGCTTGAAGAACTGTCTTCGGAACGGCTCCGAAACGGTTACCGGGCAGCGGCTGGACTCAGGCGTCGGCATCGCCGAATGCCTCGAATCGCTGCGGCCGCATTGGGCGCGCGCGACGGCCGATGCGGATGCGTTCAACAGTGCCAACCGGGATAGAAAGCGCGGCGTTGGCATCGCGTCCTGCTGGTACGGCTGCGGCAACACTTCGCTGCCCAATCCGTCGACCATCCGGGTCGGCATCGCGGCGAACGGCGCGGTCATCCTGCACCAGGGCGCCGTCGATATCGGCCAGGGTTCGAACACGGTCATCACCCAGATCTGCGCCGATGCGCTTGGCCTGCCGTTGGAGAAATTCCAGCTGAGGAGCGCCGATACGGCCATCAGCCCCGACGCCGGCAAGACATCGGCCTCGCGCCAGACCTTCGTCACCGGTAAGGCAGCCGAAAAGGCCGGCCGCGCCTTGCGCGAAAAGATCCTGCGTTTCGCCAATGTGTCCGAAAAGGCGTCGCTGCAACTCGACGGCCCGGCGATCGCCATCCGCGAAGGTGAAGCCACTCGCCGTATCGACCTCGCCTCGCTCGACGTGGATGCTGAAGGCTTCGTCTTCCGCGCCGAGGAGACCTACGACCCGCCGACGCTGCCGCTCGATGCCAAGGGACAGGGCAAGCCCTATGCGGTCTATGGCTATGGCGCGCAGATCGCCGAACTCGAGGTTGACCTCAAGCTCGGCACGGTGAAGCTGATCAAGATCACCGCCGCGCACGATGTCGGCAGGGCGATCAACCCGCTGCTGGTCGAGGGCCAGATCGAAGGTGGCATCGCGCAAGGCATCGGCATGGCGCTGATGGAGGAGTATATCCCCGGCCGCACCGAGAATCTGCACGACTATCTCATTCCGACGATCGGTGATGTGCCACCGATCGAGTCCATCCTGATAGAAGTTTCGGATCCGGAAGGACCGTTTGGCGCCAAGGGGTTGGGCGAGCATGTGCTGATCCCGACGGCCCCGGCGATCCTCAATGCCATCCGCCACGCAACCGGCGTGCTGGTCACCAAGGTTCCGGCGACGCCGACGCGTATCCGCGCCGCCATTCGCGAAAAGGAGGCACGCCGATGAGCGAGCTTGCCGAGCGCTTCGAAACCCACGATCCCGGCGAAAAGCTGGTGGCGGAAAAGATCCGCTGCGATGCCTGTCCGGTGATGTGCTACATCGCCGATGGCCGCACCGGCGCCTGCGACCGCTACGGCAATGTCGGCGGCAGGATCGTGCGAATGGATCCGCTGACCATCCTCGACCATGCGGCGGAGACCGGCGCGGCAATCGTGCCGTTCGTTGCCGAGGGCGAGGCATGGGACGGCGAACTCGTCAACACCGGCCGCCGCTTCGTCACCGCCATCGGTGCCGGCACCACCTACCCCGACTACAAGCCTGCCCCCTTCATCGTCAGCCAGGAAGTCGAGGGCGTCGATCTTGTCACCGTCGTCACCGAGGGCATCTTCTCCTACTGTGGCGTCAAAGTGAAGATCGACACCGACCGCCACCTAGGCCCGGAGACCGCCATTGTCCGCGCGGCAGGCGAAGCGATCGGCCATGTCACCACGGGCGAATATGGCTCGCAGATGCTGTCGCTGGGCGGCGTTCATCATCTGACGGGGGGCTCCAAGGCCGAGGGCCGCGCCACCTGTGACGCGCTGCTCAATCTGTGCAACCGCAAGCCGGTGGAACTGACCATCGACGGCGGCGCCACCATCATCGTCGAGGCCGGCAAACCACCGGTCATCGACGGCAAGCAGGAACACCGCATGCGGGTCGGGTGCGGCTCTGCCACGATAGGCATGTTCGCCACGCAATGGCGCGGTCTGGTCGACGAGGTGGTGGTGGTCGACGACCACATCACCGGCGTCGTTTCCGAGCATCAGGCCGGCAAGGTACTGGGCTGGCAGGATACCGGGATCAAGATCATCGGGCGGCGGTCGACGCCGGGCCGTTATTTCAAGGTCTCCGAGCCCGGCCTCGGCTGGGGTGGCACCAGCATTTCCGACCCGCTGTCGATTCTCGGCGAATGGAATGCCAAGAAGGGCGCGCGGCCGGGCCTGTCGCTGCTGATGGTTTCGACCACCGGCGAACAGTTTGCCTATTACGAGCTCGACGACGAGCTGAAGCCGGTGCAAAAGCCGTTTCCCGAACGGCTGCAAAAGTCCGTCGAGTTGATCGAGGATAATTGCGAGCCGGCGCTGTGCACGGTGCTGTTCATCGGCGGCGCCGGTGGCTCGCTGCGCGCCGGCGTCACCGAAAACCCGGTCAACCTGACCCGTTCCGTGCAAGGCCTGACCACCTATGTCACGGTCGGCGGCGCGCCGGTCTATGTCTGGCCAGGCGGCGGCATCACGCTGATGGTCGATGTCACAAGGGTGCCGGAGGGCGCCTTTGGCTATGTGCCGACCCCCGCACTTGTGGCGCCGATCGAATTCACCCTGCGCCGCGACGATTACATCAGGTTGGGCGGCTACGAGGCCGAGATACGCAGCGTCGAGGACATCGTCGCTAGGGGTGGCGAATACCTCAATCCGCGACGTGGCACCGGTGCCGCGGCCAGCAATCCATGGCCACCGCTGGCACAATTGCGCCGCGCGGGCTCGAACGGGGCCGGGTGATGGACGGTCCACAAGCGCATTGGCTGCAGGACGGCAAGCGGCTGCATCTCAACCACGGGCCGATCGACCTGATCGTCGAAGTCTTTGGCGAGGCGGGCGAATGCCGTCTAGCCTATGACCAGGCCGTAGCGCGGTTCCAGACGATCCTGACCGAGCTGGTAGAGGAATTGCCCGAACTGCGCCGCCCAGCCGCGTTGCGGCCGCGCGCCTTCGTCGGTCCGACAGCGCGGCGTATGGAAGCGGCTGTGGTGCCGTTGGCCGAAAGCTTCATCACTCCGATGGCGGCCGTTGCCGGTTCAGTAGCCGACGAAATACTTGATGCGCTGATTGTCGGACGCAGGCTCGACCGAGCCTATGTCAACAATGGCGGCGACAGCGCGATCCATCTTGGCGCCGGGGAGTCGATGACGCTTGCGATTGCCGGCACCGGACACGGTCTGGCCGACCGCATCGTCATCCGCGCCGAGGATGGCGTGCACGGCGTTGCCACCAGCGGGTGGCGCGGGCGCTCGTTCTCGCTGGGCATTGCCGACGCCGTCAACGTGCTCGCGAAGACCGGAGCCGAAGCCGATGCCGCCGCGACGCTGATCGCCAACGCCGTCGATCTTCGCGGCCATCCAGCCATCCGGCGTGTGCCGGCGCGCGATCTGGCGCCGGACAGCGACCTTGGCGACAGGCTTGTCACGCAAGAAGTCGGCCGGCTTTCTCCAGCGGAGATCGCCATGGCGCTGGACAGCGGGCTTGCCGTCGCCGAAGATTTCCGCCGCAGGGGATTGATCGCCGCATCGGCGCTCTTCCTTGCCGGCCAGACCCGCATCGATGGTTCCATGGCGCTTGCCGCGCCCAACAAAAGTCCAGGGAAGGAAGTTGCGCATGCCTGAGTTTCCGATCCGCAAGGTCGCGGTTCTGACCGAGGAGATCTTTCACGAGGGCGGGCCGGTGGCCCAAGTGCCGCGCCGCCGCGCCGCTGCCATGGCGCTGGTGAAGAACCCGTTCGCCGGGCGCTATGTCGAGGACTTGCAAAGCGCCATGGACGATCTGAAGCCGCTCGGCCTGCTGCTCGCCGACCGGCTGATCGCCGCGCTCGGCGGCGACGTCAAGCAAATCGACGGCTATGGCAAGGGCGCCATTGTCGGCACGGCGGGTGAGCTGGAACATGGCGCGCTCTGGCATGTGCCCGGCGGCTACGCCATGCGCGAGCGGCTCGGCGACGCCAAGGCGATCGTGCCGTCGGCGAAGAAGGTCGGCGCTTTCGGTTCAAGGCTCGACGTGCCGCTCGGCCACATCAACGCCGCCTATGTGCGCAGCCATTTCGACGCCATGGAAGTCGGCATCAATGACGGGCCACGCGCTGACGAGATCCTGTTTTGCCTCGCCATGACCTGCGGCCCGCGCGTGCACGACCGCATGGGCGGGCTGGCAGCCGAGGACATCAAGGCCTGGGATGGGCTGCGGTGAGCGCCGAGGACAATCTGCTCAAGCTGGTCGAGGTCGAAGAGCCCGACGACCAGGATTACCACCTGCAGGAGCAGGTCGGCTTCATCCTGCGCAAGGCGCACCAGCGCCATGTCTCGATCTTCGCCGCGCATATCGGCGACCTGACGCCGCCGCAATTCGCCGCACTCGCCAAGCTGCGCGATGTCGGCGAGACCTCGCAGAACCAGCTCGGCACGCTGATCGCCATGGACGCGGCGACGGTGAAGGGTGTCATCGACCGGCTGAAGGCGCGCGGCCTTGTCGAGCTCTCCAAGCACGAGATTGACAAGCGACGGCTGCTGGTTAACCTGACCGCGGAAGGTCGCGATGCGATCGAGCGCCTGATTCCCCTGGCCCGCGAGATCACAAGGGAAACGCTGGCGCCGCTCTCGGCCAAGGAGATCGCCACCTTCATGAAACTGCTGGCCAAGCTGGCGTAAGCGCTGCCCCATTGATGTAGGGGCTGGCATTTTCGAGACTGGGTTGGCAAACTTTGTCGGTCTGCGCTGCCCTCATCGCCCTGCCGGGCACTTCTCCCCGTATAGTGACTGTATAGTGACGGGGAGACGCCGTCACAGATGATTTCACCAATCACCAGCGTTGCAAAAAGGAGCTGGCGTTTGCGACAGTTCCCTTCTCCCCGTCACTTATACGGGGAGAAGGTGCCGGCAGGCGGATGAGGGGCAGCGCTGAGTTATGCCCTCACGTTCTGTTGCTCAGAGGCCGTTGTCCTTCAGCACCTGGGCGGCGTTTTCCTTGGTGATCTTCTCGGTCGGCAGAGTGATGGTCTTTTCGACCTTCTCGCCGTTGAGGAACTTGATCGCCTGGCGCAGGCCTTCGGCGCCGGGGGTGACATAGGTGAAGGTCGCCGTCAGCTCGCCCTTGTTCACCATCTGCACGCCTTCGTTGGGCAGACCGTCGATGCCGATGAACTTGATGTCCTTCTCGCGGCCGACGTCCTTGGCGGCGAGATAGGCACCATAGGCCATCGGGTCGTTGTGGCCGTAGACGAGATCGATCTTCTCGTTGCTCTTCAGCGCGTTGGCCATCAGATTGTAGGCCTGGTCCTGCTTCCAGTCGCCCGATTGCTGGTCGAGCAGATATTTGATGCCAGGCTCCTTGTCGGTGAATTCATGGAAGCCGTCATGGCGATCATGCGCCGGCTGGGTGCCCATGCCGCCCCAGATCTCGACGACATTGCCTGATGCCTTGCCCTTGCCGCCAAGCAGTTCGACGGCATATTCGCCGGCCGCGCGGCCGATCAGCGCGTTGTCGCCGCCGACGAACTGGGTATAGTCCTTGGTGTCGACATTGCGATCAAGCACGAAGACCGGGATCTTGGCATCGATCGCCTGCTGCACGACGCCGGTCAGGCCGGCGGATTCCTTCGGTGACACCAGCAGCGCGTCGACCTCCTGACGGATCAGGTTCTCGACATCGGCGACCTGCTTTTCGGTCTTGTCCTCGCCGTCGGTGATGATCAGCTCGACCTCGGGATGCTTGGCGGCTTCGGCCAGGATGTCCTTGTTGAACTGCGCGCGCCAGGGCTCGATGGTCGTCACCTGGGAGAAGCCGATCTTCCACTTCTTGTCCTGGGCATATGCATTGCCGGTGGTCAGCAGCGCGGTGGTGGTCAGCAGTGCCGCGGTCATGGCGGCAAGCTTCAGCATGTCACGTCGTTTCATTTTTGTTTCCTCCGAGATTGAGAGACGGTGTCTCTTGCGACGGCCGCTTTGCCGCGGCCGTTTCCTTGCGCGCCGTTTGCCCGCCTGGCAGGCGCAGATAGGCCAGGAGATCACCAGCATTGCGCTCCTGGACGAGCACGGTGCCGATGATGATCATCCCCTTCAGCACCAGCTGAAGGTTCGAATTGATGTTGTGGAGCTGCAGGATGTTGGAGAGCAGCCCGAAGATCAGCACACCGCAAAACGTGCCGGTGAGGCTGCCGCGCCCGCCCATCAGGCTGGTGCCGCCGATGACGACTGCAGCGATGGCGTCCAGTTCCAGCCCGGCGCCGGCATCCGGCTTGCCTTGCCGGTACTGCGCGACATAGAGCACGGCGGCGATGCCGGCGAGCAGGCCGGAAATGGCATAGGTGGCGATCTTGACGCGGCCGGCGGCGATGCCGGAGAGGCGCGCCGCTTCCTCATTGCCACCGATGGCATAGACATAGCGGCCGAACGGCGTGAAGCGCAGCACCGCGCCATAGATCAGGATGGCGCCGAGGAAGAACAGGCCGGGCATCGGGATGATGCCGAACACCAGCGAGCGCAGGATTTCGAAATCGGCGGTGGCGTTCGAGCCTGTATAGACCGGCAGCACCGCATTGTTCTGGCCGGCGGTCAGCCGGGCGATGCCGAGCGCCGTCACCATCATCGCCAGTGTGACGATGAAGGGCTGCAAGCGTCCGGCAACGATGATGAAGCCGTTGAGTGTGCCGAACAGCAACCCGACACACGGCGCCACCAGCAGCACGCCGAGCACGCCGAATTTCGAGTCGATCTGCGGCAGCAGGTACCACAGGGACAGGCAGCACAGGACCACGCCGACGACAGCGGGCGTGACAAGGCCACGAATGCCGTCAAGCCTGACCTCTCGGGCAACATCGGCGCCGGCACGGGATTTTGCGAGGTTCTGGAAGATAAAGCGGGTGACGACGAAGCCGAGGCAAAGCGCCACCAAGGCGACAGTCGGCACGCCCAGCGCGACGCCCGGCGTCACGCCTGGAACCGTCAGCAGCATGGCGCAGACCACCGAACAGATGGCCATCAGCGAGCCGACGGAGAGATCGATGCCGCCGGTGATGATGACCGCCGTCATGCCGGTGGCGATCAGGCCGGTGGTCGAGACCTGACGCAGCACGTCGAGCAGGTTGCCGTACGAGAGGAAGATGTTGTTGCCCTTCGAGCTCATCGGCGAGGCCAGCACGCCGATCAGGAAGATGGCGATCAGGCCCCAATAGAGCTTGGTTTGGGACAGGAGTTTCAGGGCAGTCATGCGGCTGGTCTCGATATGCTCCGGCGCGGTGCGGCAAGGCGCATGATGGCCTCCTCGCTTGCCGCGGCGCGGGAAAGAATGCCTGTCTGGCGGCCATCGGCCATTACCAGGATGCGGTCGGAGAGATGCAAAAGCTCCGGCAGTTCGGAGCTGATGACGGCGATGGCGAGGCCGTCGCGCGCCAGCTTGAAGATGAGGTCGTAGATCTCGCGCTTGGCGCCGACATCGATGCCGCGCGTCGGCTCGTCCAGCAACAGCACCCTTGGCTTCGTCGCCAGCCACTTGCCGATGACGACCTTCTGCTGGTTGCCGCCCGACAGCGTGCCGGCGGCCTGGTCGATGTCCTGGCAGCGGATGCCGAGAGCCTTGACCGCCTGCCGCGCCAGCCCCTGTTCGCCGGCCAACGAGCGGATGCCGAAGCGCGCCAGCGAACCGACCAGCGGCAGCGCGACATTGTCCGATATCGATGCTTGCAGATGCAGGCCTTGCGTCTTGCGGTCTTCTGTCACCAGCGCGATGCCCAGCCGCCTTGCATCGCGGGGCGAACGGATATCCACGGGCAGGCCATCGACCTGGATTTCGCCACCGGTGCGGCCATCGCTCGAGCCGAAGATCGCTTCCATGATCTCGGTGCGGCCCGAGCCGAGCAGCCCGCCAATGCCGAGGATTTCTCCGGCGGCAAGATCGAAGCCGACGCCGTCGATCACCGTGCGCCAGCCATGGGCATCGGGCTTCGACAGCGACAGGTTCTCGACCGAAAGCACGATCTTGCCACTGGGGTTGCGCTCTTCCTGGGAGGACGCGAGCAGGTTGCGGCCGACCATCGCCGAAATGATCGCATCCTCGTCGAGCCTGGCCATCGGCTTGGTCAGGACGTGGCGCCCGTCGCGAAACACGGTGACGCGGCTGGCCAGATGCATGACCTCGTCGATGCGGTGCGAGATGTAGACGATGGCGACACCGCCGTCGGCAAGCTGGCGGACGATGCGGAACAACCGCTGGCATTCGGCCGGAGACAGCGCCGAGGTCGGCTCATCCATGATCAGGATGCGTGCCGACATCGACAGTGCCTTGGCGATCTCGACCAGTTGCTGCTCGCCGACGCGCAAGGCGCCGACGCGGGCTTGCGGATCGAGTTCGATGCCAAGCCGCTGCAACAAAGCACCCGCCGCGCGGCCGCTCGCCTTGCGGTCGACGATCAGCCCGGCGATCAGCTTCTCGCGGCCGAGGAAGATGTTGTCGGCGACGCTGAGTTCGGGAACGAGATTGAGTTCCTGGTGAATGATGGCGATGCCGGCATCCTCGGCGTCGCGCACGCCGGCGAAGCTGACGGGACGGCCATCGACGCTGACCGTGCCTTCATAGCCGGTGTAGACGCCGGAGAGGATCTTCATCAGCGTCGACTTGCCGGCGCCATTCTCGCCCATCAGGGCATGAACCTCGCCGCGCCGCAGCTCGAAGCCGACGTCGACCAAGGCGGCGATGCCGCCGAAGCTCTTGGAGATGCGCTCGGCGCTCAGAACGGTGTCTGACCGATCCGCCGCGTCGTGCTCCAGGGAAAGGGAACTCGCGTGCTCCATGACAATGGCGGCCTCCCTTCCGTCCTCGTCAAATCTCATCCAAACGCTAATCTAAACGTTTCGATCATGTCAAGCCGCTATCTGATAATGTTGAACCGACCTATTTCAATTCTTGCGAAAAACTGCAAGATTCCGTAGGTATAGCACATAGAGGGGCGGCGAAACGTTTCGAAATGGCAGCATCCAAGCGGACTAGGAAGCGAAAATCCACGGCGCCGACCATGCTCCACGTCGCCGAAGCGGCGCGTGTATCGGTCGCCACGGTGTCGGCGCTGATCAACGGCACGGCAACGGTCAGCCCGGAGCTCAGCCAGCGCATCGAACAGGCGATCCGCGATATCGGCTACAAGCGCAACGCGATCGCCCGCAGCCTGAAGATGGGCACCACCCGCACTATCGGCTTGACCGTGCCGCACATCACCAACCCGTTCTTCACGGATGTCGTCTCGGTCATCCAGCAGGCCTTCGACCGGGCCGGCTACGCCGTCATGCTTTGCTGCACGGACGAGGACCTGAACACCCAGGACGACCAGATCAGGCTGCTGCTCGACCGCATGGTCGACGGGCTGATCGTGGCGCGCGTCGGCGACGGCGCGATCCTCAAGCGGATCGTCGACGACGCCAATGTGCCGGTCGTGCTGCTCGACCGTCTCTGCGAAGGTGTCGATACCGATGCCGTGGTACTCGACAACCAGCGCGCGGTGTTCGACGCCATCACCTATCTGATCAATCTCGGCCATCGGCGCATCGGTTACATCACCGGCACGTCGGACATTTCGCCGATGCATGACCGCATGACGGGATATCGCGAGGCGCTTCACGCCGCCGGCCTGCCGATCGCCGAGGAGTTGATCCGCTTCGGCAATTTCCACGAGATCGACGGCTACAATGCCACCATGCAGATGCTTTCCTCGCACGATCGGCCAAGCGCGATCTTCTCGGCCAACAACCCGATGGTGATCGGCACCATGAAGGCGATCCGCGACATCGGCCTGTCCTGCCCGGAGGACATTTCGGTCGCCTGTTTCGACGATTTTCCGTGGTCCGATGTGTTCCAGCCGCAATTGACCACGGTCGCCCAGCCGGTGCAGGCGATCGGCGAGCAGGCCGCCAATCTCTTGCTCGACCGTCTCGCCGGCAACAGGGACGCGCCGCCGCGCAAGCTGGTGCTCAAGGGCCGGCTGATGATCCGCAATTCATGCCGCCCGCTGGGAGCGATGGCGCAGAGCGTGAGCGCGTAGTTTTCGCGCGTTGGCGGGCGCTCGATGTTGCGAAAGGTGTACCGCCTTTAACCGAGGCGGACCCCACTTTCCAAGGGTATCTCGTACCAGGACTGTCAGGCCGCTTGCGACAGCGATTTGTGCGCCTCGGCCAGGATCTCGAACGACCGCACCCGCGCCGCATGGTCGAAGATCTGCGCGGTGACCATCAGTTCGTCGGCACCGGTGCGGCGCACGAAGGCGTCGATGCCTTGCCGGACCGTTTCCGGAGAGCCGACGACGGCGCAGGACAAGGCCTGGCCGAGCATGGTCCTAGCCATTGGCTCGAGATCGCGGTCATAGTTCTCGACGGGTGGCGGCAGTCGGCCGGCCCGACCGGTGCGCAGGTTGACGAAGGCCTGCTGCAACGACGTGAACAGCAACCGTGCCTCGGCGTCGGTGGGCGCGGCAAAGACGTTGATGCCAAGCATGACATGCGGCTTGTCGAGTTGCTCCGACGGCTGGAAGCGCGAGCGGTAGACATCCAGCGCGTGATCGAGTTCCGCCGGCGCGAAATGCGAGGCGAAGGCATAGGGCAGGCCGAGCATGGCGGCGAGCTGCGCACCATAGAGGCTGGAACCGAGGATCCAGACCGGCACGTTCTGGCCCTCGCCAGGCACGGCGCGGATGCGCTGGCCTTCCTCGGCCGGCCGGAAATAGCCCATCAGCTCGATGACATCCTGAGGGAAATTGTCGACCCCGGCCTCGAGATTGCGGCGCAAGGCGCGGGCCGTGCCCATGTCGGTGCCGGGCGCCCGGCCGATGCCGAGATCGATACGGCCCGGATGCAGCGCGGCCAGCGTGCCGAACTGCTCGGCAATGACCAGCGGTGCATGGTTGGGCAGCATGATGCCGCCGGCGCCGACACGAATGGTCTTGGTGCCGCCGGCGACATGGGCGATGACGACCGCCGTTGCCGCACTGGCAATGCCCGGCATGTTGTGATGCTCGGCCAGCCAGAAGCGCTTGTAGCCCAGCCGCTCGGCATGACGGGCAAGATCAAGCGAATTGGCCAGCGACTGCGAGGCATCGCCGCCTTCGATGATCGGCGACAGGTCGAGAACGGAAAGGTCGGTCATGAACGGTATCCTGTGTCACGACCGCATGTAGGACGCGCATCGCGACCTGCAAATTCAAAAATATTGATCAGCCTTTTGCAGCTTCGATGTCGGCGACGTCCTCGTCCTCGATGACAGCCGTGTGCTGTGCGGCGAGAAAATTGCCGACGTGGCTCAGCCCGTCGAAATGATCGCAAAACACCTTGATGACGACCAGCAGCGGCACCGCCATCAGGGCACCGACGAAGCCCCACAGCCACGACCAGAAGGCGATGGCGATGAGGATCGCCACGGCATTGATCTCGAGGCGGCGGCCGACCACTGTCGGCGTCACGAATTGGCCTTCGACGATATCGCACAACAGCACGAAGGCCGGCGCAAGTAGCGCGTAGGAGATGGTGTCGAAGCTGATCAGCGACATGATCGTAACAAGTATGATGGTCAACAGGGCGCCGACATAGGGCAGGAAGTTGAGCATCGCGGCAGCGATGCCCCAGACTTGCGGGTTGGGCACGCCGAGTGCCCACAAGCCAAGACCGATGACGGTGCCGAGACCGGCATTGATGATGGTGACGGTGAGCAGATAGTGCGAGATTTCCCGTTCCACGTCATAGACGACGCGCAGGGCCCGCTTCTTTTCGCTGAGACGAGCGAAGGACTGGATGATCTTCTCGTAGAACATCGTGCCAGAGGCGAGCAGGAACAGCGACAGCACGAAGATTATGGTGAGGCTTGTTCCCGCCGACAGGATGTTACTGGCCGCCGCCGACAGAATGCCGGACTGCGCCACCGCCACCTTCTGGATGCCCGGCTCCTGCGAGGTCTCGGTCAGCTGTTCGACCTGATGCGAAATCTGCATGATCTTCTCGAGCGGACGCCGCAATTGCGCCAGCCGTTCGGTGAGCCGCTGGCCGATCGACGAGGTGTTGTTGATGAGATCGATGACCGGACCGCTGAGCAAATAGCCGGCACTGGCGAAAACGAAGAGCGACAGCAGCACCAGCACGGTTGCCGAAATCACTTCAGGGATGCCGCGCTTGCGCAGCAGCCGGACGATCGGCGTCAGCGTCAGCGTCAGCAGGAAAGCCAGGATGACCGGCATGAAGAAGGCGCGGGCGAAGTAGAGCGCGTAGATGGCCATGAACAGGAAGATGCCGACGAGCAGCGAGCGCGTCAGACGGGTGTCGGCGCGAGCCGCGACGCGCGAATCCGGCTCATCGGCAACGCCTGCGCCCAACGCAGCGGGTTCGGCTTTCATCACGATCCCTCAGCGGCGCACCGCAATTGGTGCATTCCGCTGACGAAAACGCCTCCGCAGGCTCAAGGTTCCGTTAGCCGGCATTGCAGGCAAGGCCCGTGATTGGGCCTTGCGATTGGCTTTAGGCGACGGGCGCTGCCAGCGCCGGTGCGGCCTTGGCCGTTTCCTTGCGCACGATCGGCGCCACCCTGGTGCCGTAGAGTTCGATCGCCTTCATGATCTTGGCATGCGGCATGGTGCCGATCGCCATCTGCAGCAGGAAGCGGTCATTGCCGAAGATCTTGTGCTGGGCGACGATCTTCTCGGCCACCTGCTCGGGGCTGCCGACGAACAGGGCGCCGTCCGGGCCGCGCGACTGGTCGAAATGCGCCCGCGATGTCGGGCCCCAGCCGCGCTCGCGGCCGATGCGGTTCATCACCTCCGCCTGCGGGCCGTAAAAATCGTCGGCCGCCTGCTCGGTCGTTTCGGCGATGAAGCCGTGCACGTTGATGCTGGTGGCAAGGCCCGCCGGATCGCTGCCGGCGCGCTTGGCGGCCTCGCGGTAGAGATCGAACAGCGGCGCGAAACGCGCCGGCTCACCGCCAATGATGGCGAGCGCCAGCGGCAGCCCGAGCGCGCCGGCGCGGGCGGCAGACTGTGGCGTCCCACCAATGGCGATCCAGACTGGCAGCCTGTCCTGGAAAGGCCTCGGATAAACGCCGCGATCGTTGATCGGTGCGCGCAGATTGCCGGACCAGGTCACCTTCACGCTATCGCGGATGGCAAGCAGGAGGTCGAGCTTTTCGGCGAACAGCTCGTCATAGTCCTCGAGGTTGTAGCCGAACAACGGGAAGGATTCGATGAACGAGCCGCGCCCGGCCATGATCTCGGCGCGGCCGCCCGACAGAAGGTCGAGCGTGGCGAATTGTTGGAAGACGCGCACCGGATCATCGGAAGACAGGACGGTGACGGCGCTGGTCAGCTTGATGCGCTTCGAGCGCTCGGCGGCCGCGGCCAGGGCCACGACCGGCGCGGAAGCGGCATAATCGGGCCGGTGATGCTCGCCAAGGCCAAAGACGTCGAGACCGACCTGATCGGCCAGTTCGACCTCCTCGATCAGGTTGCGCAGCCGCTCATGCGGACCGATGGCGCCAGGGCCCGGGTGCGGGCTGACGTCGGCGAAGGTGTAGAGACCGAGTTCCATTAAATGTCATCCTGATGTTGGGTTTTGGCGCTAGACGTAGCGACCGACCGGCCTCGCCGCCAGAGGGGCGGACGGTGAACAGTGCATGTCGGTTTCGGCCGAAAAGGCGTCTCCCGGCTGCAACAGCCAACAATTTCATGGCTGCCATGCCGTTTTGGCGCTTGAACTCTCGGTTTTCGCGCGTATGTAAGCGTCGCGAATTGACTTCAGGGAAGTGGACTTGGCTATCTACAGGGAAAAAGACGTTTTCGAGCGGCGTAACGCCGCAAACGAGGCAAAGAAGGCGCTCCTCGAGCGCTTCAAGGCAAAGCCGGCGGCGGATGATCCCGCGGTGCTGGCGCGGCAGGCCGAACGCAAGGCGATCCTTGAGGCCCGCGAAATCCGCGAGGCTGAAAAGGCACGGCTGAAGCAGGAAAAGCTGGCACGCGAAGCGGTCGAGAAGGCCGAGCGCGAGGCAGCTGCCGAGGCGGCACGTATCGCCGCCGAGGAAGCTGCGCAGGCCGAGGCCAAGATTCGGGAATCCGAAGAGAACGAGCGCATCGCGCGTTTTCTGGCCGACGAAGCCGAACGCAAGGCCAAGCGCGACGCACGCTACGCGGCGCGCAAGCAGCGCACCGGCAGGACGCCTCCGGGCTTCTCCGCCCGCTAGCCTCGCGGCAAGCATCAAATTCAAGGTCAGGGTCGCCTCGCAGCGGCCCTGAACGTGCTTGTCCGCCGCTATGGTCAGGCGGCGAACTTCAATCCCATGATGCCGCCGACAATGAGCGCGATGCAGGCTAGCCTGATCGCGGTGGCCGGCTCGCCGAGCAGCCAGATGCCGAGCAGTGCCGTGCCGACGGTGCCGATGCCGGTCCATACCGCATAGGCGGTGCCGACGGGCAGTGCCTTCAGCGCCAGGCCGAGCAGCGTGAGGCTGACGATCATCGAGGCAACGGTCAGCACGGTCTGCACCAGCTTCGAGAAGCCATCAGTGTATTTGAGGCCGATTGCCCAGCCGATCTCGAACAGGCCGGCAAGAAAGAGAAAAATCCAAGACATCGGCAACGCTCCATCATGGCATCGGACCGAAAAGTATTTTTCGGAGTCCGATGACCAATCAAACAATGACGGGTCGTCCCGACCGGATTTCGGGGAAGGCGCGAGGTCGTCCCCGCCATGCCAATATAAGAATTTCGGGCGCTCGATCGACAACGACCGGCACACCGTTGCCGGTCGCAATCCCATTCCGAAGCGAATTGGCCGGACCTACTTGTCCTTGAGCTTCATCGCTTTCACCGGCGGCGCCTTGAGGGCCGGAGCCGGGGCGGGCTTCTTGGCGTCCTTCTTCGGCTTGCGGGCTTCCTTGCCTGCCTTCATCGCACCTTTAGCCATGATTCGTTCCTCCGATTGCGGGAAGCGAAGTGAAACAAGAGAACCGCCCGACTGCAAGGGGTTAGCGACTGCCGTCACCGTCAGCGGATCGCTTTCAACCGGTTTCTAGAACTATTCACCGTTTCCTGGAAACGGTGAATAGCTCTAACTCTTTGTTTTGACGCAATTCCCAAGGGAAAACGCTATGCGTTTTCCCGGGAAAACCGCTTCACACTTTTCCTGGAATTGCTCTAATTTGCTCGTAAACCATGGCGGTCCGTGCCATGGTCATTTTCGCACTGCAGCATCAACCCGTGCCGTCGCCGGGTGATCGTCAGGCAGGCCGTCAGGACGACAATGCGAATCCACATCGGCTGCGAGATGAGCTTCGACTTTCCTCAGGAAACGCCGCTCATCGCAATGCTGAATGTCCACTATTCGCGTGCCTCCGATCTCGAGCGGCCGGATTTCCTGATCTCCAACCCGCCGGTACCGATAGAGAGCTACCGCGACAGTTTCGGCAATTGGTGCAACCGGTTCGTCGCGCCGCCCGGGCGTTTCACCTTCGGCACCGATGCCGTGATCCGCGATCCCGGCACCTTCGAGATGGGCGAC
This sequence comes from Mesorhizobium sp. M1406, assembly GCF_040317555.1. Lineage (NCBI taxonomy): Bacteria > Pseudomonadati > Pseudomonadota > Alphaproteobacteria > Hyphomicrobiales > Phyllobacteriaceae > Mesorhizobium > Mesorhizobium sp. M1406. Next base: position 35,538 of record NZ_JAMYKW010000027.1, on the reverse strand, counting down.
CTGATGGCCTGGCAGCACGAGGTGCGCGACCTGCCGGCGGACACACTGCTGTTTCTGCTGCCCAGCCGGTTTTGCGAGAGCGACCTACTGGCGAGCGAGGCATGGCGACTGTTTGGGCATACGCCGCTTGGCATTCCACGCGTCCAGGCGGTCTGCGACTTCGTCCACAATCATATCGTCTTCAACTACGGCAACGCGCGGCCGACACGCACCGCCGCGGAGGCCTATCGCGAACAGAGCGGCGTGTGCCGCGACTACGCGCATCTTGCCGTCACCTTCTGCCGGGCACTCAACATCCCGACGCGCTATTGCACCGGCTACATCAGCGACATCGGCATGCCGAAGCCATGGGCGAGCATGGATTTTTGCGCCTGGATGGAGGTTTATCTCGGCGGCCGCTGGCATGTCTTCGACCCGCGCAACAATGCGCCGCGCATCGGCCGCATCCTGATCGCCTCCGGCCGTGACGCCGCCGACGTGCCGCTGACCCATATTTTCGGGCCGGGCACGCTCGCCGCCTTCAAGGTGTGGACCGAAGAGATCGTCGACTAGCCCGCCTTCCGCCAGCCAATCTCTAACCAGCAATGTCTTTGACGGACGCCAGCCTTGAACGAGCCCGCGGTTCGTGCGTTGTGATGCCTGTGGAGCTTCTGCCGTCTGGCCGTTAGGCTGGGTGCTCATCTAAACGGGGACACACACCATGGCTGGGCATGGCGGCTCAAAAAGGGTGATCTACGCGGCGCTGGCCGGCAATCTCGCCATCGCGTTGACCAAGTTCGCCGCCGCCTTCTTCACCGGCAGCTCGGCGATGCTGTCGGAAGGCGTGCATTCGCTGGTCGATACCGGCAATGGCGGCCTGCTGCTCTACGGCATGCATCGCGCCGCCCGTCCGGCTGACCGCACGCATCCGCTCGGTCACGGGCGCGAACTGTATTTCTGGAGCTTCATCGTCGCACTTCTCGTCTTTGCCGTGGGCGCCGGGGTCTCGTTCTACGAGGGCGTGATCCACATCATGGCGCCGGAACCGGTCGCCAACGTCAAGGTGAACTATATCGTCCTGGGCCTCTCTTTCCTGTTCGAGGGCAGCTCATGGCTGGTGGCGCTGAAGGAGTTCCGCAAGCAGAAGGGCAAGCAGGGCTGGCTGCGGGCAGTGCAATCGAGCAAGGATCCGAGCGTCTATACCGTGCTGTTCGAAGACACTGCGGCCCTGCTCGGCCTGATCGTCGCCTTTGCCGGCATCCTGGCGGCGGAACTGCTGAAGAAGCCGGAACTCGACGGCGCCGCCTCGATCGGTATTGGGCTGATCCTTGGCGCGACGGCGATTTTCCTGGCCCGCGAAAGCAAGGGCCTGCTGATCGGCGAGCCGGCGTCGCCCGAAGTGCAGAGACAGGTGCTGGCGATCGCCCAGCAGGATCCGGCGGTGCGGCAGGCGAACGGCGTCCTGACCGTCCATATGGGGCCGGCGGAGATCGTCGCCGGCCTGAGTATCGAGTTCGAGGATCATCTGACGGCGCCGGAGATCGAAGCTTGCGTCGAGCGCCTGGAGGCGCGGCTGAAAAAGGAGATGCCGGAGATCACGCGGCTATTCGTCAAGCCGCAGACCACCGGCACATGGGAAAAGCGGAGCAAGCTGATCGAGACCGCGTCCGATCCGGCGCTGGACTAGCGTTGCGCCATTGCCTCACGGTCTTGCCTTGCTAAGATCAAAGAGACTTTGGAGGAACGAGGATGAAAATCGACGGCGGCTGCCATTGTGGCGCCATCACCTACGAGGCGGAGGTCGACCCGGAGAACACCGGAATCTGCCACTGCATCGATTGCCAGCAACTGACCGGAACGGCTTTTCGCGTGACCGTGGGCGCGCCGGAAGGCCAGTACCGGATCACCAAGGGTGCGCCAAAGGTCTATATCAAGACAGGATCGAGCGGCGCCAAGCGCGCGCAGGGCTTTTGCGGCGAGTGCGGCTCGCATCTCTACGCCACATCGGTTGGCGACGGGCCGAAGGTTTATGGCATCCGGGTCGGCACGGCGCGGCAACGTGAACAACTGGTCCCGAGAAGGCAGAGCTGGCATCGCTCGGCGCTGCCATGGCTGCCGGAATTCCCGGGTATGGCGACCAAGGAAGAGCAGTAGGGGCGGATCCGGCGCCGTCGCTCAGTCGTCGCCTTCGACGACCCTCAGCCTGAGCTGTCCGGTTTTCGAATCGGCGACGCGGGGGCTCGCGTCGACCTTCGCAGCGGGAGCCCGTGACGCCGCGTCCGCGGCGGCATCGCCGTCGGGCTGCGCGCCGAATTCCAGCGCCTCGATCTTCTGGCCGCGCTTGGTGACCTTCGACGTCGAAACCAGGATGTCGTCGATGTCCTTGGCGGACTGGCCGAAATGGACCTGCAGCTTGCGCACACGCTCGTCGACACGCGCAACGTCCTCCATCAGCCGGATGACCTCGCCCTGGATCAGATGCGCCTGTTCGCGCATGCGGGCGTCCTTGAGGATCGCCTGGATGACCTGGATCGACAGCATCAGCAGCGACGGCGAGACGATGACGACACGGGCGCGATGCGCCTTGTGGACGATCGCCTCGAAATTCTCGTGGATCTCGGCGAACACCGATTCCGACGGCACGAACATGAAGGCGGTGTCCTGCGTCTCGCCCTGGATGAGGTATTTTTCCGATATATCGCGGACATGGATCTCGATGTCGCGGCGGAAGGCCTGCGAGGCGACCTTCTGCAAGTCGGGGCCGTCGGCGGCGCGGATGGCATTCCAGGCTTCCAGCGGAAACTTCGCGTCGATGGCAAGCGACGGGGCGCCGTTCGGCATCTTCACCAGGCAATCGGGCCGGCTGCCGTTCGACAGCGTCGCCTGGAATTCATAGGCGCCGTGCGGCAGGCCGTCGGCGACGATAGCCTCCATGCGCGACTGGCCGAAGGCGCCGCGCGTCTGCTTGTTGGAGAGGATCGCCTGCAACTGCACGACCTGGCCGGCGAGCGACTGGATATTGCCCTGCGCGACATCGATGATCGCCAGTCGCTCCTGCAATTTGGCCAGGCTTTCATGCGTCGATTTGGTCTGCTCGGTCATGGTCTGGCCGAGGCGGCCGGTCATGGCGTCGAGGCGCAGGCCGATCGACTGCGTCAATTCCGCCTGCCGTGCCCCGAACACCTCGGCGATGGCGCCCATGCGGCCCTGCATCTCCGCTTGCGATTGCAAAATGCCGGCCATCCGCGCCTCGGCGTCGCGGGCATGGTCGGCGGCTTCGGCCGCGGCGACGGCGCGCGCCTTGGCCGATCGCCACAGCGCGATGACGAGCGCCACGAACAGGCCGAGGAACAGCAAGACGCCGAAGGCCAGCGCATGGCCGAGCGTGATCGTGGTGGCGCCAAGCCGGGCGACAGGTTCGGAAAGGATGGTGGTCAGATCATTCATGTGGACAGCATAGATGATTCGCACGGCTGACACAGATCAAAACGTGAACGAGCCTCAAGCCCGGCGGTTGACGCTTTTCGCTGGAGGTCTTAGGTGGAACGCCATGCCGATCAAGCCGCTCATCATCCTTCCCGACCCCATCCTGCGCCAGGTTTCCAAGCCGGTGGAGCGCGTCGACGCGCCTTTGCGCAAATTGGCCGACGACATGTTGGCGACCATGTATGACGCCCCCGGCATCGGGCTGGCCGCAATCCAGATCGGCGAGCCGCTGCGCATGCTGGTGATCGATCTCGCCAAGGAAGACGAAGAGCCGGCGCCGCACGTCTTCATCAACCCGGAAATCCTGGAGAGCGCCGATGCGCGCTCCGTCTACGAGGAGGGCTGCCTGTCGATCCCGGACTACTACGCCGAGGTCGAACGCCCGGCCTCCGTGCGGGTCAAATATCTCGACCGCGACGGCAAATTGCAGGAGTTGGAGGCAGAGGGCCTGATGGCGACCTGCCTGCAGCACGAGATCGACCACCTCAACGGTGTCTTGTTCATCGACCACATCTCGAAGCTGAAGCGCGACATGGTGGTGAAGAAATTCAAGAAGCTCGCCAAGGACAAGGCGCCGGGCAAGCTGATGGGATAGGGCTGGAGTCCACTCCAGGCCTGATGTCGGCGGCACAGCACCAAATGGAGATGCCGATGGCCGACATCCTGATCAGAGACATTCCCGAGCCTTTGAAACGCGAAATCGAACTGGCGGCACACAAGGTCGGCCAGAGCCTGTCGGACAGGGCCATCGATCTTTTGCGCAAAGGCATGGCTGCGGAACGGCGATCTCAGCAGGAGCTGAGCCTCTCGGCATAGGACGCGATTCGCTCGGCTTTCGTCGCTGAAAGCGCAATTGGCGATGAATACGCCGAGATCATGGACACAATCGAAGCGGAAAGGAAAAGCGACCGTGGTCGCCCGCGACTTTGACGGCCTTGACCTGAAGATCATAAACCCGTTTGAAGCGGGTGCCTGAGCCGGCTCACGGCGCGAGCAGAAGATAGGATATCGAAAGAAAAATGCCCCTTCGCGTCATCTTCATGGGCACGCCCGAGTTTTCGGTGCCGACGCTGCACGCCATTGCCGAGGCCGGTCACGATGTCGCCGCCGTCTATACGCAACCGCCGCGCGCCGCCGGACGGCGCGGACTGGAACTGACGCCGTCGCCGGTGCAGCGCGAGGCGGAGCGGCTGGGCATCGAGACGCGCACGCCCACATCGCTCAAGAGCGAGGCCGAGCAGGCCGCCTTCCGTGCCTTGCACGCCGATGTCGCCGTGGTCGTCGCCTATGGCTTGCTGCTGCCGAAGGCGGTTCTGGACGCAACCCGGCTTGGCTGCATCAACGGCCATGCCTCGCTTCTGCCGCGCTGGCGCGGCGCCGCGCCGATCCAGCGCGCCATCATGGCCGGTGACTTGGAAAGCGGCATGATGGTGATGCGCATGGAAGAGGGCCTGGACACTGGCCCGGTCGGAATGGTTGAAAAATGTACCATCGAACCCGATATGACTGCCGGCGATCTGCATGATCGGTTGATGAGTGTCGGCGCAGCCCTGATGGTGGAAGCGCTGGCGCGACTGGAAAGGAACACCCTGACATTTACCCCACAAGCTGTGGATGGGGTGACCTACGCCAAGAAAATCGATAAATCCGAGACGCGCGTGGACTGGACTCGCTCGGCGAGCGAGGTCCACAATCATATTCGTGGCCTGTCGCCCTTTCCCGGCGCCTGGTCGGAGATAGGAATTGGCGGCCGCCCGGAACGGCTGAAACTGCTTCGCTCGACGCTACCGCAAGGCCTGTCGCTTTCGGAAGATTTGGGCGAGTCGGGAGGAATTCTCGATGACCGGCTGACTGTCGCCTGCGGGACAGGCGCGATCAGGCTGGTCGAAGTTCAACGGGCGGGCGGAAGGCCCGCCGCCGCGTCGGAATTCCTGCGCGGGGCCAAGATCGAAAAAGGAATGAAATTCTCATGAGCATGATGTCGATACGCGCGGCGACGCCGCGAGATCGCGAGGCCATTCGCCTCGTCGAGGAGCACGCTTTCGGCCAGCAGGCGGAGGCCGGGCTGGTCGACGCGCTGGTGACCGGCGGCGACGCCGTTGCCGAACTGGTGGCGGAAGAAGACGGCCAGGTGGTCGGCCATATCCTGTTTTCCCGGCTGTTCGTCCAGAGCGGCGGCAAGAACTTCGCGGCCGTGGCGCTGGCACCGCTGGCGGTGGAGCCCTCGTTCCATGGCAGCGGCATCGGCGGCGCGCTGATCCGCGAGGCACATATCCGTCTCCGGGATGGCGGCGAGACGCTGGCCGTGGTGCTGGGCGATCCGGCCTATTACAGCCGTTTCGGCTACAGCCATGCACGCGCCGAAAAGTTCGAGAGCGAGTATCAAGGCGAGGCACTGCAGGCACTGGCCTGGGGCGATGCCCCGGAAGCCGGCAGACTGGTCTACGCCTCGGCCTTCGGCTCGGCACTCGCCGCCTAGGCGAGTGCAAATTGCCGCGTTTTCGCCTCGACATCGAATATGACGGCAGCCTGTTTGCCGGCTGGCAGCACCAGGCGGATCAGCCTTCAGTGCAGCAGGCGATCGAGCAGGCGATCGAAAAATTCTGCGGCGAAGCGGTCAGGCTGCGCGCTGCCGGCCGCACCGATGCCGGCGTGCATGCGACCGCCCAGGTGGCGCATGTAGACCTCGCCAAGGCGTGGCCCACCGACAAGGTGCGCGATGCCGTCAACGCCCATCTGCAGGCGGCCGGCGCGCGCATCGCCGTCCTCAAGGCGACGGTCGTCTCCGACGGTTTCGACGCGCGCTTCTCGGCCACCGGCCGCCACTATCTCTACCGCATCCTCAACCGCCGCGCGCCGGCCGCGCTCGACAAGGGCAAGGTGTGGTGGGTGCCGAAGCGGCTCGACGCCGTCGCCATGCACGAAGCGGCAAAGGTCCTGCTCGGACGACATGACTTCACCACCTTCCGCTCCACCCAGTGCCAGGCGAACAGCCCGATCAGGACGCTGGAGCGGCTCGATGTGAGCCGGCAAGATGACGTGATCGAGGTAAGGGCCTCGGCGCGCTCCTTCCTGCACAATCAGGTGCGCTCGATGGTCGGTTCCCTCAAGCGCGTCGGCGACGGCGGCTGGACCGCGGCCGACATGAAAGCGGCGCTCGAGGCGCGTGACCGCGCCGCCTGCGGCCAGGTGGCACCACCCGACGGGCTGTTTCTCATCGGCGTCGATTATCGGGGCGTCGATTATCCTGAGGTCGACTACCCGGAGACGAACCCGGAAAGGCTCTGAGCCCCGACATCGTCCGGCACGGTGATGCCGAGCAGCGTCTGCAGGCCGAACAGCACCAACAGCGAGGCGATGAACATGCCGACGAAAACGGCGGTGCCGGTCGCTGCGCCCCTGCCGATTGTGGCGTTGGTCATGCGCCAGGTCAGCACCATCGACAGGGCAAACAGAAGCAGCGACACAAGGCTCGAAACCTGGCTCGCAGACGACAGGAAGAGTCTGATCAGCGCCGAGGGCAGCATCAGCCAGGCGGTGATGGCCGAAGCCCAGTTGCTGGCGACGACATAGTGGACGAAGCGGCCGCCAATGCCGGCGCGCGGCGCAACCAGGGCCAGAACGATCAGCGGCAGCACCCAGGAGCCGATGTCGACCGTCGCCAGACGCACCAGCATGCTGAAGCGCCCCGCGAAAGCGTCGGGATCGCCGATCTCATTGGCGACGCCGACCCAGCCGACGATCAGCGCTGGTGCCGCAACGACAATGGCGAAAAACGAATTCCAGAAACCATCGGCCGACAGGTCGAGCAGGCGCAATCCGTCGGTCTTGCCGAGCATCAGCCGCCAGGCGCCCGTCAGCGAAGCTTGGGTTTCGTCCGCCGAAAGCATGTTGCTCAGCCCTGTCCGAACCAGTCTTCGATGAAGCGCTGGTAGATTTGCGTCAGCGTTTCGAGATCGGCAATGGCGACGCGCTCGTCGACCATGTGCATGGTCTTGCCGACCAGCCCGAACTCGACCACCGGGCAGTAGTCCTTGATGAAACGCGCGTCGGACGTGCCGCCGGAGGTCGACAGCGTCGGCTCCTTGCCGACCGTCGACTTGATGGAGCCGCGAAGCGTTTCGATCAGTTTGTCGTCGCGGGTCAGGAAGACATGGCTCGGCCTGTCGCGCCAGACGAGCTCATAGTCGACCGGAGTCTTCTTGGCCTGCCGGTACTTCTTGCGCCTGGCCGCCTGGTCGAGCCGGTTGTGGATCTCGGCCTGCAGGGTCTCGGCCGTCCAGGTGTCGTTGAAGCGGATGTTGAAGGTCGCGGTCGCCTTGGCCGCAATGACATTGGTGGCCGGGTTGCCGACATCGATGGAGGTTATCTCCAGATTGGTCGGCTGGAAATCCCTGGTTCCCTTGTCGAAAACAGGATGCAGCAAGGCGTCGACCAGGCTCATCAGCCCGCGCACCGGATTGTCGGCAAGCTGCGGATAGGCGACATGGCCCTGGCGGCCATTGACTGATATGGCCCCGGACATCGAGCCGCGCCGGCCGATCTTGATCGTGTCGCCGAGCGTATCGGGGTTGGTCGGCTCGCCGACAAGGGAGGCATCCCATTTCTCGCCCCTGGAAGCCGCCCATTCGAGTAGCTTGACCGTGCCGTTGATGGCGGGGCCTTCCTCGTCGCCGGTGATCAGCAGCGAGACCGATCCTTTCGGGCCGCCATTGGTCTCGACATGGCGTGCCACGGCGGCGATGAAACAGGCAATGCCGCCCTTCATGTCGACCGCGCCACGGCCATACATCTCGCCATTGGCGATCTCGGCGGCGAAGGGCGGATGCGTCCAGGCGGCTTCGTCGCCGACCGGCACCACGTCGGTATGGCCTGCGAACATCAGATGCGGGCCGTTGCCGGACCGTCGCGCATAGAGGTTCTCGATGTCGGGCGTGCCGTCTTCGGAAAACACCGGCCGGTCGACCAGGAAGCCGAGCGGCTTCAGCATCGTCTCCAGCGCGGTCAGCGCGCCGCCCTCGTTGGGCGTTACCGAAGCACAACGGATAAGGGCGGCGAGGTTTTCGGCGGGATCGGTCGGCAGCGTCATGGCAAAAGCGATAGTCGAAAGCGGAGGGCCTGTCACGGCCAGACATAGGGGCCAGCCTCATGGCTGGCGATACCGCCGATATTATGGTTTTCATGTCGTATAGCTGCGACCCGGTGCGGGTGACAGGATGGCAGACCAGGACAAAAGAATCGTCATTGCCGGCGCCGGCAGCATCGGCTGCTATGCCGGCGGCTGCCTGGCGCTCTCCGGGCGCCGGGTGATTCTGCTGGCCCGGCCGCGTGTCGATGCGGCGTTGCGGCAGGGCGGGTTGCGGGTCAGCGACCTCCAGGGCCGCGATCGCTCTATCAAGCCGGAGGCGCTTGCCGTCACCGCCGATCCGGCCGCTGCCCTGCCGCAGGCCGACGTGATCCTGGTCACGGTCAAGAGCGGCGCGACGCAGGATATGGCAACCCTCATCAAGGTCCATGCCCGCCCCGATGCCGTGGTGGTCAGTCTGCAGAACGGCATCGACAATGCCGAAAAACTGCGCGCCGGGCTTGCCGGGCGAACAGTGCTGGCCGGCATGGTGCCGTTCAATGTCGTGCAGTCCCCGGATGGCGAACTGCCGCTGCGCGTTCACCGCGCCAGCGACGGCAAGGTGATGGTCGAAGACGGCGACGCCAGCCTGGTCGACCTGCTCGGTGTCGAAGGGTTTGCGGTCGAAGCCCATGGCGACATGAAGGCCGTGCTGTGGGGCAAGCTGCTGATGAATTTGAACAACGCGCTGGTGGCGCTGTCGGACCTGCCGCTGGCAACCGAATTGGCCGATCGGGGCTGGCGGCTGATCCTGGCCCGTCAGATCGACGAGGCGCTCACGGCGATGAAAGCATCCGGCATCGAGCCGGCGCGGATTGCCGGCTTGCGGCCATCCCTGCTGCCGAAGGTGCTCAGGCTGCCGGACTGGCTGTTCAAACTGCTGGCCCGGCGCATGCTGGCGATCGACCCGCGGGCGCGCTCGTCGATGTGGGACGATTTGCAGCGCGGCCGGCCGACGGAGATCGACGACTTGCAGGGCGCGATCCTGCGGCTGGCGGATAAAGCCGGCACGCCGGCGCCGATGGTCAAGCGGATCACCGCGCTGGTGCGCGCGGCGGAATCGGAGCGGCTTGGCTCGCCGGGCCTGGCGCCGGAACAGATTGTTGTACCGCCGGCCGGCCGTCGATCAACGTGATCTTCTGCCAGATTTTACGCGACAGGTTGGACGCCAGGTTCTCGATGTCGTTGACGCCGTCGATGACGATGTCGTCATTGACCGACTGCGCGAACAGCGCGGCGATCTTGCCGGTGATCGACAGCATTTCGGAGCAATAGTCGAGATAGCGCGCCAGGTCGGCGGCATTGGTGATGCGCGCCGGCGAATGCACCGTCGGCCTGAAATCGGCCGAAAGGGCCGCCGGATCCTTGGTCAACTGGTGCATGTCGATGACATGGATCAGCGAACGCAGGCCGTGCAGCTGGCGAAAGACTCTTTTGCGCTTGATACGCTCCTCGGTGCGGATCAGGGCAAGTAAGCCCAACACAGCGAGTATGACGGTGTTGATCGAAGCCTCTATGCCTTGCACCGACTGCAGGGCATCGTGGGTTCCCGAAATGCGGTCGATCGGCAAGATGGTACCGACGAACAGGAACACCAGCACACCCGCGACGAAGGCGGCGCCAATGAGCCCGCGCAGCCACCAGATCGGTGCTTCGAGCACCTTGGCCGCCTTGGCCAGATCGCGTGACAGCGAGACCAGTTCGGCGGCGACGCCACGCAATCCCGCATCGGGGAAACGGTCGGCGATCCGCTCTTCCAGCCGCTCGGCGGTCCCGACGATCAGTTTCGGATCAAGCGTGCGGTAGCGCATGTCCGATCGGCCCTCAGTGTTGCGCCGGCTCGTTGGTGCGCCGGCCATAGCGGTTGGGCCCAGGCTGCCCTGGAAACAGGCACAACACAAGGAAGGCGACGATCGAGACCACCGGCACGAACAGGATCAGCGCGGCAATTCCCGGCTTGTCCAGGTCGTGCAGCCGTTTAACCGCCAGCGCGATGTTCGACCACAGCGAGGCGATGAAGGCGACAAAGAAGATGAACGACCACATGTTGCTCTCGGGCGAGCCCTCCGGCACCAGCGTGAAGCGATAGAGCGGGAAGGCCTGGATGATGGCGACGAGCAACCCGCCAAGAAAATAGGCCGCGCGGCTGACGCGGCCCGATATTTTGAAGAAAAGCCAGGTGAGTGATCTGTCAGGCAAGCGGATCCGGTCCATATTGATTGGCGCCCCTGGCGCCTTCGAGAATGCCGCATTCCACCAGAAACCAGATCGGGCCGATGAAAGGCACCAGCATGATCAGGCTCCACCAGCCCGACTTGCTGCGATCATGCCAGCGCTTGGCGTAGACTGCGAGTGCGAAATAGATCGAGGCCAGAGCGACGAGAATGCCGACGATGCCGATCTGGGCGCCGCTGGCCGTGGTGATGCGTGTGCCAAGTATCGCATCGAGAATAAAGGCAACGATGCCGATGACCATGAAAACTCCAATCGCGGCCCAGAATTTGGCACGGTTGATGCGGCCGTCGAAGCTCGTCAGCAGATACTTCCAGTCCATGTCACCCCTCCACGTTGAACCAGCGCGACCGATTGTCGCGCCGGCGGAAGGTGCGCCCGCTTTGCGCAAAGATCAATCGCGCAGTAATTCGTTGATCGAGGTCTTGGAACGGGTCCTGGCGTCGACCCGCTTGACGATGACGGCGCAGTAGAGGCTTGGACCCGGCTCGCCGTTCGGAAACGGCTTGCCAGGCAGCGAGCCGGCGACGACGACGGAATTCGGCGGCACTTCGCCATAGAAAATCTCGCCGGTGGCGCGGTCGACGATCTTGGTCGACTGGCCGATGAAGACGCCCATGCCGAGCACCGAGCCTTCGCGCACGATGCAGCCCTCGACCACTTCAGAGCGCGCGCCGATGAAGCAATTGTCCTCGATGATGGTCGGGCCGGCCTGCATCGGCTCCAGCACGCCGCCAATGCCGACGCCGCCGGACAGATGCACGTTCTTGCCGATCTGGGCGCAGGAGCCGACCGAGGCCCAGGTGTCAACCATGGTGCCGGTATCGACATAGGCGCCGACATTGACGAAGGACGGCATCAGCACGGCGCCCGGCGCGACATAGGCCGAACGGCGCACGATCGACGACGGCACGGCACGGAAGCCCGCCTTCTCGAAGTCGACGGCGCCCCAGCCATCGAACTTCGACGGCACCTTGTCCCACCACACGGCCTCGCCCGGGCCGCCCTTGATGATTTCCATCGGGTTGAGCCGGAACGACAACAGCACGGCCTTCTTCAGCCACTGGTTGACATGCCATTTGCCGTCGGCCTGCCGCTCGGCGACGCGGACGGTGCCGCGGTCGAGCAGGTCGAGCGCCGACCGGATGGCATCGCGCGCTTCGCCGCGCGTCGTCGTCGAAATCGTGTCGCGTTCCTCGAAGGCCGTCTCAATGGTCTTTTCGAGGCTCGCAAGATCGGGCTTCGACATGAATTCGCTCCATTACCAAGCTGTTAAGGGGCTGCGCCTTAACCTGTTTTGAAAGGCGCGCGGACCGCTGGCAGGCTTTGCCTGCCTGGGTCTTTGCTGTAGCAGGTTCTTGTCGCAAACCGTCGGACACTTTTGCGGAACCTGCTTATGTTAAGGCTCAATGAGGGTCAATCGCGGCTGCGCCATGGGACGGCGCAACTGAAAAATTTGGACGGGTAAGGCAATTATGACTCCTATGGAAAAGGCGGGGTGGACCCCGCTGCCGCATTCGGACGAGGATCTGGAGCGGTCGAAGAGCGTGCCGGATACGCCGCAGACGCGTGCCGAAACATACCGGCTCGCCTGGAACGATCCCGACTTCATGACGCGGCGCGAATTGCGCGCGGTCAGGTTGCAGCTGGAACTCTTGAAGCCTGAGATGATCCTGGCCGAGCGCGGTATCCGTTCGACGGTGATCCTGTTTGGGGGCGCACGCCTGCCCGAGCCCGGCGGCGAGGCCTGGGCGGCCAAGAACGAAACGCAGAGAAAGAACCTCGAGGAAAACAGCAAATACTACGAGGAGGCGCGCAAATTCGCCCGCCTCTGCTCGCAGCATTCGGCTACATCACACTACCGCGAATATGTCGTGGTGACCGGCGGCGGGCCCGGCGTGATGGAAGCGGGAAACCGCGGCGCCGACGATGTCGGCGCGCCGTCGATCGGCCTCAACATTGTCCTGCCGCACGAGCAGGCGCCGAACATCTATGTGACGCCGGAGCTCTGCTTCAACTTCCACTATTTCGCCATCCGCAAGATGCATTTCGTCATGCGCGCCAAGGCTGTCGCGGTATTCCCCGGCGGCTTCGGCACGATGGACGAGTTCTTCGAGACGCTGACCCTGATCCAGACCGGACGCATGGAGCGCGTGCCGGTGATCCTGTTCGGCAAATCCTTCTGGAAACGGGCGATCGATCTCGACTTCCTCGCCGAGCAGGGCACGATCAGCCCCGGCGACCAGGATATCATCGATTTCGTCGACACCGCCGACGAGGCCTGGGGGATCATCAGCCGCTTCTATAAGTTAGGGGAATAGGGCTGGGAATCGGAGAACTGGGGAATCGAGGAATTGAAGAATTGAAGAATGAGGATTGCGGTCTCTGCGTTCTGGATCGATTCCCCAATTCGTCAGTTCTTCAATTCCCTACCCCCTCCTCCACAATCGCCGTGAGAAACGTCGCGAGATCGTCGGTGACGAAATCGACATCATCCTCGTTGGCCGGGTCGCGCTCCCAGATTTCCGAAAAGGTCGGCTCGAAATTGCGTGGCACGACAAGCACCGTGGTCATGCCCAGCGACTTCGGCACCGCAAGATTGCGGGCAAGGTCTTCGAACATCACCGCATTGTGGCCGATGACGGAATGAAGTTCGGCGAACTTCTCGTAGGTCTGGCGTGCCGGCTTGGGATTGAGCCCCGCGGCGACGATATCGAAGATGGCGTCGAAATGGTCGAGAATGCCGAGCTGGCGCGCGGTGCGTTCGGCATGCCTGCGGTCGCCATTGGTGAAGATGAACTTGCGGCCCGGAAGCTGGCGGATGGCGGTGCCGAGGACGGGATCGGGCACCAGCCATGAGTAATCGATGTCATGGACCTTCTCGAGGAAATCGTCGGGGTCGATGCCGTGGCGCGTCATCAGCCCGTTCAGCGTCGTGCCATATTCGCGGTAGAGTTCCTTCTGCAATTTGCGCGCGTCGTCGCGCGGCAGCGCCAGGAGTTCGCCGACATAGGCGGTCATCTTGACGTCGATCTGCGAGAACAGGTTCGAATGATGCGGATAGAGCGTGTTGTCGAGGTCGAACACCCAATCGGTGACATGGGCGAAGCGGGCGGGGTCGGGGAGCGTGGTCATGCGCTCCTTATGGCATGAAACGGGCAGCCTGAAAGAGACTTTATCCACAACTTCTGCTCGCTGAGGTTGCGTAAATTGCCTCACGATTCAAATTTTATGCATCCGGGAAAGGTGGCCTTCAGGGCTTGCTGGCACAGAGACGGTCTTGTGGGAGCAAGCGATGAACAGCATAATTCTGAGATCCGCCGCCGTTGCTTTCGCCTCTGTGGCGGCCTCTCTCCTTTTGACGCTGATCATCGTTCCGGCGATGGGATTTCCGGTCAACCGCACGATCTGGCTGACCTCCACGATCTGTCCGCTGGTGCTGACATGGGCCGCCAGCGCAAGCACTTTCTGGCAAAGCGACAGGCTGAAAAACGCGCATCGCGAGCTCGCTCGCGCGCATGCCCAGCTCGCCGCCGCGCATCGCCGCCTCGCCGAAAAGGCGAGCCGCGACGACATGACCGGCATGCTCAACCGGGAAAGCTTCTTTGCCGCGCTCGACGGTTCGCGCCGCAAGTCCGATCGCGGCGCGCTGCTGATCATCGACGCCGACCACTTCAAGAAGATCAACGATAATTTTGGCCACCTGACCGGCGATGACGCGCTGCTTTTGATCGCCAGCGCGATCCAGCGCGGCGTGCGCAGCGGCGATGTGCTCGGCCGCGTCGGCGGCGAGGAGTTCGGCGCCTTCCTGATCGGCGCCACCGAGCAGGAGGCCAAGCGCGTCGCCGAGCGCATTCGCCGTGAAGTCGAGCTGATCCGCTTCCGGCCCGTCGATGAGCGGACCATTCCGCTCACCGTCAGCATCGGCGGCACCGTCTGTGGCGAGGATGTCAGCGTATCGGACCTGATGCGCGCCGCCGACCGGCGCCTCTACCAGGCCAAGCATCAGGGCCGCAACCTGACGATCCTCGACACGGACATTTCCGAAGCGGCCTAATCAGGCGGCCGATACGCTGGACCGTTAAGGAAATTCTAACCCTGTTTGTACTCGGTTGCACCGTCTGCCCGGGGTTTCCGCTGCTTTGTAGTGAAGCTTGGCACGATACTGGCTTCCGCAGCGATGCATGTGTCGCTCAGGGAAACTGTCGTTCCGGGAACTTTCGTTCCGGGAACGCCCCATGCGTAGCCGAGGCCCCACCCGAGAGACCAGTCATGAGTTTCTTCATCAAAAGAATATCACGCCGCACGCTCGTGCAGGCGCTGATCGCGCTGCCCGCGTTGTCACTGTTCCGCAAGCTGCCTGACGCCGATGCTTCGCATGCCGATCCATCCCGCGCCGATCCATCCCGGGCCGACCCGAACGAGATCGTCGAGGTCAATGGCTGGATCCTGAAGCGGAGCGACCTGGCATGATCTTCGACAGCTACGCAGCGTATCGCGCCGCGAACTTCACCCCCAAGGTCTGCATCCTCGGTTCCGGCCCGGCCGGCACAACCATTGCCCGCAAGCTCGGCGCCGCCGGCGTTCCGGTGGTGGTGATGGAGGCCGGCTCGCGTGAGTTCAGCGACGAGTCGCAGGATTTCTACCGTGGCACCACGGTCGGCGATTTCTATTTCGATCTCGACATCACCCGGCTGCGGTTCATGGGTGGCAGTTCCAACCACTGGGCCGGCTGGTGCCGCGTGCTCGACAAACAGGATTTCGAGCCGAAGGCCTGGGTGCCCGATACGGGCTGGCCGATCCGCCGCGCCGACATCGAGCCCTATCTGCCGGAAGTGCGCGATATTCTCGACCTTCCAGCCTTCCGGCCGGACATGCCGATCTCCGACGACATTCGCTGGGTGCAGTTGATCAAGAGCCCGGCTGTGCGCTTCGCCGAGAAATTCGGCGACGAACTCGACAAAGCCAGCAACATCGCCGTGGTGCTCAACACCGGTGCCACTGAACTTGCCGGCAACGGCAGACGCGTGACCGGCACCAGGCTGTGGTCGAACGGACAGGATGCCGGCTTCTTCAGCGCCGATTATTTCATTGTCTGCACGGGCGGACTGGAGAATTCGCGGCTGCTTTTGTGGTCGAACCAGCGCTCGAACGGCGGCGTCGTGCCGAATGCGACAGCGCTTGGCCGTTACTGGATGGAGCACCCGACCTTCGAGGGCGGCAACGCCATCCTGGCCAACTATGCCGAGTTCGAGGTCGATGCCGTCAACGAGGCCTTCTTCTCGCCGACGCTTGCCGCTGTGGAGCGCCTGCAGATCATGAACTTCGGCATCAGGCTGATCGAAACGCCGTATCCCGGCGTCAAGAACCTCATCGCCGATCTCGCCTGCACGGCGCCCAACATGGCCGAATGGATGTCCTCCAAGCTCAGCCAGAGGCTGCGCTGCGCGGCGCAGCTCTATGTCGCCTGGGAACAGGCTCCGCTCGCCTCCAACCAGGTCGAGCTGTCGAAGACCGATGTCGACCACGCCGGCGTGCCGCGCATCGAGCTGCACTGGAAGAAATCGGAGATGGAACGCCGCACCCTGCTCGAAGGGCTCAGACTGTTCGGCACGACGTTGATCGAGAAGAATCTCGGCCGAGTGCGCATCGCCGACTGGATCGCCAACGGTCAGGACTACCCAACCAATGACGAGACGGCGGGCCATCACCACATGGGCGGCACACGTATGGGCACGGACGTCATCAAGAGTGTCGTCGACGCCAACTGCAAGGTACGCGGCATGGACAATCTCTATGTCGGCGGCTCCTCGGTGTTCTGCACATCGGGCCAATGCAATCCGACGACGACGATCACCGCGCTGGCCTGCCGGCTGGGCGACCATCTGAGCAAGGTGGTCACCGCCTGACGGTTTTACGGCAATTTTTTGGGATTTGAGGGACAATGCCGGCGCCCGTGATGGTCCCGGCGGATGATATCGCGCTTCGTCAACGCCGCCCTCGGCCTGCAGCGCGCCCAGCTTGCGCGGCTGAAGGCCGAGGCCGGCTGAGGCATCAGACCGTCGCCGGATCGAGCGCCGGCTGGCCCTTCCGGCGGGCGACGATCGCCTCGAAGTCGGCGGTCTGGAAGGCATCGCGCAAGGCGTCGAACGACGGCAGCACGAAATAGGCGCGCTGGAACTTGTCGATCTCGTAGCCGGTGCGCATCACCGTTTCCAGGTCGAAGGGCACGTGGTGGGCGTCCTTGCCGTCGACCGCGAATTGCAATTCGGTGAACGACGACATCAGGCCGGCGCCAAAGGCTTTCAGCGGCTGACCGGCCTCCTGCATCAGGCCGTATTCGGCCGTGTACCAGTAGAGCCGGGTGATCATCTCGTCGCCGCCCAGCGCAATGATGTCGCCGGCCTTGCGGCCATACATCTGCATGAAGTCGGCAAACACCGGCTGCGACAGCACCGGCACGTGGCCGAAGAAGTCGTGGAACATATCCGGCTCGACGATGTAGTCGAGTTCCTGCCTGGTCCGCAGCCAGTTGGTGACCGGGAAGCGGCGATTGGCGAGATGGTCGAAGAAAGGGGCCGCGGGAATGAGACCCGGCACGGCAACGATCTCCCAGCCGGTCAGCTTGCGCAGCTTGGCGCTGACCTCCTCGAAATCGGGGATGCGGTCGAGCAGGCCGAGCTTCTCGACGCCGTCGAGATAGGAGTGGTGCGCGAGCTTGCGCGTCAGTTTGGTCTGGCGGTCGCACAGCGTGCGCCACACCGCCTGCTCCTCGGCGCTGTAATCGTAACCCTGCGCCACGGTGAAATCGGCACGGCAGACCGAATAGTCGCCGCGAAGGCCTTGGGCAGCGCAATCGCGGGCGTATTCGGCAACGCTCATCGTCGTCATGGTTTTTCTCCTCGCAATCATGAATGGCGAATGGTCTGAAAGATTAACCGGATTTGCCGAGGCAAATCGGTTTTGATGGTCGTTTAAGCGTGATATTCTGGATAATATTCCCTCACAAGAAACCAATGCGGAGTGAAAATGCCTCAATTCGATGATTTCGAGATCAAGATGCTCGACGTCCTGCAACGCGACGGACGCAAGCCGGTGTCCGAGCTGGCGCAAGAGATCGGCCTGTCTACGACGCCGTGCGCGCGGCGTTTCGAGGCGCTGCAGGATGCGGGCATCATCAAGGGCTTTGCCGCGGTGATCAGCCGCCGCGCGGTCGGGCTGATGGTCGAGGTGTTCATCCAGGTGCGCCTTGTCAGCCACAGCGACGGCTCGCCCGAAAGCTTCATCGCCGCCGTCCAGCGCATGGATGAGGTGTCCTCGTGCTGGACGATGACCGGCGACCACGATTTCCTGCTGCATGTCATGGTGCCGTCCGTCGACGAACTCAACGCCTTTGTCATGCACCGGCTGATGCGGCTCGACGGCGTGCGCGACGTTCACACGCAACTGGTGCTGCAAAACATCAAGGGCCCCGGCCACGTGCCGCTCGCCCACCTCAGGCGATGACGATGCCTGCCTTCCGTATTCCTGCGGGAAAGCTGCACGCAAACTGCTGAAGCGGGCCAAGCGCTTGTCCATATCGCCGGCCAGCTTGCGCGGACCAACTGCCCAGGAGGTCCGCCATGAAAATCGTCCTGATCAATCCGCCGCACACCGCCATCGGCAGCCGCGTGCCCGACGACCACCTGCCGCCGCTCGGCCTGCTGGCGCTCGGCGGCCCGCTGATCGATGCCGGCCGTCAGGTGCGGCTCGTCGACGCCGAGTTCGGGCCGATGCCGCTCGATAGGGTCGTTCGCGATGCACTGGAAGACCATCCCGACTTCGTCCTGATCGGCCATTCCGGCTCGACCTCGGCGCACCCGACCGTTTTGCTGATCGCCAAGATGATCAAGGAGCGCGAGCCGGCGACCATCATCATCTATGGCGGCGTCTTTCCGACCTATCACTGGCGTGACATCCTGGCTGAAACGGACGTCTTCGACTTCATCGTGCGCGGCGAGGGCGAGGCGACCGTCGTGGCGCTGGTCGAGGCGCTGGAAATGCACCGGCCGCCGGCGAGCGTGGCCGGCATCGCCTATCGCGACGATCTGCGCCGTCCCTTCGCGACGCAGCCGGCCATGACCATTGCCGAGCTCGATGCCTACCGTGTCGGCTGGGAGCTGATCGATCACGGGCGCTACAGCTATTGGGGCGGCAAGCGTGCCGTGGTCATGCAGTTCTCGCGCGGCTGTCCGCATCTGTGCAACTATTGCGGCCAGCGCGGCTTCTGGACCCGCTGGCGGCATCGCGACCCCGTCAAATTCGCGCAAGAGATCGCCTGGCTGCACCGCCAGCACGGCGTCGAGCTGATCAACCTCGCCGACGAAAATCCGACGGTTTCGAAGAAGGCCTGGCGCGCCTTTCTCGACGCTCTGATCGCCGAGAACGTACCGGTGCTGATCGTCGGTTCGACCCGCGCCGACGACATCGTGCGCGACGCCGACATCCTGCATCTCTACCGCAAGGCCGGCGTTATCCGCTGGCTGCTCGGCATGGAAAACACCGACGAGCAGACGCTTCAATTGATCCGCAAGGGCGGCAGCACCTCATCCGACCGCGAGGCGATAAGGCTGCTGCGCCTCAGCGGTATACTGTCGATGGCGACCTGGGTAGCCGGCTTCGAGGATGAGGGGTTTCGCGACCTGTGGCGTGGCTTTCGCCAGCTGATCGCCTACGACCCGGACCAGATCCAGGCGCTCTATGTGACGCCGCATCGCTGGACGCCGTTCTTCAGGATCGCGCGGGACCGCAAGGTGATCCAAAGGGACGCCCGGCTGTGGGACTACAAGCATCAGGTGCTGCTGATGACGCGGCTGAAACCTTGGATGCTGTTCTTCGGCGTCAAGCTGATCGAGCTGGCGGTGCAGTCGCGGCCGAAGGCGCTGGCGCGCATCCTGTTCCACAAGGATCCCGAGCAGCGCCACTCGATGCGCTGGTACACGCAGATGGGCCGCCGCGTCTGGTTCCGTGAGGTCGGGGGTTTTCTGGTCCGCGACATCAGGGTGAAGGACGGTCCGACGCTTGCTGAATTCTGGGGCGCGCCGCAGGACGCCGAAGAGGAGTCCATGACCGTTCGACGCCCGGCGCGCAAGCCGGCTGAACCCGCGCCGCAGCGCGGTACCGGCATGCAACTTCCTGCCGAATGAGTCTCCAGTCCGCGCCGCTCAGGGCACGATCAGCGTGCCGGCGCCGTGTTCGGTGAACAGTTCGAGCAGCACCGAATGCGGCGTCTTGCCGTTGAGGATGACGACGCCTTCGACGCCGCGCTCGATCGCTTCGATGCAGGTTTCGACCTTGGGGATCATGCCGCCCGAGACCGTGCCGTCCTTGATCAGCGCCTTGGCCTCGGCCACGGTCAACTCGTCGATCAGCTTCTTGTTCTTGTCGAGCACGCCCGGCACATCGGTGAGGAACAGCAGGCGTGTCGCCTGGCAGGCTCCGGCAATGGCGCCGGCGAAGGTATCGGCATTGATGTTGTATGTGTGGCCGTCGCGGCCGGGTGCCACCGGCGCCAGCACCGGGATCATTTCGGAGCGCGCCAGAAGATCGAGCAAGGTGCGGTCGACCTCGACCGGCTCGCCGACAAAGCCGAGATCGAGCACGCGCTCGATATTGGAGTCCGGGTCGATCATCGTCTTGCGGGCCTTTTCGGCAAAGACCATGTTGCCGTCCTTGCCGCACAGGCCGATCGCCCATTCGCCCTCGGCGTTGATCAGGGCGACGATCTCCTTGTTGATCGAACCGGCCAGCACCATCTCGACGATCTCGACCGTCTTCTGGTCGGTGACGCGCAGGCCGCCCTCGAACTTGGATTCGATGCCCATCTTGGCCAGCATGGCGCCGATCTGCGGGCCGCCGCCATGGACGACGATCGGGTTGACGCCGGATTGCTTCAGAAGCGCGATGTCGCGGGCGAACGCCTTGCCGAGTTCGATATTGCCCATGGCATGGCCGCCATATTTCACCACGACCGTCTTGTTCTCGTAGCGCTGCATGTAGGGCAGCGCCCGCGACAGCAGGGCAGCCTGCATTTCGGCGGTGGCGGTTATTTCCGTCATCGGCTTGGTTCCCTGGAAAGCGGTAAAGACGGCGGCGTCTTAGCGGGAATTGGCGCCGCCCGCAAATGGCTTTGCTGTCATATTCGAGCGCCTCACGACCTCGTCATCATGACGGCACCTTCAGCGGCGCCCTGCGGCCCAGCCAACCCGAGATCTTCTCCATCTGCGCGGCGAGCGACAGCAGCGTCTCCTCGTCGCCCGGGCGGCCCGCCGCCTGGATGCCGAGCGGCAGGCCGGCATCGGTGACATGGACCGGCAGTGCGATCGACGGCTGGCCGCTGACATTCTGGATCGCCGGCCAATGGGTGAACCAGAGGCTCTTGTCCATCAGCTGGCCGAAGAAGGGCTTCAGCTTCAGCAAGAGCGTCAGATGAAGCTTGTCGAGCAGGTTCTCGATGAGCTCGTCGGCGCCTTTCGGATCCATGGCGCCGCAGGCGAGCGGCGGGTGGGCAATGATCGGCATCAGCACGGCATCATACAGCGCGGTCTCCGAGATCAGCCGCCGTGAAGCGGCATGCAGCCGCTGCAGGTCGGCATAGGTCTCGCCGGCAGACACCATCTCGCCCAACCTACCGAGCACGCGCGTCGCCCGCTCGATGTCACCCGTAACGGAACGGCCGACACGCAGCGCTTCCGCACGCATCGTGCCGGCGACGGCCGAGGCAACCGTCCTGCAGAAGCCGGCGAGGAAATCGCGCCCTATGAAGGGCAGGTCGATCTCCTCGACCGTATGGCCGCCCTCGCGGGCGAGCGCGACCGCCGTGTCGAGTGCCTTGAGCGTCTCATCCGAAATCGGCAGGCCAAGTGGCGATTTGCGGTACACGGCCAGCCTGAGCTTGCCGGGATCGCGCGCCGCGGCCGCCGTGAACGTGCCTTTCGGCGGCGGCGCGGCATAGGGCGACAAAAGGTCGGGACCGTGGGTGAGGTCGAGCAGCAACGCGCTATCGCGCACCGAACGGGTGAGCGCATGGTCGACCACCATGCCGTACCAGCTTTCGCTCACCAGGGGCGTCAGCGGTATGCGGCCGCGCGACGCCTTCAGGCCGACAAGCCCGGTGCAGGCGGCGGGCACCCTGATCGAGCCGCCGCCATCCGAGGCGTGCGCCACCGGCACGACACCCGCGGCGACCAGTGCCGCCGCACCACCCGACGAGCCACCGCTGGTATGGCCGGTGTTCCACGGATTGCAGGTGATGCCAAAGGCCTTGGACTCGGTCATCAGCCGCAGCCCGTGTTCCGGCGACGTCGAGGTGACGATCGGAATGAGCCCGGCGGCGAGATAGCGGTCGGTGAGCGCCGAATCGATGTCGGCCAGCCATGCCGGAATGCGGCTGCCGCCATGCGTCGATACGCCCTTGATGGCGATGCCGAGGTCCTTGATGGCGAACGGGACGCCGGCCAGCGGCAGCGAGCGGTCGACGGTCCTTGCGCGGGCGCGAGCGGCATCATAGAGCGGCTCGGCCGTGGCGTTGATGTCGGGACGGGTGGCCTCGGCGCGGGCGATCGCGGCCTCGGTCAGCTCGATGGGCGAGACCTCGCCCTTGCGAACCAGATCGGCGAGGCCGGTTGCGTCTTGCGACCATAGTATCTGTTCAACCGACATGCGCCCCCCCGTCACTACTGCAAGCTAGCCAGTGGCGACTTTATTGGCAATCGACAGGCGGATCGGGCTGGCGACACGCAAAGCTTAGGCGTGCACAAGGTTATTTCCGCCGTTGCAAATATATCGCAATTGCCTAATTTGCCCGTGATGACGCCGCAGGACATCACCAAGCTGATCGTCCGGACTTCGATGAAGGATCGGGCCGCGTTCGATCTGCTCTACCGGCAGACCAGCGCGAAACTTTTCGGCGTCTGCCTTCGTGTATTGAACGACCGGGGAGATGCGGAAGAAGCTCTACAGGAAGTCTTCGTCAAGATATGGACGAAGGCGGATCGTTTTGCCGTCTCCGACCTGAGCCCGATCTCCTGGCTGGTGGCGATCGCGCGCAATCATGCGATCGATCGCATCAGAGCGCGGCGCAAGCCTGCCGCCGACATCGATGCCGCACTCGACGTGGCCGATCCGGCGCCGGGGCCTGAAGCGATGGCGATGGCGGGCGACGAATCCGAACGCATCCACCATTGTCTCGATGAATTGGAGAAGGACCGGGCGGCGGCCGTCCGGGGTGCTTATCTCAAGGGCGAAAGCTATGCCGAACTGGCGGAGCGCCACGGCGTGCCGCTGAACACCATGCGTACATGGCTGCGCCGCAGCCTGCTGAAACTCAGAGAATGTCTGGAAAGATGACGCTGGCAGAAGACACAGGACCGGAACGTGGAGGCGACGACCTGCTCGCCGCCGAATACGTTCTCGGCGTGCTGGCTGCCAACGAACGCCAGATCGCGTCCCGCCGCGTTGAAGCCGAGGCCGACTTCGCCCGTCTTGTCGACGGCTGGGAGGTCAATTTTTCGCCGCTTGCTGCCGCCTATCAGGACATCGAGCCGCCGGCTTCGGTCAAGCTGGCGATCGACCGCAGGCTGTTTGCGTCCAGCGCTGCGACATCCGTCGAGCCGCGCAGCGGATTGTGGTCCAGCCTGGCCTTCTGGCGCGGCCTCGCCGCGGCGGCGGTCGCAGCGCTCGCGATCTACATTGCCGTGCCCATCCTGAACCCGCCGCTCGAGCAACCGCGCCTCGTCGCCTCACTGGCCGCCGAAGGCAGCGATGTCAGATATCTCGCCGTCTACGACGCCGCGCATCGCGAGGTCGGCCTGTCGCACGTCTCCGGTGAGCGCGCCGCCGGCAAGGACTTCGAGCTGTGGGTGATCGAAGGCAAGAACCCGCCGGTGTCGATGGGCGTCATTCCGGCAGGTGCTACGGCGCGCATCATCGTCCCGGCGGCAAGCCAGCAGAAGCTCGCCCAGGGCGCGGTGCTTGCGGTCAGCGTCGAGCCGCCTGGCGGTTCGCCGACCGGTCAGCCGACCGGACCGGTGGTCGCCGCGGGCGATCTGAAGAGCATCTGACCGGCTCTTGCGTCTGCCAACTCAAATAGCTTACCTGAAGTCTATCATTTTGCTGCGCATGCCTTAGTGAGCATATTCGTCGGCAACCGGCTGCATTCGGAAATGTACATCGCAGCTAGATAAATAAAAAAATCACAATATTCCTGAAACTTGCGCATTCCTGTTCCGTATCTCCTCTCGTCCCAAAGATGGGAAGAGAAAAACCCGAGGAGTATTACATCATGCGCAGATTCGCCACCCTTTTGCTCGCAGGTACGATCGCCGTCACCACCCTTGCAACCGTCGCCTATGCCAAAAACCAGACGGTCGGCGGCGCCGCAATGTATGCCAACAAGAACATCGTCGAAAACGCCGTGAACTCGAAGGACCACACGACGCTCGTCGCCGCCGTGAAGGCCGCCGGCCTGGTCGAGACGCTGCAGGGCGCCGGTCCGTTCACGGTGTTCGCGCCGACCAACGAAGCCTTCGCGGCACTTCCGGCCGGCACGGTCGAGACGCTGCTCAAGCCCGAGAACAAGGACAAGCTCACCAAAATCCTGACCTGCCATGTCATCGGCGCCAAGGCGATGGGGACGGACGTCGCCTCGATGGCCAAGGCTGACGGCGGCGCCCACAAGGTCAAGACTGTCGGCGGCTGCGAACTGTCGCTCAAGGCCGATGGCGGCAAGGTCACCGTCACCGACGAGAACGGCAATGTGGCCAATGTGACGATCGCCGATGTCGAACAGTCCAATGGCGTCATCCACGTCATCGACAAGGTTCTTTTGCCCAAGATGTAACAAGGGGCTTGCTGCCGGCGAATTTGCAGCAAGGGCCCTCCGTCGATTGCATGGTTCTCGCTCCCGGGATCCGCAATTGACCCGCGCGCTCCGTGCCATCCACGTCAGATGTGGGCGGCGCGGAGTGTTCGTTCGAGGGTCACCGTCACCGGCTTTTGATTTCCGCGTGGCGGTATAGTTTGGCAAAGAGACAACAGGAGGAATTGGTCATGAACCGTCGCGACTTTCTTTTGAGCGGTATCGCCGCCATCGGCGTCGTCGGGGCCGCGGCAACGGTGCTGCGCATGAGCAATCCGCAGGCCGCGCAGGCCGCCGAAAAGTTCGAGATCACCAAGACCGAAGCCGAGTGGAAAGCCATCCTGTCGCCGGCCGCCTTCGACGTGCTGCGCAAGGAAGGCACGGAATATCCCGGCACCAGCCCGCTGCTCAACGAACACCGCAAGGGCATCTTCGCCTGCGCCGGCTGCGACCTGCCGGTCTATCCGTCGGAGACGAAGTTCGATTCCGGTACCGGCTGGCCGAGCTTCTGGCAGGAGATCGCCAACGGAATCGGCAAGACTGTGGACAGGTCGCTGGGCATGACCCGCACCGAAGTGCATTGCCGCCGCTGCGGCGGCCATCTCGGCCACGTCTTCGACGACGGCCCGGCGCCGACCGGCCTGCGCCACTGCATCAACGGCGTGGCGCTGACCTTCAAGCCGGCCACGGCCTGAGACCATCCGCTGGAATACAAAAAAACTCCGGGCTTGCGGCCCGGAGTTTTTTGCGCGGTCGGAGCTTTTCGGGCGTGGACTGGAGGAGCTTCCCGAAAACCGCAATTCCTGGTTCAGTGGCCGCCACCGCCACCGGCGGCGACCGGCTTGCGGATGAGCATGGTGAACAGGCCAAGCGTCGCAAACAGCATTGTCAGCATGAAGAACACGTCCATGAAGGACAGCAACGCCGCCTGCTGATGGACCATGCCCGACAGCTTGGAGATGGCGGCACTCGCCGCGTCAAGGCCGGCGGTCTGCTCGAAATTGAGCGTCATGTTCTGCAGCTTGGTCTGCGCGGCCTCACTGCCCCATTGCACATGCTCGGAGAGCCTTGCGTAGTGGAAGGCATTGCGGTCGATCAGCACCGTGTTGATCAGGGCAAGGCCGACGGCGCCACCGAGATTGCGGGTGAGGTTGAACAGGCCGGACGCATTCTTCAACCGCTCCGGCGGCAGCGTGCCGAGCGCGATGTTGTTGATCGGCACCATGCACAGCATCATCGAACAACCACGCAGGATCTGCGGGATGAGCAGCTCGTAGAAATCCCAGTCGGCGGTCAGGTGGGTCATCCACCAGGTGCCGGTGGCGAAGCCGAAGAAGCCGATCATCATCATCAGCCGCGGGTCGATCTTGTTCGACAGGATGCCCGAGATCGGCGCAGTGAAGAACATGGCCAGTCCGCTGACGAACAGCGCCTCGCCGATCATCATCGAATCGTAGCCGCGGATGCGCCCGAGGAACACCGGGTACAAATAGGTCAGGCCGTAGAGGCCGATGCCGATGACGAAGGAAAACAGCGAGCCGAACGCGAAGTTGATATTGGTGAAGGCCTTCAGATCGACGATCGGCTCCTCGGCGGTGAACACGCGCCAGAAGAACAGCACCCCGCCAATGGTCATGACGATGGCGCAGATGAAGACGCCCTTGTCCTGCAGCCAGTCGTTGTTCGGGCCTTCCTCGAGCACATATTCCATGCAGCCGAGGAAGGCCGCCATGCCGGCGAGGCCCCACCAGTCGAACTTGCTGAACAGCTTGAGATTGGGCTTGTCGAAGTCGATCAGCGTCCAGGCCGCCGTGGTCACCAGGATGCCGGGCACGACATTGACCAGGAACAGCCAATGCCAGGACATGGCATGGCTGATATAGCCGCCGACGGTCGGGCCGATGGTCGGTGCCAGCGTCGCCACCAGGCCGATCATCGGCGACACGACGGCGCGGCGCGACGGCGGGAAGATGGTGAAGGCGGCAGCGAAGACGCTCGGGATCATGCCGCCGCCGATGAAGCCCTGGACGGCGCGGTAGACGATCATCTGGTCGATGTTGGTGGCGGTCGCGGCAAGGGCGCTGGCAGCGGTGAAGCCCGCCGCCGAAATCGTGAACAGCACGCGCGTCGACAGCATCCGGCTGAGGAAGCCCGATAGTGGGATCATCACCACCTCGGCGATCAGATAGGCGGTCTGCACCCACGGGATTTCATCGGAACTGGCGCTCAGGCCGGCCTGGATCTCGGCCAGCGAGGCGGAGACGATCTGGATGTCCAGGATGGCCATGAACATGCCGAACACCATCGCCAGGAAGGCAATGACGCGCCGTGTCGAGATGGTATCGGGCACAGCCGGCCTTGCCGGCGGTGCTCCTGCTGTCAGGGTTGCGGTTGCCATGGCATTGCTCCCCGGCGGCGGCTCAGTTCGACGCGGCCGCTGACGCCGACGCGGATGGGACGGTGCGGCTGTCGACGGCGACGACGACGCTGAGGCCGGCGCGCAGCTTGCCACTCTTCAGTGCGTCGGCGGGTACGTCGATGCGGACCGGAACGCGCTGCACGACCTTGGTGAAGTTGCCGGTGGCGTTTTCGGGCGGCAGCAGCGAGAACACGGCACCGGAAGCCGGCGCCAGCGACGAGACGGTTCCCTCGAAATCCTCGCCGTCGGTCGCATCGACCGAGATCTTGACCTTCTCACCGGGCACCAGCCGGGCAAGCTGCGTCTCCTTGAAGTTGGCGACGATATAGAGCTTGTCCATCGGCACGATGACGGCAAGCTTCTGGCCGGGGCTGACGAGATCGCCCTGCTCCACGGAACGGTTGCCGACGACGCCATCATAAGGCGCCCTGAGCACGGTGAAGGAAAGATCCCGCAAGGCCTTGTCGTGGCTGAGCTGCAAGGACGCGAGCGTGCTTGCCGATTCGGCGCGCTGCGCCTGCAGCACGCCGATATTGGCCTGCGCCGCGGCGATCTGCGCGTCGGCGCCGACAAGGGCTGCGTCGGCCTGCTGAACCGCCGTCTGGGCGTCGTCCAGCTGCGCCTGCGTGCCGACATGCGTCTTGAGCAGCTGCGAGGCGCGCGCCGCGACCTTGGCCGCATTGTCGGCGGAGGCCTGGTCGGCGACCTTCTGCGCCTGCGCCTGCTGCAGCGAGGCGCGCGCCGCGTCGGTCTGGGCGTCGATACGGTCGAGCGTCTTGCTCAAGGTGGCGATCTGCGCCTCGGCCTGGGCGACGGCGATCTTGTAGTCGCCGTCGTCGACGACGAGCAGCGGTTCGCCGGCCTTGACCAGCTGGTTCTCGCTGACCTTGACCTGATCGACATAGCCGGAAATCTTGGGCGAGATGAACGCCATGTCGGCCTGGACATAGGCGTCGTCCGTCGAGATCATGAAGCGGCCCGTGGTCCAGTAGTCGTAACCGTACCAGGCGCCGGCGCCCAGCAAAGCGACGCCGATGATGGGCAGCAGGACGGAACGCACCGAGCGCTTCTTCTTGGCCGGAGCCTCTACCGGTGGCGGCGATACCGCGGGCTGGACAGGTATTTCAGGTGCCTCCGTCGCTGGCGCGACCTTGGCGTTGGGGAAGGGACGGACTTCGGCTGATGTTGACGCGTTCGAGGACATGACATCTCTCTAATGTAATAGGACTGAACCGTTCGGTTCGATCAGGACGTTGACATAGCGCGTAAAGAAGACCATATCAAGTGCAATCGAACCGGACGGTTCGAATTATTTTCGAGGTGTGACCTTAATGGCCGAGACTCCGCCCAACGTCGAAACCGACCAGTGTGGCGATCTGCTGGACAGCTTGCGCCGTGGTCGCCCGGCGGCGGGACAGGACCCGGTCAAGCGTAGCCAGATCATCGATGGCGCCCGGCGCGTCTTCATCGACAAGGGCTTCGAAGCGGCGTCGATGAACGACATCACCCGCGAGGCCGGAGTCTCCAAGGGCACGATCTACGTCTACTTCGCCAACAAGGAAGAGCTGTTCGAAGCGCTGATCGAGGAAGAGCGCGGCACCATCTTCAAGAACATGTACGACGTGCTGGACAAATCCGACGACCTTCGCCAGACATTGGTGAAGTTCGGCAAAGTGCTGGCCCTCAAGATCACCTCGGCCAAGGTCATCCAGGCACAGCGTACGGTGATCGGCGCATCCGACCGCATTCCCGACATGGGCGCGCGTTTTTACGAACGCGGGCCCAAGCGCGGTCACGACAAGGTCGCGGCCTTTCTCAATGCCGCCATCGAGCGCGGCCTGCTGCGGATCGACGATGTCGATCTCGCCGCCTATCAGTTCACCGAACTCTGCTTGGCCAGTCTGTTCCGCCAGTGCATCTTCGCCTACCGCACCAAGGCCCCGTCGCAGGACGAGATCGACCACATCGTCACGTCAGGCGTCAGCATGTTCCTGAAGGCTTACGGCACCGAAAGGCTCGTGGCGGAAGAAGGCCATCAGACGATTGCCATCGAGGCCAAGCCTTAGCTTTTTGTTGCTGCGCAATTCCCAAGGGAAGGCGCTATGCGGCTTTCCCGGGAAAGCCGTTTCTATCCGCCATTGGCCGCAAGCACGATGGCGGCCTGCAATTCCTCGAGGCCCTCGGCCTTTTCAGAGGACGTCGCCAGAACGAACGGAAACGCCGCCGGCCGCTTCTTGATTTTTGCCAGCGTCTCCTCGATCAGCCGCGGCACGCCCGCAGCCTTGATCTTGTCGGTCTTGGTCAGCACGATCTGATAGGACACCGCCGCCTTGTCGAGCAGCGACAGCACTTCATCGTCCTTGGCCTTGATGCCGTGTCTGGCGTCGATCAGCACATAGACCCGCTTCAGCGTGACGCGGCCCTTGAGATAGTCGAAGACCAGCTTGGTCCACTCGTCTACCTTCTCCTTCGGCGCGGTGGCGTAGCCGTAGCCCGGCATGTCGACCAGCGCCAAGGGCGGCAGGTCGGCACCCTCGCCCGAAAACCCATCCGGCACGAAATAGTTGAGCTCCTGCGTGCGCCCCGGGGTGTTGGAGGTCCGGGCCAGCCCCTTCTGGTTGACCAGCGCGTTGATCAGCGACGACTTGCCGACATTCGAGCGGCCGGCAAAAGCGATTTCCGGCGGTCCTTCCGGCGGCAGGAATTTCATTGCCGGCACGCCGCGAATGAATATCCATCCCCGTGTAAACAGTTCGGTGCCGATCGTGCTGCTGTTCAGAGCGTTCAAGCTGCTGCCTCCAGAAGAGAAATATTGGCACCCCGGATAGCGTCGAGGTTGCGGCTGATCTTATCCACCGGCCAGTCCCACCACGCCACTGCCAGCAGCCGCCTGATCGTGCGGTCGTCGAAACGCATCTTCACCACCTTGGCCGGGTTGCCGGCGACGATTGCATAGGGCGGGGCGTCGTGCGTGACCACCGATTTCGCGGCAATGATGGCGCCATGACCGAGGTCCACCCCGGGCAGGATCACCGCCTCCATGCCGATCCAGACGTCGTTGCCGACGATCGTGTCGCCACGAACCTCCTTCGACCAGGTCGCCGGGTCAAAACCCTTTTCCCAGCCATGGCCGAAAATGTTGAACGGGTAGGTCGAAAAGCCGGACATTGCGTGGTTGGCGCCATTCATGATGAAGCGCGCACC
Source organism: Mesorhizobium sp. M1406 (assembly GCF_040317555.1). Taxonomy (NCBI): domain Bacteria; kingdom Pseudomonadati; phylum Pseudomonadota; class Alphaproteobacteria; order Hyphomicrobiales; family Phyllobacteriaceae; genus Mesorhizobium; species Mesorhizobium sp. M1406. The sequence goes on along the minus strand of NZ_JAMYKW010000027.1, from coordinate 5,196 downwards.
CTCGGCGATCGCGCAGAACCTGCCGATGATGAGCTTGTCGCCAATGAACGGGTAATGATGCAGGACGCATTTTTCAGCGAATTTGTCCGGCCCGTCGGGGTCGTCGTAATAGGTGTAATCGCCGATCTCGATGTTCGGCGCGTTCACCAGTGCCTTGAGGAAGCCGACGCGGGTATGCATCGGGATCGGGTGCTTGATGTCTGGGTTGGGTCCGTCCATGTCGAAGTCCGTCAAAGAATTGGCCGCTTGGCGCCGAGCGAAGTTCGCACGCGCCTATTCAAAATAGCGTGATCCGCCCTATAGCACCAATCGGCTGACGAGCGAGCTTTCCATGGCGGCTCTGCTCATTTGCTGCGGCACGCAGGCCAAGGTCGATGACAGCGCCATCAAGGAGCGATCTCCTCGAGCAGTCGGCACCTGCCCAAAGGCGTGCCCAAGCGCATGCCGCGGGGAATGGCGATGCGCAGTTTCGAGGCGCGGCCGCCAAAGTTTCGCCGGATATTGGAAATCGGTCGGAATGGGATGTCCCACCAATGAAAAAGCCCCGGGCGCGTGAACCCGAGGCTTCTTGAGCCCGCAAAGGCACCCCCGCTATTCCGCCGGTGACGGTTTCTTCCGGAACAGCGCGACCAGATTGTCCCACAGCTCGATCTTGGCGCCCTGGCGCTTCATGATCACGCCTTGCTGGAGGATCGACAGCGTGTTGTTCCAGGCCCAGTAGATGACGAGGCCGGCCGGGAAACCCGCCATCATGAAGGTGAAGATGACCGGCATCCAGGTGAAGATGGCCGCCTGCGTCGGGTCCGGCGGCGTCGGGTTCATGCGCATCTGCAGGAACATGGTGACGCCCATGATCAGCGGCCAGACGCCGATCATCAGCATGTGCGGCAGCGTGAGCGGAACGAGGCCGAACAGGTTGAAGATCGAGGTCGGATCGGGTGCCGCCAGATCCTGGATCCAGCCGAAGAACGGCGCGTGCCGCATCTCGATGGTGATGTAGAGCACCTTGTAGAGCGAGAAGAAGACCGGGATCTGCAGCGCCACCGGCCAGCAGCCGGCGAGCGGGTTGATCTTCTCGGTCTTGTACAGCTCCATCATCGCCTGCTGCTGCTTCATCTTGTCGTCCGCGTATTTCTCGCGGATCTCGAGCATCTTGGGCTGCACCTTTTTCATGTTCGCCATCGACGCATAGGACTTGTTGGCGAGCGGGAAGAAGATGGCCTTGACGATGACGGTGGTGGCGAGGATCGCCAAGCCGAAATTGCCGAAGAATTTGTAGAGGGTGTCGATCAGCCAGAACATCGGCTTGGTGATGAAGTGGAACCAGCCCCAGTCGATCAACAGGTCGAACCGCTTGATGTGGCGGTCTTCCGCATAGGCGTTGATCTTGCCGACCTCCTTGGCGCCGGCAAAGATTTCGCTCTCCACCGTCGCCGACTGACCGGCATCGACGGTGATCGGGTCGGTCAGGAAGTCGGACTGGTAGCGGTGGCGGCCGTCCTCGAAATAGGCGTAGCGCGGCTGGAACGGCTGCTTCTCCGTCGGCACCAGCGTCACCGCCCAGTATTTATCGGTGATGCCGAGCCAGCCGTCGGTCGACTTGCCCGGCGTGGCCTGCTTGTCCTTCTCGATGGACGCGTATTTGTGTTCCTGCAGGCCTTCGGTGCCGGTGAAGCCTATCAAGCCCTCGTGCAGCACATAGGTGCTGGCGACTAGTGGCTTGTCGAAACGGGTGACGCGGCCGTAGTTGGACAGCGAGACGGCGGCCGTGCCCGAATTCCGCACCGTGTCGGAAACCGTGAACATGTAGTTGGTGTCGACGGAAAAGGTGCGCTTGAAGGTCAGGCCCTTGTCGTTCGAATAGGTCAGCGTGACCGGCGTTGTCGGCGTCAGCGTCGCATTGCCGTCGACGGCCCATACAGTCTCGGGACCGGGCACCGCGCCGGTCTTGTCGTTACCGACGAAGCCGATCTCGGCATAATAGCCATTGGGCAGTGCCGCCGGGTTGAGCAGGCTGATCTCGGGCGAGTTCTTGTCGACCGTCTCGGTGTAGTGCTTGAGCTTGAGGTCGTCGAGACGGGCGCCGGTGAGGTTGATCGAACCCTCGAGGCTCGGCGTATCGATCTTGGCGCGGGTCGTCGTGGCCAGCGCCTGTTCGCGGCCGGCCGGCGTCACGGCATCTGTGCCGGGTGCGTTCGGAATGGCGCCAGGAGCAGCGGGTGTTCCGGTATCAGTGCCGGGATTGGTGCCCTGGGCCGCCTTCTTCTGCTCCTCGACGCGCTGCTGTTCGATGCGGGCCGCCTCGCGCTGGGCTTCGCCGCGCGGCAACACATAAAAATATTGCCATACGGCCAGGATCAGCACCGACAGCGCGATGGTGATGAAGAAGTTCCGGTTGTTTTCCATCGAAAGCCCTTGGCCTATCGTGTTCCGCGCAGTCGGCGGGAGAGTTCGGCCTTCAACTGGCCGAACGGAATGGTAAGCACGTCTTCGCGCCCGACGATGACATAGTCATTGCCAGGCGCCATGTCACATACCGCGTGTGTACGGACGGCTTCTCGCAGCCGCCGGCGGACGCGGTTGCGGACAACCGCATTGCCCACCTTCTTGGTGACGGTGTAGCCGACGCGCGGCGACTGGCCGTCACCGCGGTCGAGAACCTCAACGAGAAAAAGCCGCCCACGTCGCTTTTCACCGCGACGGACGGCCAGGAATTCCGCGCGCTTCAGAAGCCGCTTGGGATTTGGTCCCACTGGCTTGCCGGTTGCGGGCAACGATCTCGTCTTCCGTTCAGGCGCTGAGCCGCTTGCGGCCGCGATTGCGGCGAGCTGCGACGACGCCGCGACCACCCTTGGTGGCCATGCGGGCACGAAAGCCGTGCCGACGTTTGCGGACGAGTTTGGACGGTTGGTAGGTACGCTTCATTTGTTTTAATACCGCGGGGTGCGGCCCTTCTTGATTCTGTCACTGTGTAACAGGAGCTTTGCCGGGCCGTTTTTGGCGCGATCGAAACCGCGCCGGGACGAATGGCCCGAGCGTGTGCGGGCTTATAGAAAGAAGGCTTTTGGAAGTCAATCCGGCGTCGTCGGACCGAAACCCCGGCGTCATCCAAGTCGGTTTATGTTTCCGGCAAGGATGAAATTGGCAAAAAAGCCGTAATCGCCTAATCTGCGTTGATCAAGTGATTGTGAAGACATGGACCGCATGAGCGAAACCACACAAGCGCAGGAAGGGATCGGCACGGCGGCGCCAACCATCGTGCGCACGGTGCCGCTGTCGCGCGGTCTGTCGACCAAGCTGCTGCTGCTCACCATCATCTTCGTGCTGCTGGCGGAAGTGCTGATCTTCCTGCCCTGGATCGCCAGCTACCGGCTGAACTGGCTGAAGGAGCGGCTGAGCACGGCGGCGGCTGTGTCGATCGTGCTGGTGCAGGGCGAATCCACCTCTTTGTCACGCGCCGCCCAGAACGACGTGCTGATGGCGATCGGCGCCAAGGCGATCGCGGTGCGCGACGGCGGCGTTTCGCGGCTGCTGGTGGTTGCCGAAATGCCGCCGAAGGTCGACGAACACATCGATATCGCCGGCATCGGCATGATCAAGGGCATGACCGGCGCGCTCGACACCCTGTTTTTCGGCGGTGACCGGATGCTGCGCGTTTTCGGGCCTGTCGGCGACTCGGACAAGGAGTTCGAGCTGATCATGCCCGACAACAGCCTGCGCAATGCGATGCTGCGATATTCGCGCAACGTCGCCTTCGTCTCGCTGCTGATCTCCCTGTTCACCGCAATGCTGGTCTATGCCGCGATCGACCTGATCATGATCGGGCCGATCCGGACGATGACGCGCTCGATGCTGTCCTTCTCGGAAGCCCCCGACGATCCCGGGCGCATCATCCACCCGGCCGCCCGCGCCGACGAGATCGGCGTTGCCGAGCGCGAACTGTCGCAGATGCAGGAACGCCTGCAAAAGATGCTCTCCGAGCAGAAGCACCTTGCCGACCTCGGCCTTGCCGTCTCCAAGATCAACCATGACATGCGCAACATCCTGGCTTCGGCGCAGCTGATGTCGGACCGCCTGCGCCAGGTCAAGGACCCGACCGTGCAGGCCTTTGCGCCGAAGCTGCTGCGCGCGCTCGACCGAGCGGTCTCCTATTCAGAAGGCGTGCTCGCCTATGGCCGCACGCAGGAGCCGCCACCGGCGCGCCGGCGCTTGAGGCTGCGCCAGCTGGTCGAGGACGTGCACGGCCTGCTCGACATCGGGCAGGGCATCGAGTTCGTCAATTCCGTCGAGCCGACCTTCGAGGTGGACGCCGATTCCGATCAGCTGTTCCGCGTGCTCACCAATCTGTGCCGGAATTCAGTGCAGGCGATGGCGGCAGACAGTGAAAGCGCCCTGGTGCGCCGCCTGGCGGTGTCGGCCGTGCGCCTGGGCAGTGTCAGCCGCATTGCCGTCAGCGACACCGGACCGGGCCTACCGCCCAAGGCGCGGGAGAACCTGTTCGCGGCGTTCCGCGGCTCGGCCCGCAGCGGCGGCACCGGCCTTGGACTGGCGATCGCGCACGAACTGATCCGGGCTCATGGCGGTACGGTGGAGCTGGTCGAGAGCATTGGCGGGCGCACCACATTCGCGGTCACCATCCCCGACCAGCCGGTACGGCTCGACCAGGCCCGCAGCAACGGCCTGCGCCGCCCGGCATGAGATGTATTGATATTCAGCTCAGGCCGGCCTGCAAACGGCGTTTCCTGCGCTTCCGGTGCTCACGTACCAAAAGTACGCTCCGCTCCGGTTCTCGGACCCCACCGTTTTTTCGACTCGGCCTGACCTGAATCTCAACACACCTCAATCTGCACTCGCGAAAGCAGTTGTGCAAAACTTTTGCCGGATCGGCTTGCTTTTCCGAAATTCAGTCGCTAGGGAACACGTCTCGTCGCGACCGGTCGTTCACGATCGGATCGCGGGGTCATGGAAAGCATGGCCCGTTGCGCGCCCGTAGCTCAGCTGGATAGAGCACCAGACTACGAATCTGGGGGTCAGGAGTTCGAATCTCTTCGGGCGCGCCAATTTCCGCCATTGCAGAACAAAAGTGGGCACCGCAGAGATGGCGGCAGCTTTGCGCCCCATGCACGAACCCGCTTCGCGGGAGGGTCGCCTGATTCTGAGATGGCGCGGTATTCATAGGCCTTGAGCGGGTAGAGC